>NZ_AKVH01000001.1:0-371 GCF_000278565.1 Pseudomonas sp. Ag1
CGGCCAGCGTGGTTTAACGGGGCGCCTAAGATCAAAATCAAGATCAAAAGCAAGAGCACAGCGGCCTGAAAGCCGGCTTGAGTGTTAAAAGCTAAATCAAAAGCTAAAGCGGGCACGGTTCAAATGTGGGAGCTGGCTTGCCTGCGATGGCATCACCTCGGTGTGTCTGGAAGACCGAGGTGMTGCCATCGCCGGCAAGCCAGCTCCTACAGAARAGCAGCTCTGYTTTCGCTCTGGYYTTTGATYTKGCTTTTAACACTCAAGCCGGCCGGTAGGCCGCTGTGCTCTGATTTTGATCTGCGGGCCCCGTCAACCACGATGGCCGCAAGTAGGCACGGTGGAGCGGGTAAATCGGCAAGGATGCCGATTTA
>NZ_AKVH01000002.1:0-382 GCF_000278565.1 Pseudomonas sp. Ag1
AGTTGTAGTTTAAGTAAACTCTATTATTATTTGTTACCATTCATCATACATTATTCCATTCATTATGGAATTTCATTATTATCATCCTGATAATTAGTAACCAACATAATAGTTGTAGTTTAAGTAAACTCTATTATTATTTGTTACCATTCATCATACATTATTCCATTCATTATGGAATTTCATTATTATCATCCTGATAATTAGTAACCAACATAATAGTTGTAGTTTAAGTAAACTCTATTATTATTTGTTACCATTCATCATACATTATTCCATTCATTATGGAATTTCATTATTATCATCCTGATAATTAGTAACCAACATAATAGTTGTAGTTTAAGTAAACTCTATTATTATTTGTTACCATTCATCATACATT
>NZ_AKVH01000003.1:0-392 GCF_000278565.1 Pseudomonas sp. Ag1
CTTCTTTCATTTACGTTGCCGAAATTGCGGTAAGTGTAGAGAATTCATCCATAGCGACCTGGATACATATCCAGGTCGCTATGGATGATTTCGGAAATGTAAATGAAAGAAGCGCGCGACTGAAGGCCTGGAAGTCGCGCGCTTCTTTCATTTACGTTTCCGAAATTGCGGTAAGTGTAGAGAATTCATCCATAGCGACCTGGATACATATCCAGGTCGCTATGGAYRAYTTCGGAAAYGTAAATGAAAGAAGCGCGCGACTGAAGGCCTGGAATTGGAAAGGCATTGAAATTGTGACGWWCGTCACAATTTCAATGCCTTTCCAATTCCAGGCCTTCAGTCGCGCGCTTCTTTCATTTACGTTTCCGAAATTGCGGTAAGTGTAGAGAATT
>NZ_AKVH01000004.1:0-429 GCF_000278565.1 Pseudomonas sp. Ag1
CCGGCGTCCTGCCGGGTTACCCACGCTCCAAAGCCTGCGTTCGGCCAGCGTGGTTTAACGGGGCGCCCAAGATCAAGATCAAGATCAAAATCAAGATCAAAAGCAAGAGCACAGCGGCCTACCGGCCGGCTTGAGTGTGGTGAAGCAACAGCAACAGCAAGATCAGAATCGGGCACGGTCAAATGTGGGAGCTGGCCTGCCTGCGATAGCATCAACTGGGTGTACCTGATGCACCGAGTTGTCTGCATCGCCGGCAAGCCAGCTCCTACAGAAAAGCAGAGCCACMCCGCCCGTAGCAGYTGTCGAGCGCCAGCGAGGCTGCGTGCYTTTGATCTTGATCTGCTTTTGATTTTGATCTGCGGGCCCCGTCAACCACGATGGCCGCAAGYAGGCACGGTGGAGCGGGTAAATCGGCAAGGATGCCGATTT
>NZ_AKVH01000005.1:0-430 GCF_000278565.1 Pseudomonas sp. Ag1
TTGCGTGACCAAAAAGCCCGTCAAAAAGGCTATTTGTTGAGCTTCGCGCCGACCCGCAGGCCTTCACGAAACTTTATTTGGTGCGGATGAAGAGACTCGAACTCTTACACCTTGCGGCGCTGGAACCTAAATCCAGTGTGTCTACCAATTCCACCACATCCGCGCTTGAAGCTTTTAAAGCAAAGGCGCCAGACTATTAATCTGGCGCCTTTTTAAATATGGGGTGGACGAAGGGGATCGAACCCTCGACAACGGGAGTCACAATCCCGTGCTCTACCAACTGAGCTACGCCCACCATATTGCGTGACCAAAAAGCCCGTCAAAAAGGCTATTTGTTGAGCTTCGCGCCGACCCGCAGGCCTTCACGAAACTTTATTTGGTGCGGAAGAAGAGACCCGAGCTCTTACACCTTGCGGCGCTGGCACCTAAA
>NZ_AKVH01000006.1:0-479 GCF_000278565.1 Pseudomonas sp. Ag1
TGGTAAGGATCGGGTGTTTCAGGATGGAAGGCAGGTCAAACCGCTACTTCCTGTAACTACGTAATTAAGGTTTGACTGGAGGACGTCTGTGAAAATCGTTTTCGAAGAAATCGAATCTCCCCCTTGCTGCTTGCTTACGCTGGGCACCTTCACTTTGATGTTCCATAACCGTTCTGAGGCTGAAAGCTTTCTGAAGCTTATTATGGGATGAAATACATCGCTTAGCCCCCATCGCTGAGCGTCTGCTTTTGGCCGATTGTTGCCTTTTGTCAACAGATAATGGCAGTCTGAGGAGGGTGACAGCGGTCGAGTTGCAGAAGCGTTTTTCAGGCAGTTACCCAACGGGATAGTTTGGATACTTTCGCCCACGGAGGAATTAGGCGCCGCGCGGCATGTGTCCCCCAGACGACATCACTCCGGCGCCATCAGCAACGCCAGTGTCATTTTGATGAACTCTTCGTTTTTGCTGATTGTGTCAA
>NZ_AKVH01000007.1:0-501 GCF_000278565.1 Pseudomonas sp. Ag1
CGACCTGCAGGCATGCAAGCTTGAGTATTCTATAGTGTCACCTAAATAGCTTGGCGTAATCATGGTCATAGCTGTTTCCTGTGTGAAATTGTTATCCGCTCACAATTCCACACAACATACGAGCCGGAAGCATAAAGTGTAAAGCCTGGGGTGCCTAATGAGTGAGCTAACTYACATTAATTGCGTTGCGCTCACTGCCCGCTTTCCAGTCGGGAAACCTGTCGTGCCAGCTGCATTAATGAATCGGCCAACGCGCGGGGAGAGGCGGTTTGCGTATTGGGCGCTCTTCCGCTTCCTCGCTCACTGACTCGCTGCGCTCGGTCGTTCGGCTGCGGCGAGCGGTATCAGCTCACTCAAAGGCGGTAATACGGTTATCCACAGAATCAGGGGATAACGCAGGAAAGAACATGTGAGCAAAAGGCCAGCAAAAGGCCAGGAACCGTAAAAAGGCCGCGTTGCTGGCGTTTTTCCATAGGCTCCGCCCCCCTGACGAGCATCACA
>NZ_AKVH01000008.1:0-580 GCF_000278565.1 Pseudomonas sp. Ag1
GCCGGGCCATGGATGGCCCGTCGCGGCGGCCCGCGGAGCAATGCCGGAGTGAGGGAACACCGAGCCTAGGCGAGGTGCCGACAGGCGGGGCAGAGCGYTTTGGTTACTTTGCCGCTTTTTGTACGGACCGGACACATGGTGGACACATGTACGGGGACATGGTTGACACATTATGAACCGTAATCAGGCTGTTTCACGTCGATCGTTCGCAAAAAATGATAGCAGAAATAGACGTCAAATAGCCCGTCACTTTCAGTGTTGGGACGTAGTGCGATGTGATGTCCGGCCAGGCCTTTGGCGATCCTGAAATAGCGCTTCTGAAACTTAAATCGGCTGTGATAAACCTTGGCCTTTAAATCGTCCGGCCCGTACTCAAACGCCAAAAGCATCTCCGGATAAGCCCAGGGGCTTTCTCGGTATCGGTCCATTGGAACCTTGTAATCCAGGGCTTGATGAGGGCGTTGATGGTTATAAACCTCTCGCCATTGATCAAGATTTGTTTGCGCTTCTGCAAGCGTCCGAAAATGGCGGCCGTTGAGCACTTCAGCCTTGAGTGACCGATGAAATCGTTCGATTTTCC
>NZ_AKVH01000009.1:0-609 GCF_000278565.1 Pseudomonas sp. Ag1
CACGCTCCAAAGCCTGCGTTCGGCCAGCGTGGTTTAACGGGGCGCCTAAGATCAAAATCAAGATCAAMAGCAAGAGCACAGCGGCCTACCGGCCGGCTTGAGTGTTKAAAAGCMAAATCAAAAGCTAAAGCGGGCACGGTYCAMATGTRGGAGCTGGCTTGCCTGCGATGGCATCGCCTCGGTGTGTCTGATGTACCGAGKTGTCTGCATCGCCGGCAAGCCAGCTCCTACAGAAAAGCAGCTCTGCTTTCGCTCTGGWYTTTGMTYTGGCTTTTAACACTCAGGTCGGCTTTCAGGCCGCCGTGCTCTTGCTTTTGATYTTGATCTTGCTCTGACTGCCCCAATAAGCCCGAGGCCGAACGCAGGTATTGCGSAGCGGGTAAACCGGCAGGACGCCGGTTTAGCCGCGCCGGGCCATGGATGGCCCGTCGCGGCGGCCCGCGGAGYAATGCCGGAGTGAGGGAACGCCGAGCCTAGGCGAGGCGCCGACAGGCGGGGCAGAGCGCTTTGGTTACTTTGCCGCTTTTTGTACGGACCGGACACATGGTTGACGGGTGTACGGGGACATGGTTGACACTTTTCGGCGAGCTAACTACGCCGGAAAACCAT
>NZ_AKVH01000010.1:0-617 GCF_000278565.1 Pseudomonas sp. Ag1
GCTCTTCCGATCTCCATAAACAAAAAGTCCGTAACCTCTTTCGAGATTACGGACTTGACCCTTTTTTTAATGATGATGGTAAGTTGTTGATAATTAGTGCTGCGGGAAGGTAAGGATAAAAAAGGGTCAAGTCCGTAATCTCGAAAGAGGTTACGGACTTTTTGTTTATGGGGTGGAGGAGGTTCAGACCCTTTTTTATCCTTACCTTCCCGCAGCACTAATTATCAACAACTTACCATCATCATTAAAAAAAGGGTCAAGTCCGTAATCTCGAAAGAGGTTACGGACTTTTTGTTTATGGGGTGGAGGAGGTTCAGACCCTTTTTTTAATGATGATGGTAAGTTGTTGATAATTAGTGCTGCGGGAAGGTAAGGATAAAAAAGGGTCTGAACGTCATCTCGAAAGAGGGAAAGAGGTTACGGACTTTTTTGTTTATGGGGTGGAGGAGGTTCAGACCCTTTTTTATCCTTACCTTCCCGCAGCACTAATTATCAACAACTTACCATCATCATTAAAAAAAGGGTCTGAACCTCCTCCACCCCATAAACAAAAAGTCCGTAACCTCTTTCGAGATTACGGACTTGACCCTTTTTTATCCTTACCTTCCCGCAGCACT
>NZ_AKVH01000011.1:0-1283 GCF_000278565.1 Pseudomonas sp. Ag1
GACCCGGAGGGATGCGACATGGTTCGGTTAATTGCGCAGCCAACCAGTGATCAACAGCAAGAAATTCGCAGGATCGTGTGGGATGGAACCGAGGGCCTTGATTGGTCCTCGGAGTTCACGGCTAAATCGGACACGTCACGCATTACCCCGCTCTACGATCGSACCTTCACGTTCAACCCGCGGAACGAGAGTGGGTACTCTCGGACTTTCCGGTTTTGGCATCGCACCGGAAAAAACCTGATCTATGACGAGGATGAGCAGGGTGGAGCTCAGCCTGCACCCGGGTCGTTCGTGTCGGTTGCAGGGAAGCCTGGAATGGGTGATCTGTATGTTTACGACATCGTGTACCTCGCAGTTCCCGCAGCTGGTGGCAATGCTTCGATGCAGTGGTCACCGGAGGGAACATACTATTGGCATGAACGCTAGACTAGGCAATGAGAGACTGGGTGAGATGAACTATCGTACAATTCCCGCGCAACCAATTGAGATCCACGTGCCCCACCTCCTCTGGGTCTTCATTCATCAGCCAGATGGTGGGTCGACCCCACGTGATGGTGGTCTTGCCACGGTATTTGTCAGTGACTGTGAATGATTCCTGCGCGCCAAGCCAGCCCTTGTAGGCGGGGAAAAACTGAAAGTTCCCCTGGATGTCGTCCAACACMGCGTACTGCGCGTCGTCGATGTTGGCTTTGACGTCATCGACGTTGAACTGCAGGCAGCAATAGATGTGACGACCCAATGAACGTGCCCACAAAGTCTTGCCAAGCCGTGTCTCACCCCACAGGATCAGGCTTCGAGGACGTCCCGCTACCAATAGAGTCAGCGACCACTGCTTTTACCAACCTGACGTCGCGCGACGTCAGGTCGACGGGTTAGGGTTAGGGTCAATGGTTAGGGTTAGGGTTAGGGTTAGGGTCAGGGTTAACGGACTATGGACTTACCAGTTCCAGACAGGTTGTCACGTACCCATTCATCGAGTTCCGGAACTCCTGCAGTGCTAAGTCGAACGGACGGGGGGTGTTGATACTCAACAGCCGGGGGTCGATAGTGCCATTCGGCATATGCACGCAGGGAGTTGAAGTTGCAGCACAGCGTTCGCGGTGCCAACTCTCGAACAAGATCCCAAAACTCGTCCACAGTAGGTGCATGTGCGATTCGAGACCAGACATCGTCAGCTGTCGGAATCGGATCGTCGATGATGGGACTGAGCCCTCCAGCGACAATGTCTCCGTCCTTGATCGCATAGTCCAGCATCTTCTGTGGTGTGCGACCGCATGGTTGTA
>NZ_AKVH01000012.1:0-1382 GCF_000278565.1 Pseudomonas sp. Ag1
CAGGAGGGTCCACGAAGTGGGAGCTTCGCTCATTATTACCCTCCTGTCTTTGTTGCCATCTTGCCATGTTAACCCTTTACTATGGATTTTCCTAATGTAAGGGATGGTAAGTTAACCCTGAGCAAGCCATCTCCTTTGTTGCCATTTTTTCTTAAGTTAACCTTGTTAACCCTATTCACTCAAGAATTTACTCAGTAGAACACACATCAAAATGGGTGTTGTACGTACGCGACGTGTGACCGGACGACGTAAGTCAGTCAAGGCACAACGACCATGGAGTCGTACAGTGCGGACCTACAAAGTAGGTCGCCCTGTTCGTACTCTTGCTACAGTTCGTCCAGTTATGGGCGTATATGGCTTAGGCCAGTCATTTAGAACGAAGCTTCGCTACGTTCAAAACGTTATTCTTTCGTCCAATGCGGGCGCAGTAGGGCGTAACGTTTTCTCCCCTCAAAACTGTTTTGATCCCGATGTAACCGGTACGGGTCATCAGCCTATGTACTTTGATCAGCTTACGGCTGTTTTTAACAAGTACAAGGTGCATGGATCAAAGATCAAGGTATCCTATAATATCACCACTGACTCTGTCACTGGAGGCAATTGTTTTGCCGTTGGTATTATCGGTGGAGCTTCCACCGGCATATCCTCTGATCCACAAACTAATATGGAAGACAACCATGGTGTGTCGACCATATTGAATGCCCGTAACAGCGGTTTCGGGCAGAAGAGCCTTTACCTCACGTATGCTCCGATGCGTGATCTTGGCATCTCAGTCAACGATGATACGTTGACGACAGATGTCAACACCGGCGCAGCCACTTACTTTTGGAACGTATGGTGTGCGGACCTTGGGTCCAGTGGCACCACCTACGTCACTGTCAGTGTCGAGATTGTCTACGACATCGAGTTCACTGATAACAAGCAGATTAACGGCAGTTAGAATGCATTTACCATAACAAACAAAAAAAAATAAAAAGTTGGTAACCAACCCAACACAAAAAAAACAACAACGCTTAACATATACATTCGAGGCCTTGGCCGCAACTACTATGACTTTATTTAAAACCCAGCGCGCTGCGAGACTGGCCACCGAAGCGAAGCGGAGGTTGGTCGGCGGCGGAAGCCGCCCAGTCGAGGTCGCAAGATTGAGAGGAGGCGACGAAGGGTCGCCGACATATGGCTTAATGACAGGAGGGTCCACGAAGTGGGAGCTTCGCTCATTATTACCCTCCTGTCTTTGTTGCCATCTTGCCATGTTAACCCTTTACTATGGATTTTCCTAATGTAAGGGATGGTAAGTTAACCCTGAGCAAGCCATCTCCTTTGTTGCCATTTTTTCTTAAGTTAACCTTGTTAACCCTATTCACTCAAGAATTTACTCA
>NZ_AKVH01000013.1:0-1448 GCF_000278565.1 Pseudomonas sp. Ag1
GGTGCCCCGGTGCCCCAGGCGGCGGGTAATACTAACCGCCGCCTGTTGGGGCACCTCTAACTGCGCATGCGCTAAATTTCAGATTAGACGACGTAGATATGCCCGCCCATACTACCGCCGACGTCACATCAGGCGATACCGCAGGCGACGTAGATACTTCCGCAGACGCCGTTTCTCAACCAATAGAATTTACACTCTCAGACTCAAACGCCAATTCAAATTCGAAATTTTGAAACAAACCACTAGCGCTGGCCAAGTAATTTGGAATTCTGACTACATAACCTTTTCATTGTCAGACTTCCTAGCAACAGCGCCAAACCCACATACACTGAATTTCGAAGACTACCGAATTAAATTAGCTAAAATGGAATTGAGACCCACATGGGGCCACTACACCATTAGTGCAGACGGATTCGGCCACACAGCCGTAATCCAAGATTCCAGAATAACTAAATTTAAAACTAGAGCTGACCAGACACAAGACCCGGTGGCACCTTTCGACGGTGCCAGAAAATGGTATCTCAGCAGGGGATTCAAACGCCTCCTCAGACCAAAACCACAGATAACAATAGATGACCTGACCACTGCGAACCAGTCTGCGGCATTGTGGCTGAACAGCGCCAGAACCGGCTGGATCCTCTAGAGTCGACCTGCAGGCATGCAAGCTTGGCGTAATCATGGTCATAGCTGTTTCCTGTGTGAAATTGTTATCCGCTCACAATTCCACACAWYATACGAGCCGATGATTAATTGTCAACAGCTCATTTCAGAATATTTGCCAGAACCGTTATGATGTCGGCGCAAAAAACATTATCCAGAACGGGAGTGCGCCTTGAGCGACACGAATTATGCAGTGATTTACGACCTGCACAGCCATACCACAGCTTCCGATGGCTGCCTGACGCCAGAAGCATTGGTGCACCGTGCAGTCGATAAGCTAATTCCAACGCCATCAAAAATAATTCGCGTCTGGCCTTCCTGTAGCCAGCTTTCATCAACATTAAATGTGAGCGAGTAACAACCCGTCGGATTCTCCGTGGGAACAAACGGCGGATTGACCGTAATGGGATAGGTCACGTTGGTGTAGATGGGCGCATCGTAACCGTGCATCTGCCAGTTTGAGGGGACGACGACAGTATCGGCCTCAGGAAGATCGCACTCCAGCCAGCTTTCCGGCACCGCTTCTGGTGCCGGAAACCAGGCAAAGCGCCATTCGCCATTCAGGCTGCGCAACTGTTGGGAAGGGCGATCGGTGCGGGCCTCTTCGCTATTACGCCAGCTGGCGAAAGGGGGATGTGCTGCAAGGCGATTAAGTTGGGTAACGCCAGGGTTTTCCCAGTCACGACGTTGTAAAACGACGGCCAGTGAATCCGTAATCATGGTCATAGCTGTTTCCTGTGTGAAATTGTTATCCGCTCACAATTCCACACAACATACGAGCCGGAAGC
>NZ_AKVH01000014.1:0-1575 GCF_000278565.1 Pseudomonas sp. Ag1
GAACAGCAAATCGCAACCGTCTGGCAAGACGTGCTGAAACTGGAGCGGGTTGGTCTCACCGACAACTTCTTCGAACTGGGTGGCCATTCATTGCTGGCTACACAGATGGTGTCGCGCATCCGCCAACACCTCGGCATGAACCTGCAACTGCGCAAGCTGTTCGAAAATGCCAGCCTGAAGGCTTGCGTGGCTGCGCTTGAGCCAATCCAGGCGGCGATGCCTGCGCGCATTCCAAGGGTGCCGCGTGATCAACCGTTGCCCTTGTCCTACGCCCAGCAACGCCAGTGGTTCCTTTGGCAAATGGAACCCTCCAGTGCGGCGTACCACATCCCTGCGGCGCTACGGATTCATGGCCACCTGGATTTGAAGGCGTTGCAACGCAGCTTAAGCGCACTGGTGCAGCGTCACGAGAGTTTGCGCACGACCTTTGTCCAGAAGGACGAGCGTGCGTTCCAGGTTATCCATGCCGAGTCCGGTCCGCTGCTGACGCCGCAGTTTCTCGACCTGACCTCGGCCAACCAGGCCGAGCAGATCCAGGCGTTTGTTCGCGATCAGATCAGCCGGCCGTTCGACCTGCAGAACGGTCCGCTGCTGCGGGTCGGGCTGCTGCAGGTGGCCGCCGATGAACAGGTGCTGGTGCTGACCCAGCATCACATCGTCTCCGATGGCTGGTCGATGCAGGTGCTGGTGCAGGAACTGATTGAGCGTTATGCCGCCTATAGCCAGGGTGGATCGGTTGAACCGGTGGAGTTACCGATCCAGTATGCCGATTACGCGGTGTGGCAACGCCAATGGATGGACGCCGGTGAGCGTGAGCGGCAGCTGGCTTACTGGACCAACGTCCTCGGCGCTGAACAGCCATTGCTGGAGCTGCCTGCGGACCGTCCGCGACCGGCACGCCAGAGCTTTGCCGGCGCCCGTCTGGCCGTCCAGTTACCACAGGCATTGGGCCAACAGCTGCGGCAACTGGCGCTGGGTGAAGGTTGCAGCCTGTTCATGCTGTTGCTGGCTTCGTTCCAGGGCCTGCTGCACCGTTACAGCGGCCAGTCGGACATCCGCGTGGGCGTACCGATTGCCAACCGCAACCGGGTCGAGACCGAAGGCCTGATCGGGTTCTTCGTCAATACCCAGGTGCTCAAGGCTGAAGTCGATCCGCAGCAGCGTTTCAGCGAACTGCTGCAACAGGTCAAGACGGCGGCACTGGGCGCCGAGGCGCATCAGGACCTACCGTTCGAGCAATTGGTCGAAGCCTTGCGCCCTGAGCGCACCCTGAGCCATAGCCCGTTGTTCCAGGTGTTGTACAACCACCAGAGCGCCGGCCGCCAAGCCATCCCGCAACTGCCGGGGCTGGTGATCAAGGCCCAGGAGTGGGAAAGCCGTACCGCCCAGTTCGACTTGACCCTCGACACCCTGGACGCCGACGGCGAGCTCAGTGCAACCCTCACTTACGCCACCGACCTGTTCGACGCAAGCACTGCACAGCGTATGGCCGCTCACTGGCTGAACCTGCTGCAAGGTATCGTCGCCGATCCGCAACGGCGCATCGGGGAATTGCCGCTGCTGGACGCGACCGAG
>NZ_AKVH01000015.1:0-1756 GCF_000278565.1 Pseudomonas sp. Ag1
CCCCCCCCGCCGGCCGAGGCCGGTGGCCCCCGGCGGGGGGAGGGCGTGGTGGCTGTAGAGAGAAGTGGGACGAAGTAGTGGGACGAAGTCGCGGGTAATACTATACCGCGACTTCAGTTCGTCCCAAATGGCGAATGCGAAAATACGGCGTTTCTGCTTTACGTGGAATAACTATCCATTCGAAGCATATACCAAGTGTGAAGAGTTCATCAAAAACAAGTGCAAATATGGCATTGTTGGAGAGGAAATCTGTCCGAATACAGGTACCCTTCACCTACAAGGATTCTGTAACCTTCATAAACCCACTCGCTTTAACGCCATCAAAAGGGATCTCGATAACAGCATCCATATTGAGAAGGCAAATGGATCCGACATTGATAACCAAACATACTGTTCTAAGTCAGGCATTTTTTTTGAATCGGGCATTCCAAGCAAACAAGGAAAACGATCTGATCTTATGCAAGTCGTGGAGACCATCACAAAATCAGAAGTACCACCTACGCTGGAAGACATTGCCACCAAACACCCTGTTGAATACATCCGTTACTTTCGGGGAATTGAGAAGTTACAATCCATTTTACGTCCGGTATGCGCACGCAGATTCAAAACAGACGTATATTACTACTGGGGTCCTCCAGGAACTGGAAAGAGCCGCACTGCCTTAGAAGAAGCAGAAAAAATTTCAACAACATCAATCTACTACAAGCCGAGAGGGCTGTGGTGGGATGGATACCGACAACAAACGTGTGTAATCATCGATGACTTCTACGGATGGATCAAGTATGACGAAATGCTGAAAATAATGGACCGATACCCATACAAAGTACAGGTAAAAGGAGGGTTCGAAGAATTCACAAGCAAACACATCTGGATTACATCAAATATTGATACTGATTTATTATATAAATTTAGTAACTACAGCAATGTAGCGTTCGAAAGACGCCTTACAATCAAAAAACATTTTATACAATTACAATAAAGATTGATTGCTAAACCTAACCATACAATCTATTACTATATTAAAATCCGAATTCCTTCCTTCCATAGACGGATCTCCTTGAAACGCAATAAGTCCACAATATATTTTCGGTTGCAGACTAGAAATTTCAGAATTCCACATTATAGTAGGCTTCCATAAATACTGATAATTATTTTTTTTCTCGGCTGACGCAACATCTCCAGTAAAAGTTAAAGTAGACGGCACAAAAGACATATAGCCGCGTTGAGTTTGGCGATATAAACGAGCCTTATCAACGCTCATATAATGTTCAAAATCGCCGCTTGCAGCTTGAGGACGATGCCAAGGTAAAATACAATAATTTGGAACCTGAGACGTAGAATTATTCGACACGTTCTGCCATGGTATTACACGTACTCGGACGGACATAAATTTACACCTCTCGAATTCTGGGCCAAGACGTAAATATTCAGCAAAGTCCTTGGGATTAAAACTAATAGTCCAAACTGTCGTAGTAGTATTCGGAACCTGGACGTGAGAAACTTTAGTAAGTTTGCAAGACAATGTACCAATTTTAGTACGAGGACGATATAAACGTCTTCGAAATGGTAGGCGCCTACGCCTTTGCCGTCTATAACGGCGAAAAACCCGTTTGGAACGCCTGAAGGCCATCCTGTCGCTGAGCGTGTTCAGACGCGCACTGGTGAAAGTATAGCATCATTTGTCCTTGGTAACTCGCTGCGTCGTGTTGCGCCCCCCCCCTCGGCCGGGGAGCCACCAACCCCGGCCGGCCCCCCC
>NZ_AKVH01000016.1:0-1915 GCF_000278565.1 Pseudomonas sp. Ag1
ATGGGGGCTAAAGCGCCCCCATACCCCGCAAATCGCTACCGCCAGCCGACGATGCGCATGTACATCCCGAACGCTCTCGGGTCCTCGCAGCACGCATCCCAGATGCCACCAGGCATCGCAGCCCGCACCGACTTGCCAGAATCCAGGTCCGTGACCCTGTACCGAAGGACTCCCGAATACCTGTCCTGAAACTGCTCATAGGACCAATCGATAGACTCCCAGCAGCCTTTCCAGGTCTCTAACTCACCCACCACCTTGCCGCCAATACTGAGCCGATAGGCCATCAACACCCCCTCTTGCCGGCCAGCCTGGCCCTGTGACCCTCGATCAGGTTCCGGCGTACCGACTCCCAGTCCCCGAAAACCTCGATGGCCTCCAGGAGCGTCGGCGCAGCCTGGGCACAGACCCATTCCCACCGCTGGGCGAAGTCCGTGTCCTTCTTCACCCCTGCCGCTGGGAATGCCCCTGTTTCGAGCGAGAAGGCCCTCTGCGCGATTTTCCGCGTCCACCCCGATGCACCCCACACCTGGTCAGCGGAAAGCGTGCTGAAGACCCTCCTAGCGTCTTTCTGGGGCCTTACCTGGGCCTCCAGGCGAACCCAGTCCCATCGACAGGCGGAACGGTAGCCTGGTTGCTTGCCCTTCTCGTAGAGGCGGCACCGGACGGGGCTGCTGTTGGCACCCAGGTACATCGTCCGACCATCCTCCGGGAAATCCCAGTCCCCTCGCTTCTCACCCTTGAGGCCCTGCTCCTGCTTGACCTCGGCCAGGATGCCCAGGAGATCGTCCCAGGCACCAGGGCGATCGAAGTCGACACAGGCATCTACCCGCGTACAGGCGTGTTCCGGGACTTCCTCGCGCAGGACCGGCACCACCTCCCGCGTGCGCAAGCCCTTCACCTCCAGCATCACCAGGTCCCCGTGCGTGCCGCCACTGCTCACCGAGCCCACCTCTTCCCTGGTCTGCTCACAGGTCACGGACCACCGTTTCTCGAAGCCATGAAAGCCCCTCCCCTCCCGGATTTGCCCCCCTGGGAACCAGACCAGGCCAAGCGCCTTTTCGACCTTCAGCGCCCTGGACGTGGCCGAGTACGCATCGAACTCAGCCATTTTTCCTCCCGACCCGCGTGGGTGTTGGCTTTGCGGCCGATTTGCCTTTCCGTTTCTGGGGTGTGACCGGGGATCCCGACCCCCGTGTTACATGGGGGGGTTGAGCACCCTTCGCAGTGCTCACAGGAGAGGTGCGTCCAGACGAGCGGGCGGGCGCGCGTCGCTGCGCTGCCGTGCGTCCGTCCGCTCGCCCAGACGCACCCTTCGCGCTACGCCGACGAACTTGCTCAATCTCCCCCAGGAGGCTCTCGGTTTGCTCATCGAACAGGTCGTTGACCAGACCAAGGTGCTCCTCCAGCTTGGACTGCGCAGCATCCAGGTTGGCCGCCATACGGGTTTTGGCTTCCTGGGTGGCAGTCTGCGCAAGTGCAATGACCTCTGCCATACGTTCCAAGACGGGCTTGGCTTGGTCCAGCAGTTCAACGATGAGGGAGGACTTGCTCTGCCCTGTCAGCTCGCTCAAGCGGCGGATAGCCGCGTCCAGAGGCGGAGACAGGGTGATGGTGAGACGCGGGTTTTGTGTAGGCATGTGCACTCCTGGCTGATGCACCGTAAGGTAGCCAGGTTCACCACTTTTCGCAAGGTGCACCGCAGAAATGGCCCGCATGGCGCGGGGTGCCCTGTCGCGATTCGGGTACGGAAGCCGCGAATCCGACCAGCAGCATTGGCCTATCCCCTGCTTGCATGGGGGCTAAAGCGCCCCCATACCCCGCAAATCGCTACCGCCAGCCGACGATGCGCATGTACATCCCGAACGCTCTCGGGTCCTCGCAGCACGCATCCCAGATGCCACCAGGCATCGCAGCC
>NZ_AKVH01000017.1:0-2211 GCF_000278565.1 Pseudomonas sp. Ag1
CACTGGCATGCCATGGCAGTGGAGACGCATCTGCTTCACGTACAAAGGCCCCATTTTGACAAATACTAGCTCGTTCGCTACTGCGCTGGAGAGCTCCAATGGATGGATGAGAGTGCTCAATCAATTGGCCGGTTCACCCGGTCAAGATCCACAGTACAGTTTCTTCGTGAAATTGTTCAAGGGTCAGAACACCAGCGATTGGGTTGACCCAATGACCGCGAAGACTGATAACAGTCGCGTCACGGTTAAATATGACAAGACCATCACCCTTGCGTCAGGCAACGAAGACGGATTCATCCGCAAGTACAACAGGTATCACCCAATGAACAAGACCCTCGTTTACGACGACGACGAGTTAGGAGGAGGTGAGATATCCAATGCCTATTCGACAGAAGGTAAAGGAGGTATGGGAGACTACTACGTAGTGGATCTCATTAGGGCAAGGCAAGGTTCAGCCACAACGGATCAATTGACTTTCCGACCAGAGTCTACTCTGTATTGGCATGAAAAATAGGAGTAGTTATCTCCACAAAAATACAATTTCCCTCCATCCACTCAATATCCGCTAGTTCCATTCCAGTTCTAGGGTCAGTATTGCTGCACCAAATGCAGGGTCTACCCCAGTTGAACAAGCTAGGCTCCTTGTAAAGGACCTTCAGCTGAAATTGCATCTGACACCCCAACCAATCTTTAAATCGGGGGAAGAACTTAATCCCCCCCGCAATATCATCCAGCACCGCGTAGTCAGCCTTGGGATTGTCTAGTGCCTCTCCGGCACTAAACAGCCCCCCCATGTACATATGGCTGCCTAAAGATCTGGCCCACACAGTCTTTCCCAATCTAGTAGGTCCGAATAAGATGAGGGACTTTCGTCTTCCTAGGCAACACACATTAGCTTCATAAGCCATGAACCCGGCAACGATGGGGGTTTCGACGCCCCCGGAGGCGCGAGGCGCCTCACCCTTAAGCAAAGCGCAGCGTTCTGCCGGGCGCAGCCCACTGTAATCGCTCCGCCCAAAGGAAAAGAGGACTCACCACCGGTTCCTCCAAACAAAACGTTATCTCTCCAGTCGGTAAGACTTCCATAGTCGGCAAGGTCAAATACTCCATCGGGTGTAGAATAGGGTACCTTTCTCGGTCGAAACTTCCAATCGGCGAATCGTTGCAAGGCTGGGAAATTGCACACCAGAGACTTAGGATCCAGCTCGTCGCAAAGGCCCCAAAATTCGTCGCGAGTCTCCGCAGTTGTGATTTGGCCCCATACAGCCTCATCTCGATTAGCGCTTCTTCGGCCGCCGATTCCGCCCGGCCGTTCGAGACCTCCAGCGATAACTTCGCCATCCTTAGTCGCATAGTCAAAACCTCCAACCGCATTCTTTCGACTTGGCTCAACATTCGGGTGGTAACCGTCGACATCGAAAACATCAGCCTTTCGACTTCGAAATCGCCTGTCGAAAGAGACAAACACATGGTAGTGAAACCCTTCACCTGTTGGGTAAAGCTCGCGTGCGACAATGCATTCACCTCCAAGGTCTCCAATGACCTCAACAACTCTAAAGGGGTCCAGTGGGGGTTTGCCATCACGGCCTTCGGTGTGAGCGTAAGTGAGTAAAAAGTGTTGGGCACAAAAGAACAGGCTTGGCATGTCTTCCTGTTTCCTGCTGAAAACTAATATTATACAGCAGGACACAGGACTCACACGGACTATAAGTACGTCAGTCCCCCCCAACAAAACCCCAACGGATTTGAGACATGTCTCAACAAAATGCCACGCTACTACCGAAAGAAGAGGTCGTACACGTACGCCAAGAAGAGGACTCCAACAAGGCGTCCCAAGGTTTCACCACGGCGAAGAGGCTATGGCAGAAAGAAGTATGGTGGAAAGACGTCAAACAGGCGTATTCTCAATCTCACGTCGACAAAAAAGCGAGACACGATGCTCTGCTGGAGTAACTCCACCGGGTCCACTCAGTCTGGTAGCACCACCTATAGCACAAATGCCGCAGTCATCAATGGCGGTCTGTCCGACACAAGCGCAGCCACGTTCGTGTGGTGTGCAACAGCACGCGACAATACGCAAAGCACTGCCGGCACACCCGGTACAAGGTTCACTACCGCGACGCGAACTTCATCTACGCCTTACATGGTTGGTCTGAAGGAATCTGTTGAGATTCAATGCAACACTGGCATGCCATGGCAGTGGAGACGCAT
>NZ_AKVH01000018.1:0-2543 GCF_000278565.1 Pseudomonas sp. Ag1
ATCGCTATCGGTGGGGCGACCAGAACAAAGAATACGCCTGCGGGTCCTGGCCACGCAAATCTCTGACGGACATCCGCAAGGCCCGCAACCAGGCTAGGGCGCTCATCGATGAGCAGATCAATCCCAACGAGCAGAAGAAAACCGCCAAGGCACAGGCATACGCCGCAGCTAACGTAGAGGCCGAACAAGTAAAAACGTCGAAGGCGCTAACGCTGACCGTCCAGGATCTGGCCAAGGCGTGGCTGGTGGATGGCGTCGCGCGCAAAGACGGCAACGCCGAGTTACAGCGTCGTTTTAACAAGGACCTATTCCCGGCACTTGGCAAGACAGCGGTGAGCAGTGTGTCCGAACACGATGTTCGGGCGCTGATCCGCACCGTGGTCAACCGCGGCGCTCACCGGCAAGCCATCAGCTTCTTCGCCGACCTCACTCAGATGTTCAGCTGGGCCAGAAAGCGTCAGCCCTGGCGGGCCTTATTGATCGAGGGCGATCCAACTGAGCTGGTCGACATCTCCCCATTGATCCCTGCCAACTACGAAGCGGAAAGAAGCCGCATCCTTTCCCCGGCTGAGCTGTTGGAATTGCACAACCGCTTCCAGCAAATGACCGCCGATTACGACGCCCTCCCCGCGGGCCAAAAATACGACGGCATTCGACCGCTAAAGAAGGAAACACAGCTTGCGCTCTGGATCAGCCTGGGCACGCTATGCCGAATTGGCGAGTTGCTGCAGGCCGAATGGAAAAATGTCGATCTAGACCAGCAGACCTGGTTCCTCCCCAGCGAAAATGTCAAAGGCACCCGTGGCAAAAAACAGGACCACCATGTCTTCCTCTCCCCCTTCGCCTTGCATTTCTTTCAAGAGCTCAAAACCCTGACGGGAGACTCCCAGTGGTGCTTTCCGAACAAGCAGGATGACGGACATGTGGACGTGAAAGTGGTGAGCAAGCAGGTGGGTGACCGTCAAGCCCGGTTCAAAAACCGCAAGGCCCTCTCCAGACGGTGCCATGACGATACCCTGGTCCTTGCCGACGGCCAAAACGGCGACTGGACGCCGCATGACTTGCGCCGCACGGGGGCGACCATGATGCAAGCCTTAGGCGTTAGCCTGGACGTCATTGATCGCTGCCAAAATCATGTACTGGCCGGCTCTCGGGTGAGACGCCACTACTTGCATCACGACTATGCCGACGAGAAGAAAAACGCCTGGAACCTGCTGGGCGATCGACTCAGTGCGGCGCTGTCCTCGACCTACGAGCACACGCCAAACGAGTCGAAGTTGTCTTTTCCAGCGTACGCGGCAACATAGACGCGAACACCCTCATAGGGTTGTTGCACCCAGCGCTCTCAGGAACTTAACATCCGCGACAACCGGCGTTGTGACCTTAAATTCGCGATGAGCAAAGGTGACCGACTGCATGTACACATTCGTGAGCTTTACCGTCGAGGAACTGTTCGAAAAAGTGTGGCAAACACCCATGGTCAAACTGGCCCACGAAATTGGTGTTTCCGACGTCGCCGTCGCCAAAGCTTGTCGCAAAGCCGGCATCCCTCTCCCTGGGCGTGGCCATTGGGCCAAATCGGAAAAGCAACGACAACGCAAACCCAAACCTCCTCAGGTCGAAGGCAATGTTCGATTCCAAGTGCTCGACCGTGACAACTCGCTCGTCGCGACTGGCACTGACTTGAACTCACCTATAGTCCGGCGAACGATTGAAGCCCCCTATCAATTATCCGAGCCTCACGCGCTAGTGAGTCAATGGCTAAAGAGTGCAAAAACGTCGAAGGTCAAGGACGGTTACCTCGATTACGCAGGCAAGCGCGTCTTGAATGTGATGATTTCATCGACATTGATAGAACGCTGCGCAATCCTTTTTGATGCATTGATCAAAGAGGGTGAGGCTGAAGGTTGTTCATGGAAGATCAACGCTGAAGGAAAAACAGTCATCACGGTCAACGATGAGCCCATATCTGTGCGACTCGTGGAGCGATTAGACAAACACCCGATCCCACCGCCACCGCCCCCAAAACGCCGCCCAGGTGCTCCATGGGAGCCTAATTTCATGTCCCTACGAAGCCCACAGTTTGAATGGACCTCAACTGGCGAATTGACGTTTCAGATCGAAGCGCGGATGGATTACGGAGAACGGAAAAACTGGAAGGACACCAAGACCGCTCCGCTCGAGAAAAAACTTTCTAGCATCCTGGTGGGCTTAAGTTCCGCATCAGTTTCTATCAAGGTCCTCAGAGAGAAAGAGGAGGTAAGAAATCGTGAATGGGCTGAAGATGAAAGACGACGTCTTGAACGAGCCCGTACAACAGAGACTCAACGTCGCCTCAGACTGAGCGTCGTTAAACATACTGAGCGATGGGAACGAGCCGAGCGCTTACGAGCCTTCATAAAAGCGGTGGAAGATCGGCTGAAAATTGCCCCGATCGCAGATCAAGAAATGGCAAATCCTTGGATCGACTGGGCTCGCAAGCAAGCTGATCTCTTGGATCCTTTGAAGGGGAATCTGGCATTAATTACCACTTTGGACGTAGA
>NZ_AKVH01000019.1:0-3064 GCF_000278565.1 Pseudomonas sp. Ag1
GTTTTGCTTACTTTTGCGCTGTTCAAAAGTGAGCCGCTGTAAGAGCGGAACCCATATCAGCCATCACCCAAATAACGGATATGCCCCCCAATCAGCGAGCCTTCACAGCCTCAACCCAATCCGGATCCAGCCGCGTCTGGTCAGGCTCAATCCCCAACCCCCGCATCCTCTCCAGGTGCTCATCAACCTCGCGCACCAACTGCGCCTGAGAACTCGAATTGGCGTCCAGTTCGTGCATCTGCATCAACCCAAGGTGATAAAACCGCAGCAACTTGATCGCCACCGGATCATTCGCCTTCACCCCGTCAGTCACCTTGTGCATCACATTAGTCACACTCATCAGGCTGCGCTTGAGCTGCCACCCATACACCGCCGGCGCGAACCAGGCCTGGTTCCAGAACGGCCCCCGCACCAGCCCTACGGTAATCAACACCCCGGCAAACACCCCGCCCACATTAAAGCGAAAATTATCCCCCCCAGGCTCACCAAACAGCATCACCGCCAGGCTGGAAAGCACCATCGCCAACACCACAAACAACCCCGCGACTATCAACGTACTGCGTCGCGTCTGCTGGCGAAAAACAATCGGGTCGCACGGTTTGAGCTCAAACATCCAGGGTCAGTCTCCATGGCACAAGTAGGGTTATAACGCCGGCCAGCATCTTCTCATGCTTCACCCGTCGGAGTGACGGTAATCAGGTTGAACGATGGATCAGCGCAATTTCTCTAACCCCTGTAGGCAACCGACCCCCAAGCGAGGTGAATCATGACCCGGTACCAGCAACAGCCGCCCGGCACACCCAACCCCGACCGCACGCCCGGCGAAGAGGAGCGTGACAACGACGCCCTGCGCCCCAACGACCCGGCCGAACGGCAAGACGACGAAGAGCAGGTCGAGGAAGACCTGGAAAACCTGCACGACAAGGCCCGCCCGCTGTAGACCCGGCGCGCCAAGGAGGTAGTTATGACTAATCGTACAAGCGGCCCGCATTCATCCGAGCATTCCAGCGGCAAGGACGAATTGGGTTTCGACCCCGATTCCCCGGACGTCGCAGACCCACAGGTCGACCCGGTAGGTCCCGCCATTGCCCCGTTGGACAAGCCAGAAAAAACCGGCAAGAAGCCGGCCTATGATCCCCTCGGTGATCTGAAAAAGTGAAACAAGCCCCGCCGTCGTGCGGGGCTTTTTATTCCTCAACCAAGCCGTTTCGGGGCTGTCCATGTCACCTCGGTGATGCCGAACTTCTCCGCCCAGGGACGAGTGGTCTTTTTCACCCGCTCGTGGCCCGGCCGGCCTATCCGCCCCACGTGGGCAATGTCGGCGTCAACGGCCGCCCAATGCCACGCTTCGGCGTTGTTCATGACCTCGGCACGCACCACAAAGGTTTTTGGTTCGCCGTGTAGCAAGTAGTGGATGGTGTAGATCATTGCGGTACTCATGATGCCTCCCTGTCTTGTAGTGAATGGATATAAATCAGTTCAGAAAGGTTCAGAAAGTTTGTGCATCTGAGGGCTTGCATTTGATTCAACCCACAATTGGCAAATAACCGCCGTCAGGGTATTAGTGGTGCTTTCGCCACCGACTCCAGGATTGCGTCATGCCAGAGCTGACCCACAGCCGCCTCTACCTGCAACGTCTGGGCTACGACACGCCGCCTCCGCCCACCCTGCAAACCCTGCAGGATCTGCAGTTGCGCCATGTCAGCACCTTCGCGTTTGAAAGCCTGTCGACCCTGCTGCACGCACCGGTGCCGATCGATTTGCCGAGCGTCGAACAAAAAGTCCTGTTCGACGGCCGTGGTGGTTATTGCTACGAGCTGAACCAGCTGTTCCTGGCCTTGTTGCAGGAGTTGGGCTTCGAGGCGCGGGGCATTACCGGCCGTGTGGTGATGGGGGGGCCGCCCGATGCACTGACGGCGCGCACCCATCGGCTGAGCCTGGTGACCCTGGACGGCGTGCGTTACATCAGTGATGTCGGCTTTGGTGGCATGGTGCCCACCAGTCCGTTGCAACTGGACACCGATGCCACCCAGGCCACCGCCCATGAACCCTATCGCCTGAGCCTGGACGAGGGCAGCTACACCTTGTGGGCGCAGGTCGCCGGTGAGTGGCGCGGCTTATATGTGTTCGACCTGCAGGTGCAGTCACACTTCGACTACGAGATCGGTAACTGGTACGTCTCCACCCACCCGGATTCGCCGTTCCTCGGCCAGCTGAAAGTCGCACTGATTGGCCCGGGATTTCGCCGTACGCTGAACAACGGGCAGTACGCGATTCACTACCTGGACCGGGCCAGCGAAAAGCGTGCAATCGAGGACGTCGAAGAGTTGCTGAACCTGTTGCAGGCCAGCTTTGGTATTCGCCTGCCGGAGCATCCGCAGTTGCGGTCAATTTTCGGTCGTTTGCTGGCTCCCGTCCAAGACGCTTGATATAGAGCCTTCGCTGAACCGTTTTACCTCGAAAAAGGTGCAAATTAATTCGAACCTTTCGCCAAAACGAGGGTTCGAAGCGTTTCCTGAATAATTTGCCACCTGCAATGGAGACGTAAAACGATGTCCAAACTATTCGGAAAGATCCTCAAGAATTCCTCGGTCCTGGCCTTGATCGCGGCACCTGGTGTGGTGTTCGCAGCAGCGCCGACCGACCCGATTTCCACCTTCGGGATCCTCGGCAGCTACAACGACTTCAAACTCGAAGGCGGTAGCCAAAGCGACAAGGACCACATGCCTGAAGCCGGCCTGTTCTATAACTTCGGCAACAAGCTGACGGCTGAATCCGGCTTTATCTACCAGGCCGGTATCGAAGCCAAGTACGGCGAGAAGAGCGACAACAAGCTCAAGGAAGGCCAGGCCGACCTCGACCTCGGCTGGCGTGCCGCGCTGGATGCGCGCAACTTCGTCGACGTGCTGGTGGGTGGCGGCTACAGCTGGACCCGCTACGAGCCGGACTCGGGCGACTACGACATGAAACTCACCAACAAATCGCCGTTCGCCAAAGCGGCCCTGGGCTACAACCACCAGTTCGACGACATGACCATGCGTGTTGAACTGGGCGCCCGCCATAC
>NZ_AKVH01000020.1:0-3327 GCF_000278565.1 Pseudomonas sp. Ag1
CACATTTCCCCGAAAAGCGCCACCTGACGTCTAAGAAACCATTATTATCATGACATTAACCTATAAAAATAGGCGTATCACGAGGCCGCCCCTGCAGCCGAATTATATTATTTTTGCCAAATAATTTTTAACAAAAGCTCTGAAGTCTTCTTCATTTAAATTCTTAGATGATACTTCATCTGGAAAATTGTCCCAATTAGTAGCATCACGCTGTGAGTAAGTTCTAAACCATTTTTTTATTGTTGTATTATCTCTAATCTTACTACTCGATGAGTTTTCGGTATTATCTCTATTTTTAACTTGGAGCAGGTTCCATTCATTGTTTTTTTCATCATAGTGAATAAAATCAACTGCTTTAACACTTGTGCCTGAACACCATATCCATCCGGCGTAATACGACTCACTATAGGGAGAGCGGCCGCCAGATCTTCCGGATGGCTCGAGTTTTTCAGCAAGATCCAGCAAAAGGCCAGGAACCGTAAAAAGGCCGCGTTGCTGGCGTTTTTCCATAGGCTCCGCCCCCCTGACGAGCATCACAAAAATCGACGCTCAAGTCAGAGGTGGCGAAACCCGACAGGACTATAAAGATACCAGGCGTTTCCCCCTGGAAGCTCCCTCGTGCGCTCTCCTGTTCCGACCCTGCCGCTTACCGGATACCTGTCCGCCTTTCTCCCTTCGGGAAGCGTGGCGCTTTCTCATAGCTCACGCTGTAGGTATCTCAGTTCGGTGTAGGTCGTTCGCTCCAAGCTGGGCTGTGTGCACGAACCCCCCGTTCAGCCCGACCGCTGCGCCTTATCCGGTAACTATCGTCTTGAGTCCAACCCGGTAAGACACGACTTATCGCCACTGGCAGCAGCCACTGGTAACAGGATTAGCAGAGCGAGGTATGTAGGCGGTGCTACAGAGTTCTTGAAGTGGTGGCCTAACTACGGCTACACTAGAAGAACAGTATTTGGTATCTGCGCTCTGCTGAAGCCAGTTACCTTCGGAAAAAGAGTTGGTAGCTCTTGATCCGGCAAACAAACCACCGCTGGTAGCGGTGGTTTTTTTGTTTGCAAGCAGCAGATTACGCGCAGAAAAAAAGGATCTCAAGAAGATCCTTTGATCTTTTCTACGGGGTCTGACGCTCAGTGGAACGAAAACTCACGTTAAGGGATTTTGGTCATGAGATTATCAAAAAGGATCTTCACCTAGATCCTTTTAAATTAAAAATGAAGTTTTAAATCAATCTAAAGTATATATGAGTAAACTTGGTCTGACAGTTACCAATGCTTAATCAGTGAGGCACCTATCTCAGCGATCTGTCTATTTCGTTCATCCATAGTTGCCTGACTCCCCGTCGTGTAGATAACTACGATACGGGAGGGCTTACCATCTGGCCCCAGTGCTGCAATGATACCGCGAGACCCACGCTCACCGGCTCCAGATTTATCAGCAATAAACCAGCCAGCCGGAAGGGCCGAGCGCAGAAGTGGTCCTGCAACTTTATCCGCCTCCATCCAGTCTATTAATTGTTGCCGGGAAGCTAGAGTAAGTAGTTCGCCAGTTAATAGTTTGCGCAACGTTGTTGCCATTGCTACAGGCATCGTGGTGTCACGCTCGTCGTTTGGTATGGCTTCATTCAGCTCCGGTTCCCAACGATCAAGGCGAGTTACATGATCCCCCATGTTGTGCAAAAAAGCGGTTAGCTCCTTCGGTCCTCCGATCGTTGTCAGAAGTAAGTTGGCCGCAGTGTTATCACTCATGGTTATGGCAGCACTGCATAATTCTCTTACTGTCATGCCATCCGTAAGATGCTTTTCTGTGACTGGTGAGTACTCAACCAAGTCATTCTGAGAATAGTGTATGCGGCGACCGAGTTGCTCTTGCCCGGCGTCAATACGGGATAATACCGCGCCACATAGCAGAACTTTAAAAGTGCTCATCATTGGAAAACGTTCTTCGGGGCGAAAACTCTCAAGGATCTTACCGCTGTTGAGATCCAGTTCGATGTAACCCACTCGTGCACCCAACTGATCTTCAGCATCTTTTACTTTCACCAGCGTTTCTGGGTGAGCAAAAACAGGAAGGCAAAATGCCGCAAAAAAGGGAATAAGGGCGACACGGAAATGTTGAATACTCATACTCTTCCTTTTTCAATATTATTGAAGCATTTATCAGGGTTATTGTCTCATGAGCGGATACATATTTGAATGTATTTAGAAAAATAAACAAATAGGGGTTCCGCGCACATTTCCCCGAAAAGTGCCACCTGACGTCTAAGAAACCATTATTATCATGACATTAACCTATAAAAATAGGCGTATCACGAGGCCCTTTCGTCTTCAAGAATTATACACTCCGCTATCGCTACGTGACTGGGTCATGGCTGCGCCCCGACACCCGCCAACACCCGCTGACGCGCCCTGACGGGCTTGTCTGCTCCCGGCATCCGCTTACAGACAAGCTGTGACCGTCTCCGGGAGCTGCATGTGTCAGAGGTTTTCACCGTCATCACCGAAACGCGCGAGGCAGATCGTCAGTCAGTCACGATGCGGCCGCTCGAGTCGACCCGGGAATTCCGGGGATCCACGCGGAACCAGATCCGATTTTGGAGGATGGTCGCCACCACCAAACGTGGCTTGCCAGCCCTGCAAAGGCCATGCTATATACTTGCTGGATTTCAAGTACTTATCAATTTGTGGGATAGCTTCAATACGTTTTTTAAAACAAACTAATTTTGGGAACGCATCCAGGCACATTGGGTCCATGTATAAAACAACATCAAGAGCGTCATACAACATGAAGTCAGGATGGGTTACATGATCACCATTTAAATATGTTTTATGACATAAACGATCTTCGAACATTTTCAGCATTTCAGGTAGCTTGCTAAGAAAATCAACTTTGAGAGTTTCAAAGTCTTTACTATATGCAATTCTCGAAACACCGTATCTAATATCCAAAACCGCTCCTTCAAGCATTGAAATCTCTGCACGCTCTTTTGGACAACCACCCAACATGTTGTGCTTGTCAGCTATATAACGTATGATGGCCATAGACTGTGTTAATTTAACATCACCATCAATATAATAAGGAAGATTGGGAAACTCCAAACCCAATTCAAACTTTTTGTTTCGCCATTTATCACCTTCATCGCGCTCATACAAATGCTCTTCATATTTTTCTTCAAGATATTCCAAAAGAAGTCGAGTGGGTTGCACAAGGCCCTTAATTTTCCAATAACCTAGTATAGGGGACATGAATACTGTTTCCTGTGTGAAATTGTTATCCGCTCACAATTCCACACATTATACGAGCCGATGATTAATTGTCAACAGCTCATTT
>NZ_AKVH01000021.1:0-4919 GCF_000278565.1 Pseudomonas sp. Ag1
CGCGGCGGCCCGCTTCGCGGTGCCGGAGTGAGGGAACGCCGAGCCCTAGCGAGGCGCCGACAGGCGGGGCAGAACCCTAATGAGATGGTCAGCCCGGCACGGGCCCCCGGTAAATCTAGACTTACCGGAGGGCCCACTTCCCGCTCAATAAAACCGACCATTACTCTCTTCCCCCCCGGGCAAAAAAAACGCCAGACCAGCCTCCCGTGAAAGAGCGCATGATCCAGCGTAAAAATGAACCTCGGCTGCTTCAGCCAGGCCCCATGTTCAACCCCTTCAGACCGGAATCACCACAAAGCTTTCCGGTTTGCAGGTCAACGCCACGTTCGTACCCGGCGGCAGTGCGTGGCTGCCGGGAGTCGGTAGTTGCTGGCATTTGAGATCAAGCGTGCCACCGGCCACCTCCACGCGGTAGATCACCCGATTACCGATAAACGAAGTGTCCTTGACCTTCCCGGCGAACGCACCGTCGGCCAGTGCGGCGCCCAGAGCCGGCTCAAGGCCGATGGTTTCAGGCCGGATCGACACATTCACCGGCCCTGCACCCACGCCGCTTTTAGCCGTATGGGCATAACGCCCAAACGGCAATTCGACCACGCCACCGAGCCCATACGTGCCGTTGACGATATTGGTATCGCCGAAAAACCTGGCGGCAAACAACGTGCGCGGCGACCAATACATCTCCTGCGGCCCGCCGATCTGCTCGATGCCACCCTTGTTCAGCAGTACCACACGGTCCGACAAGATCATCGCTTCGTCCTGGTCGTGAGTCACATACACAAACGTGGTGGAAGTCTCTTCGTGGATGCGCTTGATCTCGTTAAGCATGTGATGGCGAATCTTCAGGTCCAGGGCCGCCAGCGGCTCGTCCAGCAGCAACACCGCCGGGCGATTCACCAGTGCGCGGGCCAGGGCCACACGTTGCGCCTGCCCGCCACTGAGCTCGGAGATCCAGCGGCTCTTGAAGCTTTCCAGTTGCACCAGTTCCAGCGCCTTGTTCACTTCACGCTTGATCTCATCCTTGGGCTTCTTCTTCAAACGCAACCCGAAGGCCACGTTGTCGAACACGTCCAGGTGCGGGAACAGCGCGTACTTCTGGAACACCATATTCACCGGGCGGTGTTCAGGCGCCAGGGCGGTGGAGTCCTTGCCGTCGATCACCACTTTGCCGGTGGTGGGCTCTTCGAAGCCGGCAATGATCCGCATCAGGGTGGTCTTGCCGCAGCCACTGGGGCCGAGCAGGGTCAGGATCTCGTTGCGTTTTACCGTGAGGTCGACTTTGCCCAGGGCAGTGAGGTTGCCGTAGCTCTTGGAAATCCCGGTCAGTTCAATACTGTTGGTCATGGTGATTACTCTGCAGTTTCAGCACGTTCAAGTTCGAGGCGGCGACGACGCAAGGTCATGACCAGGCCGGCAATGGCGATGATGGCTATGGTCACCACCAGCATGAATACCGAGGCGGCATTGATGGTGGGGCTGACGGCGCGGCGCATCATCGAAAGAATCATGAGGGGCAGCGTGGTGTCGCTGCCGGTGACGAACACGGTGATCAGGAATTCATCCATCGACAGCGCCACCGCGAGGATCGCGGCGCCGGCAATGGTTGGCCCGATGATCGGCAGCGTCACCAGCCAGAACGCTTTGAGGGGCGAGGCGCCGAGGTCACGCGCGGCCTCCTCGAACGACAGGTCGAAATACTCCAGCCGTGAGCGCACCGACTCCACGAAGAACGGAAAGGTGAACAGGGTGTGGCCGATGATCACCGTCAGCAGCGAGCGGGGCAGGCCGACCAGTGAGAAGAAAATCACCAGTGCAATCCCCAAAAACAAACCGGGCAAGGCGATGGGGGCGAAGTTCATGAACGCGAACACTGCTTTTACCCGGCCTTTCATGCGCATCAGCGCCAGGGCCGAGAACGTGCCCAGCAGCGTGGTGAGAATCGCCGAACCGGCGGCGACGATCGCACTGTTGGTCAGGGCTGTCATGAAGTCCGAACTGCTGAACAGCGCCTCGTACCAGCGCGTGGAAAAACCCTCGAACGGGAACGACAGCGAGGCGGACGAGTGAAAGCTGAACAGCGCGATAATCGCGATGGGCGCGTAGAGGAACAACATGTAGACGTAAGTGAATAACCGGATCATGGGGAGTTACCTTTTTTATGAGCGGCAGTCAGTCGTGGTAACGCTTGCCGGGTGCCAGGTTGGCTGCGCGCAACACCCCCAGCAGCAACGCGTACACCAGCATGAACACGATCAACAGCAGATAAGCCATCGCCGCACCGAGTGGCCAGTTACCTACCGAGCGGAACTGGTTGGCGATCACCAGCCCGGTGGTCATCGCATCCCGGCCGCCCAGCAGTTGCGGGGTGACGTAGTCGCTGGCGGCCAGCACGAAGGTGAACATGAACGAGCTGACGATGCTCTTGTGGGCCATCGGCATGATCACCCGCCACAGAATGGTGACACCGCCGGCGCCCAGGTCGGCAGCGGCCTCCAGGTAGTCCTTCTTGATGTCCCGCAGGCCCGACACCAGCAGCAACAGGGTGAAGGGCAGCATGATGTGCACCAGGGTCAGCACCACGGCGAACTTGCTGAACACCAGCCACTCCAGCGGCTGGTCGATCAGGCCGAAGTGCAGCAGGGTGGAGTTGATCACGCCGTTGGTGCCCAGGATCGAGCGCCATGCGTAGACCCGTACCAGGTAACTGGAAAACCACGACACCAACGCCAGGTACAACACGGCGTTGGAGCGTGTGCGGTACACGATGTAATAGGCCACCGGCGCACTGATCACGGTGGAGAGCAGGGCGGTCCAGAAGCCGTTTTGCAGGGCGATCCACAGCGAGTCATAAAACCCGCTGGCGCTCAGGGCCTTGGCATAGTTGGCCAGGGTGGCGGCGGGCTCCATGCTGAAGGTCTTGGCGGTCCAGAAACTGGCAATCAGCAACAGTGCCGACGGAACCAGAAAGAACACCACCAGAAACAGCAACGGCGGCGACGCCAGCCAATACCCGCTGAGGGTTCTCTTATCCATCTTCACGTGTTTACCGACCCTTGAATCGCCGTCGTCCAGGGGCATGGACTCGGTGTTGTTGACTACGGTCATGATGAGGTTGCCTTTGCGTTTTTATTCGAGAGTCAGGGCGCGTTGACCCGTGGGGCGCGTGTTGATGAACACCCACCCCACGGTTGCCAGCGCCGGCGTGCCAAGCGCTCTAGAACGAGCCTTTGAAGTTCGCCCACTGATCGATCCATTCCGCATAGGTCACATACTTTTCGGAGCTCAGGGGCGGTTGGCCATAGAGTTTGGATTTCTCGAAGAAGCTGTCGAGGTTCGCGTAGTCAAAGGTGTTTCTCAGGTCCTCGGGCAGCAGCGGCACGGCCTTGGGGTTGACCACGCCGGAGAACATCGTGGTTGCCATCTTGGCCTGGGTATCGGGCTCCAGGGTCTTGTTGATGAACTCCAGGGCCAGGGGAATATCCTTGGCGGTTTTCGGGATGAACAACGCATCGCACCACAGCGCTGCGCCTTCGCTGGGCACCGACAGGGCAGTGGTCACGCCACGCTTGATGGTTTCGCTCGGGGTGTTGGCGGAGGCCGAGAACACCGCGTCCACTTCACCCGATACCAGCAGCGATACCGCGTCACCCGACGAAGCCGCGAACACGCGGCATTGATCACGGTACGGCTTGAGTTTTTCAAAGGCGTCGTTGAATTCGGCGCGGGTCAGGTTGGGGTACTTGTCGCCGTAGCCGGCGATGGTCGCGATCAGCGACCAGTTCGAGGTGCCGTCATCGACAAAGGTCAACTTGCCCTTGAGCTTGGGGTCCAGCAGGTCGGTGTATTGGGTGGGCTTTTTGACGTTCTTGGGGTTGTAGATGATGGTGTTCATCCCCCACAGCAACGGGATGCCCCATTGCTTGCCGTCCCAGTACCAACGGCTGCCCTTGTAGAACAGCGCGAGGGTATTGTCGGCGGAATAGTTGGGGATCTTCGTGGTGTCGATGGCCTTGAGCAGGCCCATTTCCTGATAGATCTTTTCGTAGCCCAAGGCGTACATGGTCAGGTCGAGCTGCACCGGATCGGAGCCTGCCAGCCGGGCGGTGATGTCGTCCTGGTTGCTGGCATAACTGGAGCGCACGGTAACGTTGCGTTGCTTGCGCCAGTCGGCGAGTTCGGCGTCGCCGGTTTCGCCTTCCCAGCCGAGGATTTCCAGGTGCCCGGTGGTGGCGGCAAATGCGCTGGGCACGAACGAGCCGAGGTACAAGCCTGCGGCAGAGGCGGCAGCGCCCAGCAGGAACGAGCGTCGTTTCAAGCTGAGGGAATTGAAGTCAATGCCGGTCAAACCATAACCCGTCTCTATTTCTTTTTTCATTTCGAGTTCCTGCCTGGGTGGTGGGTGCAAATGTTGAGCGACTTGCAAGGCGTGGGCCTGGTGTCGATGCCAGGTGCGTCCTTTTGTATGCAGTCAGTTGGATCGGCAGTGTTATGGCCAGCATTGATTCCATGCTGCTGGGGAGGGTGGTAAGGCCTCCACTGTTCCGATTGACTCTTCCTTGGCGGGGCGACGCACGCTTATTCCGGGCTGCAGGGTGTTGCGGGCCTGAAGCGGTGCGCCCAGCGCTTGATAGGCTCGGCTTGTTGTTTTCATGGGTTGAGTATTGAGCGGGGAGGCGGGGGGCTCAATTTCGCAGGGGGGTTAAAAGCGACGCACTCTGACGCATTGGAGTGACCTAAGCGGCGCACGTGGGGGCCCAGGGGTTTCTGGGGGGGATCCGTAGCAAGAGCACGGCGGCCTGAAAGCCGACCTGCAGGTTAGAAACCAGAGCAGAAGCAGAGCGGCTTTTCTGTAGGAGCTGGCTTGCCTGCGACGCAGACAACTCGGTACATCAGACACACCTGGGCGATGCCATCGCAGG
>NZ_AKVH01000022.1:0-6304 GCF_000278565.1 Pseudomonas sp. Ag1
GAGGCACCGAGTGGTGGGGCAAAGACCTTTTGGTTACTTTTGGGGCGTTTGCCAAAAGTGACCCGCTGTAAGAGCGGAACCATAATCCGCCGTTACCGAAGAAACGGATATGTACACCATCACTCCGGCAAAGGAATCACCCGCAACGGCCGCACCGACTTATAAGAAAAACTCGAGTAAATCTCCTTAACACACGGCAACCCCTGCAACACCTCCCGCGCAAACTCCCCAAACGACTCCAGATCCTTCGCCACCACTTCCAACAAAAAATCATACCGCCCCGAAACGTTATGACACGCCACAATCTCGGGAATCTCCAGCAACCTTTGCTCAAACGCCCGGGCAACTTCCCGGGAGTGCGTATCCATCATGATGCTGACAAACGCCGTCACCCCATACCCCAGCGCCTTGGGCGACAGGATCGCCTGATAACCGCCGATCACCCCGCTGTCCTCAAGGTTCTTCACCCGCCGCCAACACGGCGAAGTGGTCAGCGACACCCGCTCCGCCAACTCCGCCACCGTCAACCGCGCATTACCCTGCAAGGCGTTTAAAAGTGCCTTGTCAGTCCGATCCAGATGCATGGGCATATCTTGCCTCAAAACGTCGTTTTTATTGTTTTTCATCCCAATCTACCGGCTTTTCCCAGCAAACTATGGAACGTTCGGCCGCCGTTATAAGCATAGCATTGTAGGAAATAAGGAGCGTCCGACCATGAAAAATAAACACAACACGTTCGGCTTTTCCACCCGCGCCATCCACCACGGCTACGACCCTCAAGACCACCACGGCGCCCTCGTGCCGCCCATCTATCTATCGGCCACCTTCGCCTTCCCCACAGCCGAATACGGCGCCGCCTGCTTTGCCGGCGAAGAGAGCGGGCACTTCTACACCCGCATCTCCAACCCCACCCTGGCCCTGCTGGAAGCGCGCATGGCCACCCTGGAAAACGGCGAAGCCGCCGTAGCCTTCAGCTCCGGCATGGGCGCGATTGCCGCGACGTTCTGGACCCTGTTGCGCCCCGGTGACGAAATCATCGTCAGCCAGACCCTCTACGGCTGCACCTTCGCCCTGCTGCACCACGGCATCGGCGAATTCGGCATCAAGGTGCGCCACGTCGACCTCACCGACCTGAACGCCCTGAGTGAGGCCATCAACCCGGCCACGCGCATGATCTACTTCGAAACCCCGGCCAACCCCAACCTGCAACTGGTGGACATCGCCGCCGTCGCCGAGATCGCCCACCGGCAACCCGGGATCACCGTGGTGGTGGACAACACCTACTGCACGCCCTACCTGCAACGCCCGCTGGAAATGGGCGCCGACGTGGTGGTGCACTCGGCCACCAAATACCTCAGTGGCCACGGCGATATCACCGCCGGCATCGCCGTCAGCAGCCAGGCCCTGGCCCAGCGCATTCGCCTGCAAGGGCTCAAGGACCTGACCGGTGCGGTGATGTCACCCCAGGACGCCGCCCTGCTGATGCGCGGCCTCAAGACCCTGGCCCTGCGCATGGACCGCCATTGCAGCAACGCCCTGGCCATCGCCGAAGCCTTGCAGGCCCATCCCCTGGTGGAATGGGTGACCTACCCCGGCCTGCGCTCCTTCCCTCAATACGAACTGGCCGCGCGGCAGATGAAACAATCCGGCGGCATGATCGCGTTTGAACTCAAGGGCGGCATCGACATGGGCCGACGCTTCATGAACGCCCTCAAGCTGTTCACCCGGGCCGTGAGCCTGGGGGACGCCGAGTCACTGGCCCAGCACCCGGCCAGCATGACCCACTCCACCTACACCCCGGAGCAGCGCGCCCACCACGGGATTTCCGAAGGGCTGGTGCGACTCTCGGCGGGCCTTGAGGATGTCGCCGACCTGCTGGCCGACGTTGCCCAAGCCCTGCAGGCCTGTGCCGTAAAGCCGAAATCCCGGGCGGTGCAACACAACGTTCATCACGCTTGAAGTAAATTCACAGGCAGGCGCGACGTTTATCAATAGCCCGGCCTGAAAAGGTCGGGCTTCTCCCGTTGCGCCCTGCACCGCAAAAAATTTGATCCATTCATTGGCCCGTTTGCGAAAGCCTGTACTAGCATACGAGGCGGCAGTCATGGAGATCACTGCCCTGTACGCCGCCCTCATTGAAACTCATGGATGAAATGATGAACTCACACCTGTTCCCCCACATTGGCAAAGTCATCGCCAGCACCGGCAGCCGGCATTTCCCGCGCATGCTGCATGACCTGATTCTCACCCAACTGGCGGTCGACGCCACGCACATCACCCAAATGCCTGTGAGTTCACCGCGCAAGGCAGGCAGTTCGCGAATGACGGGGATCAGCCCGGTGTACACCGACCCGCTGCCAGGGCAGGCAGAGGCCCAGGCCGCCGCCCAACTGCACCTGACCCGGCGCAAGGATGACGTCAGCTACGTGCTGTCGGTGTATCGCTCCAACCCCTGCGAAAGTTTTTCCCAGCAGGAGCGGATCATCCTGCAAGACTTCTCCTCCCTGCTGCTGCCGATGGTTGAAAAACACATCAGCGCCCTGCAACCCAGCGATCCGGACAGCGAAGCGCCGCAGCAACAAGGCATCGACACCTTGCGCCGGCGCTTTGAAGAGCGCCTCGCGCAATCGGGGCTGGCCCTGTCCAGCCGGGAGCTTGAGGTGTGCGTGGGGCTGCTGGCCGGGCGTACCGCGCCGGAACTGGCGGAGCAGTTGGCACTGAAGGTCAATACCATCGAGAGCTACCTCAAGCGGGCAGCGATCAAGATGGGCATCAGTGGCCGGCATTCATTGATGCGGTGGATGTATTCCACAGAAGAAAACGCCACTCTCTAGAACACCGAGGAACAAATGTGGGAGCGGGCTTGCTCGCGAATGCGCAGTGTCAGTCAATACATGTGTGACTGATCCAGCGCATTTGCGAGCAAGCCCGCTCCCACATTTTTTGATCTCTTCCCGGCCTAATCCCGGGCCAGGGCTTCAATCGGATCCAACCGCGCCGCATTCCGCGCCGGCACAAACCCGAACACAATCCCGATCAACGTTGAACACGCAAACGCCGTCACCACCGAGCCCAGGGAAAACACCATTTCCCACTCTTTCACAAACAACGAAAACAGATAGCCGATGGCGAATGACAGCGAGATGCCGATCATCCCACCAATCAGGCAGACCATCACCGCTTCCACCAGGAACTGTTGGCGAATATCCGATTGCCGCGCGCCCACTGCCATGCGAATCCCGATTTCGCGGGTGCGTTCGGTCACCGACACCAGCATGATATTCATCACTCCGATGCCGCCCACCAGCAACGAAATCACTGCAATCAACGACAGCAGCAACGCCAGGGAACGGCTGGTTTTCTGCACCGTCTGCATGATGCTGTCGAGGTTGTTGGTAAAGAAGTCCTTGGTGCCGTGACGTTGCAACATCAGCTTGGTGACGTTCTCTTCCACCACCTTGCTCGGCTGGCCGTCCTTGATGCGCACCGTGATGCTGTCCAGATGACGCTGGCCCAACAGCCGCCCCGCTGCCGTCTCGTACGGCACCCACACGTTCAACGCCTTGCTGGCGGCGAACATGTTTTTGTTGTCGGCCGTCACCCCGATCACCGTACAGGGCAGGTTGCCCACCAGGATCACCTGACCCAGCGGATCCACGCCTGGCGCGAACAGTCGATGGCGCGCGTTGTGGTCGATCACCACCACCTGGGCCTGGCGCCGGGCGTCGCTTTCGCTGAAGGTAATTCCGGCTTCGAGCTTCAGGCCCTTGACCTGGAAATAGCGATCGCTGACCCCATTGACCTGGGCGTCCAGGTCGATATTGCCGTAACGCAGCAACAGGTTGCGCCCCACCACCGGCGTGGCGCTGTCGACGTAATACAGCTGGTTCAGCGCATCCACATCCGACGGCAACAACGTCTCGATGGCTGACGCACGGCTGTCACCAAAACTCTTGCCGGGAAAGATATCAATGGTGTTACTGCCAATGGCCTGGATGTCCTTGAGCACATAGCGCTTGGCGCCTTCGCCGATGGCCGAGATCGACACCACCGAGGTGATGCCGATGACAATGCCGAGCATGGTCAGCAAGGTGCGCATGCGATGGGAAATCAGCGCCACCCAGGCCATGTTGAAGGCCTCCTTGAACAGCCCGAGGCTCGCCACCAACTTGCGCGCACCGCTGCGCTTGGGCTCGATGGGCGCTTCGGTGGGCAGGTCGAGGCCGACACTCTGATTGGCGCGGTCACTGACGATCTCGCCATCGCGCACCTCAATGATCCGCTGGGCATTGGCCGCGACTTTCGGGTCATGGGTAACGATGATCACCGTGTGCCCGGCGGCGTGCAGCTCGGCCAGGATGCGCATCACCTCCTTGCCGCTGTGGGTATCGAGGGCGCCGGTGGGTTCGTCGGCGAGGATCACTTCGCCGCCGTTCATCAAGGCCCGGGCGATACTCACGCGCTGTTGCTGGCCGCCGGACAGCTGGCTCGGGCGATGGGTCAAATGCCCCGACAACCCCAGGCGTGCCAGCAATTCCCCGGCGCGGCTATGCCTGGCGGTTTCCGGCGTACCGGCATAAATCGCCGGCATTTCCACGTTGTGCAACGCGCTCAGGTGCGCGAGCAAGTGGTAACGCTGAAAGATAAAACCGAAGTAGTCGCGGCGCAGCTCGGCCAGTTGCTCATCCCCCAGGGTGCGGGTTTCGATGCCATTGATCTTGTAGCTGCCGGCGGTGGCGTAGTCGAGGCCACCGAGGATGTTCATCAGGGTGGATTTACCCGAACCCGAGGCCCCGGTGATCGCGACCATTTCCCCGGCGTGGATGGTCAGGTCGATGCCCTTGAGCGCAATGAATTCGCGGTCACCGGCCATGAAACTGCGCACGATGCCTTTAAGCTCCAGCAGTGGCTGAGTCATCAATCAGCCCCCCGCCACGGCAGGCGATGGGTCGCCGATCACCACCTTGTCGCCTTCGGCCAGGCCATCGAGGATCTGCACCTTGACGTTGTTGTTGATGCCCGTCTGCACCTGCCGCGTGTTGGCCTTGCCCTTGGCGTCCAGCACCCGCACCGGGAAGCTGCCATCGGCATTGCGCGGGCCGAGTGCGGCCACCGGCACGGTCAGTGCGGCCTTGGCGGTGTCGAGCACGATGCGCACCTGGGCGGTCATGGCGATGCGCAGGCGGTGGTCGGGGTTGGGTACGTCGAACAGCGCGTTGTAGAACACCGCGGTGTTTTGCTTGGGGGTGCCGGCGGTCTGGGTTTCGAGGAAATTCTGCGGGGCAGGTTCGGTACCGCGCAATTTGGCGTAGTAGCGTTTGTCGGCCTCGCCGAGGATGGTGAAATACACCTGCTGGCCCGGACTGATGTGGATCACGTCCGCTTCGGAGACTTGGGCCTTGACGGTCATGGTGTCCAGGTCGGCGAGCTTGAGCAGCACCGGTGCCAGTTGGCTGGCGATCACGGTCTGGCCTTCCTGGGTGACGATGCCCACTACATCGCCGTCGATTGGCGCGACGATGCGGGTGTAGGCCAGGTTGATCTTGGCGGTGTCGATCTGGATGTGGGCGCTTTTGATCTGGGCGTCGAGGGACATCAGGTTGGCGCGCTGTACCTCGTAATTGGACTCGGCGGTTTCGAAGTCCTGGCGGGACACGGATTCGTCCTCCTGCAGGCCCTGATAGCGTTCGTAGACGGATTTGGTTTCCTTGAGTTGCGCCGCAGTAGCGCGGCGTTGGGCCTGGAGGTTTTCTTCGTCGACCTGGGCTTTGCGCAGGGTGTTCTGCAGGATCAACGGGTCGATTTCGGCCAGCCATTGGCCCTTCTTGACCTTGTCGCCGACCTTGACCTTCAGGGATTTGAGTTGGCCGGAAACCTGGGCGCCGACATCGACCTGCTTGACGCCTTCGAGCAGGCCGGTGGCCAGGACGGCGTTTTCGATGTCACTGCGTTCGGCGGTGGCGGTCAGGTATTGCGGCGCGTCTGCGGGGGCCTGCACGGTGTAGATGGTCAGGGCGGCGGCGATTGCCAGGGCCAGGGCCATTCCTGTTTTGCGAAGCTTTGACTTTTCCATAAGTGACCACAGAAGACGTTGAAGTTGGTCCGGCTTTTGGCTCGGAGTACATATCCGTTTTTTTAGTAACGGCTGATATTGGTTCCGCTCTTACAGCGGCTCACTTTTGAACAGCGCAAAAGTAAGCAAAACGCTCTTGCCCCACCACTCGGCACCTCGCCTAGGCTCGGTGTGCCCTCACTCCGGCTTTGGGCCGTGGGCCGCCGTCATGGGCCATCCYTGGCCCAGGAC
>NZ_AKVH01000023.1:0-7275 GCF_000278565.1 Pseudomonas sp. Ag1
ATGCTCGAGGCGCTGTTTGCCGCGGCCGTCAACGACGCCGTGCGCAAGATCGAAGCCAACAGCCAGGACAAGATGTCCGGCGTGACCGCTGGCATGCAACTGCCACCGGGTATGAAGCTGCCGTTCTGATCGGCAAGCAGCACCGAAAATGCCAGGCCCCGCGCCTGGCATTTTTTTGGCCGGCTATTTTCCATACCCGTAGCAGCTGTCGAGCGCCAGCGAGGCTGCGTCGGCAGCGACTCGGTCCCACGTCTGGCATGAAAGCAGCGGTGCGGCTAACGTAGCCTGGCTGGCGCTCGACAACTGCTACTGCGAGAGTTTTGTCGAACCCTGGACCCTGTGTTGGGGTCTGCACCCTATACCGTTGAATTCAATCACCGATAGAAGGAGCCTCGCTGATGTCCGAAGCATTGACCCTCAACCAGCGCATTGTGCTGGTCTCACGCCCCCACGGCGCACCGGTGCCGGAAAACTTTCGCCTGGAGCGCGTCGCGCTGCCGGAACTGGCCGACGGCCAGGTTTTGCTGAAGACCCTTTACCTGTCCCTGGATCCCTACATGCGCGGGCGCATGAGTGATGCGCCGTCCTACGCTGCGCCGGTAGAAATCGACGAAGTGATGACCGGTGGCGCTGTCAGCCGCATCGAACAGTCCCGCAATCCGAAGTTCGAGGTGGGTGACCTGGTGGTCGGTTCCACCGGCTGGCAGAGCCACAGCATCTCCGATGGGCGCAACCTGATCCCGGTACCGAAGGGACTGGCCAGCCCGTCCATGGCCCTGGGTGTGCTGGGTATGCCCGGCATGACCGCCTATATGGGCCTCACCGATATCGGCCAGCCCAAGTCCGGGGAAACCCTGGTGGTGGCGGCCGCTTCCGGTGCGGTGGGCTCGGTGGTGGGCCAGGTGGCGAAGATCAAGGGCCTGCGGGTGGTCGGTGTGGCGGGCGGCGCCGACAAGTGCCGCTATGTGGTGGACGAGCTGGGCTTTGATGCCTGTGTCGATCACAAGAGCGACAACTTTGCCGAGGAGCTTGCCCAGGCCTGCCCCAAGGGCATCGATATCTACTTTGAAAACGTCGGCGGCAAGGTATTCGACGCGGTCGTGCCGCTGCTGAATGCCAAGGCGCGCATTCCCTTGTGTGGCCTGATCGCCGGCTATAACGCCCACGAAGCGCCCAGCGGTCCCGACCGGCTGCCGGCGTTGCAACGTACCTTGCTGACCAAGCGTGTGCGGATCCAGGGCTTTATCGTGTTCGACGACTATGGCGACCGCCAACCGGAATTCCTCAGTGCAATGGCGCCGTGGGTGCGGGACGGCAAGATCAAGTTCCGCGAGGACGTGGTGGAAGGCCTGGAGCAGGCACCTGAAGCCTTTATCGGTTTGCTGGAGGGACGCAACTTCGGCAAGTTGGTGGTGCGGGTCGCACAAGATTGAGCATTTGACGCTAATCCGAGGCGCGGGTATAAACCGCGTCTCGTTGTTTTGTCGGACCTTTCCCCATGAGCTTCAGCCCCCTGATTCGTCAACTGATCGACGCCCTGCGCACTTTGCCGGGTGTGGGCCAGAAAACCGCCCAGCGCATGGCGCTGCAACTGCTGGAGCGTGATCGCAGCGGCGGCTCCCGACTGGCCCAGGCCCTGAGCCAGGCGATGGAAGGGGTCGGCCACTGCCGCCAGTGCCGCACCCTGACCGAGGAAGAGCTGTGCCCGCAATGCGCCGACCCGCGTCGCGACGACACGCTGCTGTGCGTGGTCGAAGGGCCGATGGATGTCTACGCGGTGGAGCAGACCGGTTACCGCGGGCGCTACTTTGTGCTCAAGGGCCACCTGTCGCCGCTGGACGGGCTGGGGCCGGAGGCGATTGGTATTCCGCAACTGGTGACGCGGATCGAGGAGCAGGGCACGTTCGTCGAGGTGATCCTGGCCACCAACCCTACGGTGGAAGGCGAAGCGACGGCCCATTACATCGCCCAGCTGCTGACCAACAAAGGCCTGATTACCTCGCGCATCGCCCACGGCGTGCCGCTGGGTGGCGAGCTGGAACTGGTGGATGGCGGGACCCTGGCGCATTCGTTTGCCGGACGTAAGCCGATCGCCCTATAACAAACACCGCAGAACAAAATGTGGGAGCGGGCTTGCTCGCGAATGCGGTGGTTCAGTCAATGCATCTGGCGACTGATACACCGCATTCGCGAGCAAGCCCGCTCCCACATTTGTTTTGTGGCGTTCACGAGTCTTTCCTCTTGCTTGATAACCAAGCAAGCGCTTGGTAAGTTCGCTCTACCGTCCCGTGGAGCTTGCCGATGTCTGCCTATCAGGAATACTTCGACCCCAGCCACCAATTGGTCCGCGACAGCGTGCGTCGTTTCGTCGAGCGCGAGATGTTGCCGGGCATCGAGCAGTGGGAAGAAGCGGAAAGCTTCCCCCGGGAGCTGTACCTCAAGGCCGGCGCGGCGGGGATCCTGGGCATCGGTTACCCCGAAGCCCTTGGAGGCAGCCACGAAGGTGACCTGTTCGCCAAGGTCGCGGCCAGCGAAGAACTGATGCGCTGCGGCTCCGGCGGAGTAGTGGCAGGGTTGGGCTCGCTGGATATCGGCTTGCCGCCCATCGTCAAATGGGCCCGGCCCGAGGTGCGCGATCGTGTGGCGCCGCAGGTGTTAACCGGCGAGAAGATCGCCGCCCTGGCCGTCACCGAGCCCGGTGGCGGCTCCGATGTCGCCAGCCTGCAGACCCGTGCCGTGCGCGACGGCGACCATTACCGGGTCAGCGGCAGCAAAACCTTTATCACCAGCGGCCAGCGTGCCGACTTCTATACCGTCGCGGTACGTACCGGGGGGCCGGGCTTTGCCGGCATCAGCCTGTTGTTGATCGAAAAGGGCACGCCTGGTTTCACCACCGGTACACCGCTGAAGAAAATGGGCTGGTGGGCGTCGGACACTGCCGAATTATTCTTCGATGATTGCCGCGTACCCGTAGGCAATCTGATCGGCGCCGAGAACATGGGTTTCGCCTGCATCATGGGCAACTTCCAGAGCGAGCGCCTGGCCCTGGCCCTGATGGCCAATATGACTGCGCAGATGGCCCTGGAGGAAAGCCTGAAGTGGGCGGCCCAGCGCGAGGCCTTCGGCAAACCCATCGGCAAGTTCCAGGTGCTCAAGCATCGCCTGGCGGAAATGGCCACGGCGGTGGAGGTCTCGCGGGAATTCACCTACCGCCAGGCCGCCAAGATGGCCGCGGGCAAGAGTGTGATCAAGGAGATCTCGATGGCCAAGAACCTCGCCACCGACACCGCCGACCGCGTGACCTTTGATGCCGTGCAGATCCTCGGCGGCCAGGGCTACATGCGCGGCAACCTGGTGGAGCGGCTGTATCGCGACAACCGCATCCTGTCCATCGGCGGCGGGACTCGGGAAGTGATGAACGAAATCATCAGCAAGCAGATGGGCTTGTAGAAAGCGCTTTTGTGGCGAGGGAGCTGTGGCGAGGGAGCTTGCTCCCGCTGGGCTGCGTAGCGGCCCCAAGATCTTTGGGAGCGCTGCGCACTCCAGCGGGAGCAAGCTCCCTCGCCACAAGGACAATCAGGTGATCTTAAGGGGCGGGGGCGCTGTTCCCGATATACAGCTGGATGATTTCATCAATCTCCCCGGACATTTTCATCCGCAGCAACGTGCGCAGGATCTGCTGCCCCGGCACCTGCGGGTCGTTGCGCACATAGCAGCCCAGGCGTTGCTCCTCGATCACGGCCACCGTATGCAGGCGCTGTGTGGGCGGTAATTGCTGATTGAAGCGGTCAAGGATCCATTCGTTGATCACTGCATAGTTGAAGCGTCCGGCCACCAGTTTTTGCAGCACTTGCTCTTCACTGCGGCTGTCGTCGCGGCTGAACTGGCCGCTGGCGAAGCGCGCCTCCAGGGTCGGGTAGCTGTAGCCGAGTACCGTGCCGATGTGTTGCGGCGCAAGGCTGTCCAGTGCCACCGACGTTGAGGGCACGCGCCCGGCGGCCAGCACATTGCGCTGGACCAGCAGCGGGATGCTCCAGGTGTAGTCCCCCGACAGGTTGTTCAGCCACGCCGGTGTCACGTAGCAGCGCACGTCCACATCCCCGCGCTCCATGGCGGTGTCGATGCGCGCACGCGGCAGCACATGGAATATCGCAGGACGGCCGACCTGGGTGGCCAGGCTCAACATCAGGTCATACAAAATCCCCTGGGTCGGCTGGCCCTGGTCAAGTTGCACCATGGGCATGGTCCAGCTGTCGGAAATGGAGAATCGCAGAGGTGCGGGTGCCGCCAGGGTGACCGTGGCAATCATCCACAAGGCGCCCAGGACTGCGCGCATAAATTCTCCGGGTTCAGCCTTTTACAGGCTTGGTCAGACCAGCTTAGTCAGATTAGACGAGCGTGCCGGATGCAATTTCCCCCTTGCTCCGCTAGCATTACCCGCTTCCGCTTCCCAGTTGCGACGGTTTTCGATGAGTTATCAGGTTCTTGCACGTAAATGGCGTCCGCGCTCGTTCCGCGAAATGGTCGGCCAGACCCATGTGCTCAAGGCTCTGATCAATGCCTTGGACAGCCAGCGGCTGCACCACGCCTACCTGTTCACCGGTACCCGCGGGGTGGGCAAGACCACCATTGCCCGCATCATCGCCAAGTGCCTGAACTGTGAAACCGGCATCACCTCGACGCCGTGTGGTACCTGCTCGGTGTGCCGGGAAATCGACGAAGGGCGTTTTGTCGACCTGATCGAGATCGACGCCGCGAGCCGCACCAAGGTCGAAGACACCCGCGAGCTGCTCGACAACGTGCAGTACGCACCGAGCCGTGGCCGCTTCAAGGTCTACCTGATCGACGAAGTGCACATGCTGTCCAGCCACTCCTTCAACGCCTTGTTGAAGACCCTGGAAGAGCCGCCGCCCTACGTCAAATTCATCCTGGCCACCACCGACCCGCAGAAACTTCCTGCAACGATTTTGTCGCGGTGCCTGCAGTTCTCCCTGAAAAACATGACCCCGGAGCGTGTGGTCGAGCATTTGACCCACGTGCTGGGTGTCGAGAACGTACCGTTCGAAGACGACGCCCTGTGGTTGCTGGGTCGTGCCGCCGACGGCTCGATGCGTGATGCCATGAGCCTTACCGACCAGGCCATCGCCTTCGGTGAAGGCAAGGTGCTGGCCGCCGACGTGCGGGCGATGCTCGGCACCCTGGACCACGGCCAGGTGTTCGACGTGCTGCACGCGTTGATCGAAGGCGACGCCAAGGCGTTGCTCGAAGCCGTGCGCCATCTGTCCGAGCAAGGCCCGGACTGGAATGGCGTGCTGTCGGAAATCCTCAATGTGCTGCACCGCGTCGCCATCGCCCAGGCCCTGCCCGAAGGTGTCGACAACGGCCACGGCGACCGCGACCGCGTGTTGGCCCTGGCCCAGGCGTTACCGGCCGAAGACGTACAGTTCTACTACCAGATGGGCCTGATTGGGCGACGTGACCTGCCGTTGGCACCCGATCCGCGGGGCGGCTTCGAAATGGTCCTGCTGCGGATGCTGGCCTTCAGGCCCGCCGACACGGCGGATGCGCCGAGACAGCCGCTAAAGCCAGTGGGGATCAGCCAGGCCACAGTTGATTCCGCCAAACCAGTGGCTGGCCCGGCTGTTGTCGCGCCAGTGGTTGCGCCGCCTGCGCCGGTTGCACAGGCCGCCGCCCCGGTTGTCGCCGAGCCCGTGGCGCCTGTGGTGGTGCCGGAGCCGGTGGTTGAGCCTGCGCCCGTGCCTGAAGTCGATCTGCCGTGGAACGACCCGGTAGAGGTCGAGGTCGAGGTCGAGCTGCAGCCTGCCGTCGAGCCGGTGCTGGAAACCACCAGCGAGCAGCCTGAACTGACACCCATGCCCGCGCCGACCCCGGACAGCGTGGTGCCGGACGCCCCCGAGTGGGTTTCGGCCCCGGTGCCGGAGCCGACCGTTGCGCAAGTGGACGCCGCCACCCCGGGCACCGACCTCGACGACGAGCCGCCGCTGGACGAAGATTACATCGAGCCGGACATGGATTCGGCCTACAGCTACCTGGACGACCTGGCCAGCGAACACACCGCCGAGCCTGCCCCGGAGCCTGAACCCGAACCTGCCGCGATGCCGGCCACCGGCCTGGCGTTGCAATGGCTGGAGCTGTTCCCGAAACTGCCGATCTCCGGCATGACCGGCAGCATCGCCGCCAACTGCACCCTGATTGCCGTTGATGGCGACCACTGGCTGCTGCACCTGGACCCGGCCCACAGCGCCCTGTTCAACGCGACCCAGCAGCGCCGGCTCAACGATGCCCTGAACCAGTTCCACGGGCGCACGCTGACCATCAGCATCGAGCTGATCAAGCCCGAGCAGGAAACCCCGGCCCAGGCGGCGTCCCGTCGCCGGGTCAACCGCCAGCGCGAGGCTGAAGAGTCGATCCACGGTGATCCGCTCATCCAGCAGATGATGCAGCAGTTTGGCGCGGTGGTGCGGCACGATACTATTGAACCTGTAGAAGCCCCGGTACCCCAAGCGTCATAACCCGGGGCCAATAATTGATCCACGTACTTTTGAGGTGATTCCCATGATGAAAGGTGGCATGGCCGGCCTGATGAAGCAGGCGCAGCAGATGCAGGAAAAGATGGCCAAGATGCAGGAAGAACTGGCCAACGCCGAAGTCACCGGTAAAGCCGGTGGCGATATGGTCAGCGTGGTGATGACCGGTCGTCACGACATCAAGCGCGTGAGCATCGACCCAAGCGTATTGCCGGGCGTCGGCGAAGACGACCTGGAAATGCTCGAGGCGCTGTTTGCCGCGGCCGTCAACGACGCCGTGCGCAAGATCGAAGCCAACAGCCAGGACAAGATGTCCGGCGTGACCGCTGGCATGCAACTGCCACCGGGTATGAAGCTGCCGTTCTGATCGGCAAGCAGCACCGAAAATGCCAGGCCCCGCGCCTGGCATTTTTTTGGCCGGCTATTTTCCATACCCGTAGCAGCTGTCGAGCGCCAGCGAGGCTGCGTCGGCAGCGACTCGGTCCCACGTCTGGCATGAAAGCAGCGGTGCGGCTAACGTAGCCTGGCTGGCGCTCGACAACTGCTACTGCGAGAGTTTTGTCGAACCCTGGACCCTGTGTTGGGGTCTGCACCCTATACCGTTGAATTCAATCACCGATAGAAGGAGCCTCGCTGATGTCCGAAGCATTGACCCTCAACCAGCGCATTGTGCTGGTCTCACGCCCCCACGGCGCACCGGTGCCGGAAAACTTTCGCCTGGAGCGCG
>NZ_AKVH01000024.1:0-7394 GCF_000278565.1 Pseudomonas sp. Ag1
TCATCCAGAATGCCCGCGTCATCGTTAACGACCTTCGCGAGCAAGCCCGCTCCCACATTTGGACCGTGCCCGCTTTTGATTTGGCTGTTGCTTTTGCTCTTCAACACTCAAGACCCCATACAAGCCCTCACCCAAATAACGGATATACACCCTTAAACCAAAACCTGGCCCAACTCTTGCTCTATCTCCTGTTACCGCACCCTCGACCCCTGTGCGGCGGAGACTCTTGACTATGGCAATCACCCCGAATTCGCTCCTTCAGGCAGCCCTTGCGGCCAAGCCTCAAGCGCCCGCTGCCAATCCACCGGCAGTGGCTGCGAACCCGCGGGACAAGGCCCCGGGCTTCGCTCAGGTGTTCGCCAACCAGGCCCCTGCGCCTGCGGCAAAACCTGTCGACACCCCCATCAAATCCACCCGCGACAAGCCTGCGGACAACAGCCCCAAGCCCGCCGCCAACAACGACAAGCCTGCCGCCGGTACCCCATCGGTTGCCGATAACGGCAAGACTTTGCCTGCCAACCCGCCGGCCAAGGCGGACACCCCGGACACCACCGCCAAGTCAGACGACGATGCCCCGGCAGACGATCCGTCCCTGGCCCAGCAACCTCCGGTCGACCCCGCCGTAGACCCGGCGCTGATAGCCGCGGTAGTCCCTGTCCCCGTCCCCGCTACGCCGGCGCCCGTCGAGACCCCGACGCCGACCACCGCGAAGGATGACAAAAACCAGCCAGTCGTGGCGCCACCGATTGCCGCGACCGACGACGCCAAGCCCGCCTTCGACCCCGAGGCCGATCCGCTGGATGCAATGCCCGCCGTGCGCCTGGCCATGGAACAGGGTGGACACGTGTCCGCCAGCAGCCAGGCCCCGGCAAAAACCGCCCCGGCCCCGACCCAGGATCAGCCGACCGCCGCGCAAAACTTCGTCACAGGCCTGGCCAATATGGTCGACCAGCAAGCGTCCAAGGACAGCACCGACCAGGGCGGCGACAAAGCCTTTGCCGGTCTGATCGACGGCGGCCTCAAGGATTTGAAGGACGCCAGCAGCGACACCCGTGTCGATGACTTCGCCAACCGACTCGCCGCGCTGACCCAGGCTGCCACGCCGAAAACTGCGAATGCCCTGCCGCCGGTGGCCAACGCGCCATTGGCCATGCACCAGAGTGGCTGGACCGATGAGGTGGTGAACCGGGTCATGTACCTGTCCAGCGCCAACCTCAAGTCGGCAGAGATCCAGTTGCAGCCCGCTGAGCTGGGTCGCCTGGACATCAGCGTGAAGATGTCCGCCGACCAGCAGGCGCAAGTCACCTTCATGAGCGGCCATGCGGTGGTGCGTGAAGCCCTGGAAAGCCAATCGGGCCGCCTGCGGGAGATGTTTGCCCAGCAGGGCATGGGCCAGGTCGACGTCAACGTGTCGGACCAGTCCCGTGGCTGGCAGGGGCAGCAGGGCCAGGACCAGCAACAGCAGAACCAGGCTCGCGGCGTCAGCGGCAGTGGCGGGCGGGGTGATGGGGTTGATGGCGGCGGTATCGGTGAGGTGGCTGAAGTGGCCGCGCCGGTGGTGCAGTCGGTGATTGGCTCCAGTGCCGTGGACTACTACGCCTGATCCGAGGCCTGGCGATGATCAAAATGTGGGAGCGGGCTTGCTCGCGAATACGGAGTGTCAGTCACCGTTACAGGTGCTGATCCACCGCTTTCGCGAGCAAGCCCGCTCCCACATTGGTTTTGCAGTGTCGGCGAAACCGTGACCGAACTGACAACTCTGGCATAACACTTGCTCTTGCCTTTCCCCAGAACTATGAATCCCAGAATAGTGACGGATTATTGGCATGGCGAAGAGCGACGACGCAGCAAAAGCACCCGCAGGCAAGGGCAAGCTCAAGCTTATCCTGCTGATTGTCCTGGCCTTGTTGCTGGCGATCGGCCTGTCCGTGGGGGCTACCTGGTACTTTATGCACAGTGCCCAGAGCAAACCGGCCGCCACGGCCGAGGTCAACCCCAACGTCAAGCAACCGGCAATCTTCGAGCCGATGCTGCCGGCGTTTGTCGCCAACTTCAATCAGAACGGCCGTCAACGCTACCTGCAGGTGAGCATTACCCTGCTGGCGCGTAACCAGGCAGACCTGGATGCCCTCAAGGTGCACATGCCAGTGATCCGCAACAACCTGGTGATGCTGTTTTCCGCCCAACCCTTCGACACCCTCGCCACCCCGGTGGGCCAGGAAATGCTGCGCCAGAAGGTCACTGCCAGCGTGCAGGAAGTGGCCCAGAAGGAAGTCGGCAAACCGGTGATCGAGCAGGTGCTCTTCACTAATTTCGTATTGCAGTAGGATCACGACATGGCCGTGCAGGACCTGCTGTCCCAGGATGAAATCGATGCGCTGCTCCATGGCGTCGACGATGGTCTGGTACAGACCGAAATGGCTGCCGAGCCCGGCAGCGTCAAAAGCTACGACCTGACCAGCCAGGATCGCATCGTCCGTGGACGCATGCCGACCCTGGAAATGATCAACGAGCGTTTTGCCCGTTACACCCGTATCAGCATGTTCAACATGCTGCGCCGCTCGGCGGACGTGGCAGTGGGCGGCGTGCAGGTGATGAAGTTCGGTGAGTACGTGCACTCGCTGTACGTGCCCACCAGCCTCAACCTGGTGAAGATCAAGCCGCTGCGCGGCACCGCGCTGTTCATCCTCGACGCCAAGCTGGTGTTCAAGCTGGTGGACAACTTCTTCGGCGGCGATGGCCGTCACGCCAAGATCGAAGGCCGTGAATTCACCCCGACCGAGTTGCGGGTGGTGCGCATGGTGCTGGAGCAGGCCTTCATCGACTTGAAGGAAGCCTGGCAGGCGATCATGGAAGTCAATTTCGAGTACATCAACTCGGAAGTGAACCCGGCCATGGCCAACATCGTCGGCCCCAGCGAAGCCATTGTGGTCTCCACCTTCCACATCGAACTCGATGGCGGCGGCGGCGACCTGCACGTGACCATGCCGTACTCGATGATCGAGCCGGTGCGCGAGATGCTCGATGCCGGTTTCCAGTCCGACCTCGACGACCAGGACGAACGCTGGGTGAAAGCCCTGCGCGAAGACCTGCTGGACGTCGACGTACCCCTGAGCGCCACCGTGGCCCGTCGCCAGCTGCGTTTGCGGGATATTTTGCACATGCAGCCGGGGGATGTGATTCCCGTCGACCTGCCGGAAGAACTGATCATGCGCGCCAACGGTGTGCCGTCGTTCAAGGTCAAGCTCGGTTCTCACAAAGGCAACCTGGCGTTGCAAGTGATCGAACCGATCAACCGTCGCTGATCCACCTTAATTTCTGCTCCGCCGAGGACATGTAATGGCTACCGAACACGAAAACACTTCCGCCGAAGACCAGGCCCTGGCTGACGAGTGGGCGGCTGCCCTGGAAGAAACCGGCGATGTCGGCCAGGACGATATCGATGCACTGCTGGCGGCCGATGCGGCCACTGCACCGGTCGGCAACCGCCTTCCCATGGAAGAGTTCGGCAGCGTGCCGAAGAACAATGACCCGGTGACCCTCGACGGTCCGAACCTGGACGTGATCCTCGACATCCCGGTGTCGATCTCCATGGAAGTCGGCAGCACCGAAATCAACATCCGCAACCTGCTGCAGCTCAACCAGGGGTCGGTGATCGAGCTGGACCGCCTGGCCGGCGAGCCGCTGGACGTGCTGGTCAACGGCACGCTGATCGCCCATGGCGAAGTGGTGGTGGTCAACGAGAAGTTCGGCATCCGCCTGACCGACGTGATCAGCCCGAGCGAACGCATCAAGAAGTTGCGTTGATATGAAGCGCTCATTGGTAGGACTGTTATCGACGCTGCCCTTGAGCGTAATGGCAGCAGAACCGGTTGCCCAGGCGGCTGCGCCGGCGCTTGGCAGCGGTGTGGGCGGGCAACTCACCCAGTTGGTGCTGGGGTTGTTGCTGGTGGTGGGGCTGATCTTCGTGCTCGCCTGGGTGTTGCGCCGCGTGCAGCGCATCGGCCCGGGCAATGCCCAGGTCATCGAGCTGGTGGGTTCACGCGCCCTTGGCCCGCGAGACAGGCTGGTGCTGGTGCAGGTCGGCGACGAGCAGATCCTGCTGGGCATCACCCCCGGCCGCATCACCCCGTTGCACGTGCTCAAGTCGCCTGTGGAAGTGGCCCAGACCCAAGCGGCCACGCCGGAATTCGCCCAGCGCCTCATGGAGTTGCTGGGCAAGGATCAGAAGGATAAGAAGTAATGCGCGTTTTATTGACGCTCATGCTGTTGCTGGCAGCGCCGCTGGCGTACGCAGCAGACCCGTTGTCGATCCCGGCGATCACCCTGGGCACTAACGCGGCGGGCGCGCAGGAGTATTCGGTCAGCCTGCAGATCCTGCTGATCATGACCGCGCTGAGCTTCATCCCCGCGTTCGTGATGCTGATGACCAGCTTCACCCGCATCATCATCGTGTTCTCGATCCTGCGTCAGGCCCTCGGCCTGCAACAGACGCCGTCGAACCAGATCCTCACCGGCATGGCGCTGTTCCTGACGCTGTTCATCATGGCGCCGGTGTTCGACAAGGTGAACCAGCAAGCCCTGCAACCGTACCTGGCGGAGAAAATGACCGCCCAGGATGCGATCGACAAGGCCCAGGGCCCGATCAAGGATTTCATGCTGTCGCAGACCCGTTCCAGCGACCTCGAGTTGTTTGTGCGGTTGTCCAAGCGTACCGACATCGCCAGCCCCGACATGGCACCGCTGACCATCCTGGTGCCGGCGTTCGTGACCTCGGAGTTGAAGACCGCGTTCCAGATCGGCTTCATGATCTTCATTCCGTTCCTGATCATCGACCTCGTCGTGGCGAGTGTGCTGATGGCCATGGGTATGATGATGCTGTCGCCGCTGATCATTTCGTTGCCGTTCAAGATCATGCTGTTTGTGTTGGTGGACGGGTGGGCGCTGATAATCGGCACCCTGGCCGGCAGTTTCGGTGGGGTGTAGGCCATGACGCCAGAAGTAGCAGTCGACCTGTTTCGCGAAGCCCTGTGGCTGACCACCATGATGGTCGCCGTACTGGTGGTGCCGAGCCTGTTGGTGGGCCTGTTGGTGGCGATGTTCCAGGCCGCGACCCAGATCAACGAACAGACCCTGAGCTTTTTGCCGCGCCTGCTGGTGATGCTGATCACCCTGATCGTTGCCGGCCCGTGGCTGGTGCAAACCTTCATGGAATACATCCTGCAGCTGTACGGCAGTATTCCGCAGTTGATCGGCTGACCCCGTGAATTCGATGCTGGCCTTGACCGACACCCAGATCAGCACCTGGGTGGCCTCGTTCATCCTGCCGTTGTTCCGGGTCACGGCCGTGCTGATGACCATGCCGGTGTTCGGCACCACCCTGGTACCACGGCGCATCCGCCTGTATTTCGCGGTGGCGATCACCGTGGTGATCGTGCCTGGCTTGCCGCCGATGCCGCCGGTGAATGCCCTGGACCTCAGTGCAATGATGCTGATCGCCGAGCAAATCATCATCGGCGCCTTGCTGGGCTTCTCCCTGACGCTGTTCTTCCAGGCCTTCGTGATCGCCGGGCAGATCATCTCGATCCAGATGGGCATGGGCTTCGCGTCCATGGTCGACCCTACCAACGGCGTGTCGGTGGCGGTGATCGGGCAATTCCTGACGATGCTGGTGACCTTGCTGTTCCTGGCCATGAACGGCCACCTGGTGGTGTTCGAGGTGATGACCGAAAGCTTCACCACCTTGCCGGTGGGCAGCGGGTTGGTGGTCAATCATTTCTGGGAGCTGGTGGGGCGCTTGAGCTGGGTGCTCGGTGCATCCCTGCTGCTGGTATTGCCGGCGATCACTGCGCTGCTGGTGGTCAACATCGCCTTTGGCGTGATGACCCGGGCGGCGCCGCAGTTGAACATCTTCTCCATCGGTTTCCCGTTGACCCTGGTGCTGGGCATGGGGATTTTCTGGGTCGGCATGGCTGACATTCTCAATCAGTATCAACCGCTGGCGACCGACGCCTTGCAGTTTTTACGTGACTTGGCGCGGGCGCGATAAGCCATGGCCGAGAGCGAGAGTGGCCAGGACAAGACAGAAGACCCCACGGAGAAACGTAAAAAGGACTCCCGGGAAAAGGGCGAGATTGCCCGCTCCAAAGAGCTCAACACCCTGGCGATCATGCTCGCCGGTTCCGGCGGCCTGCTGATCTATGGCGGTGGCCTGGCCCTGGACCTGATGGAGTTGATGCGCCTGAATTTCTCCCTGCCCCGCGACGTGCTGCTGAGCCCGGGCGCCATGGGCTTGTACCTGCTGCACTCGGGCAAGATCGCGATCCTCGCGGTGCAGCCGATCCTCATCACCTTGTTGCTGGCGGCCCTGATCGGCCCTATTTCCCTCGGCGGCTGGCTGTTTGCCGCCGGCAGCCTGGCGCCCAAATTCAGCCGGATGAACCCGGCGGCCGGGCTCAAGCGGATGTTTTCCACCAAGGCCCTGGTGGAACTGCTCAAGGCCTTGGCCAAGTTCATCCTGATCCTGTTTGTGGCGTTGACGGTGTTGTCGTCCGACATCGACGACCTGCTGCGCATCGCCCATGAGCCGATCGAGCTGGCGATCATCCACAGTGTGCAAGTGGTGGGCTGGAGCTCGCTGTGGATGGCCTGCGGGCTGATCATCATTGCTGCGGTGGATGCGCCGATCCAGCTGTGGGAAAGCCACAAGAAACTGCTGATGACCAAGCAGGAAGTGCGCGACGAGCACAAGGACCAGGAAGGCCGGCCCGAGGTCAAGCAGCGGATTCGCCAGCTGCAGCGCGAGATGTCCCAGCGCAAGATGATGGCCTCGGTGCCCGATGCCGATGTGGTCATCACCAACCCGACCCACTACGCCGTGGCGCTCAAGTACGACCCGGAGAAGGGTGGGGCGCCGATGTTGCTGGCCAAGGGCAGTGATTTCACGGCGTTGAAAATCCGCGAGATTGCGGTAGCCAATGACATCCTGCTGCTGGAATCGCCGGAGTTGGCGCGGTCGATCTTCTACTCCACCGACCTGGATCAGGAAATTCCGGCCGGGTTGTATCTGGCGGTGGCTCAGGTGTTGGCGTACGTGTATCAGATCCGCCAGTACCGGGCGGGCAAGGGCAAGCGGCCAGATCCGCTCAAAGACCTGCCGATTCCGCCGGATTTGCGTCGGGATTCCTGATTTTGTAGCGTCCCTCCTGGGCTTCGCGAGCAAGCCCGCTCCCACATTTGACCGTGTATATCCTGTAGAAACGCGGTCAAATGTGGGAGCGGGCTTGCTCGCGAAGGCGTCCGCCCAAACAACAAAAATCCCCCTGAGCGTTCCCGCAATTGCATCTCGCACCGTGTAAGTCGCGGGCGAGGGCGCTACCTCAATCAGCGTGGCG
>NZ_AKVH01000025.1:0-8088 GCF_000278565.1 Pseudomonas sp. Ag1
AAAGCCGGAGTGAGGGCACTCCGAGCCTAGGCGAGGAGCCGAGTGGTGGGGCAAGAGCGTTTTGCTTACTTTTGACTGGGCCGGCATTCCGGCTGTTCAAAAGTGAGCCGCTGTAAGAGCGGAACCGATACAAGCCATCACCCAAATAATGGATATACACACCGCCCGTCACAGCTCCAGCCGAACCTGCGCACACAACCCCCCGCCGTCCCGGTTGCTCAACGTCAACTCCCCACCAATCGCCACCGCCAGTTGCTGGGCAATCGCCAACCCCAGCCCTGTACCACCAGTGCCACGATTACGCGAACTCTCCACCCGGTAAAACGGCTGCATCACCTGCACCAGTTCATCCTCGGCAATCCCCGGCCCCCGGTCCAGCACCTTGATCGAAAGCTCACCCGCCGCCGTCGACCCCACCTCCAACTGCGCCTCCCCGGCAAATTTCAGCGCGTTGTCCACCAGGTTCACCAGCACCCGGCGCAATGCATGGGGCCGCGTATCCAAAACCACCGCGCTTTTACCGGTCAAACTCACTTGCTTGTTCATATCCTGGTAATCAAACACCAGGCTGTCGAGAAACGCATCCAGGTCGATCCGGCAACTGGCCTCGGTCGACCCATGCACACTGCGAGCGTAAGCCACGCCCTCGCGCACCAGATGCTCCATTTCCCCCAGGTCACTCCAGAGCTTTTCCCGGTCCACCGAGTCCTCCATGAACTCGGCACGCAATTTCATGCGGGTGATCGGCGTCTGCAAGTCATGGGAAATCGCCGCGAGAATCTGCATGCGCTCCTTGAGGTACTCGGCAATCCGCTTCTGCATTTCGTTGAACGCCGCCGCCGCATGCGCCACCTCGGTAGGGCCGGTTTCGTCCAGCGGCGTCGGGCGGGCATTCGGGTCGAGGGTTTCCACTGCCCGTGCCAGGCGTGTCAGCGGGCGGATGGCGATGCGCACGGCGATCCAGGTGCACACCAGCAACACCACCAGTTGCAGCACCAGTACCACCGGCAGCCAGAACGCAAACGGGATCGGCTTGGGATAGACATCAATCGTGACCGGGCTGCCATCGGCCAGGGTCAGGTGCGCCTGGAAGTGTTTTTGCAGGCCCGGGATGTCGCGGAACGTCAGCGGGTAGTGCTCGCCCAACGCATCGGAAATCGACGTCGCGGCCATGGGCACGTTGTCGCTGGCCATCGGCTCGCCGGGTTCGCCGGCATTCAGCAGGTAGCGGTAGGCGTTGCGGTCGAGGCGCGGCAGCCAGCTGGCACGCTCGGCGGCGGGCAGGCGGTCGAGGATCGCGATCGACGTCGATACGTCGTTTTCCAGGTTGCCCAGCATTACGCTGCGGGCACTCATGTAGCGCTCATAGAACTGCGCACTGAACGACAGGGCGTTGGCGCACAGCAGGCTGACGATAAAAATTACCGTCAGTTGCGCCGCGAGGGTGCGCGGCCAGCGGAACGTGAGGGTCATGCCGGGTCCCCAAGGATTTCCACGGCCAGGGAGAACACATAGCCTTCGCTGCGCACGGTCTTGATGTAGGCCGGTTCGCGGGCGTCGTCCAAAAGGCGCTGGCGCAGGCGGCTGACCAGCAGGTCGATGGAGCGGTCGAACAGGTCCGCGTCCCGGCCCTGTGTCAGGTTCAGCAACTGGTCACGGTTGAGCACCCGTTGCGGATGGTCGAGGAAGACGCGCAGCAAACGGTATTCGGCACCGCTCAAGGCCACCAGGGTGTTGTCTTCGTCCAGCAGATGGCGGGCGGTGGTGTCCAGGCGCCAGCGGCCAAAGCGGATCAGCCGGCCGCTTTCGGTCACCACCAGGTTTGGCGGCAGCATCCGTGTGCGGCGCAGCACGGCGTTGATGCGGGCCAGCAGTTCACGGGCGGCGAAGGGCTTGACCAGGTAATCGTCGGCGCCCATTTCCAGGCCGATGATGCGGTCGGTTTCATCGTTGCGCGCGGTGAGCATCAGGATCGGCGTGGCCTTGTGCTTGCCCACCCGCAGTTCGCGGCACAGCTGCAAGCCGTCGTCGCCGGGCATCATGATGTCCAGCACGATCAGGTCCACCGGCGTGGTGTCGAGGAAGCTGCGCATCTGCCGGCCGTCAGCCACCACGGTGGTGCGCAGGCCGTTCTTTTTCAGGTAGTTGCCCACCAGTTCGCGGATCTCCCGATCGTCATCGACAATCAGAATGTGATCGACGTGATCCATGCTGCCTTCCTCGTTGATTAGTCATTGATGCGCAGTCTAGCCACTGGCGGCGGGCTTGCCTTGTGCCCTTTGTATTGCAGTGTATCTGGCGGTGACGAGATACACATCGACGCAAAAATCCGGGCCTGGCCGACACAATCCGGATACCTCGCAAGGTTCAAATGAGCCCATCGAGGTAATCCGCCTCGGCCCACTTGAAACCCCCGGGGAACCACCCATGACTATCAAAGCTGCCTATGCCAGTTACCTGTTTGCCTTACTCACTGGCCTGAGTATTGCCGCCCATGCCGAAACCACCGCCAGCCAGCCGGATATCCACCAGGTGCTGTCGATCTCCGAAGAGTCCGGTGGCGCGCTGTGCGGCATCGTCAACTCGCACCTGACCTACCTCGATTCCGAGGGCCAGCGCCACGTCCTCGACTACCGCAAATTTTCCAGCAATTGCCTTGAAGGCAGCTGAGGAGACCGGCCATGACCCCACTCAACAGCTTTCTCAGTGCCCTGGCGTTTTCCATGGCGGGTGTGGCGGCGGATGTGAATGCCGCCACCGCGAAAAAACTCACCGGCAGTGAAACCTGCTTCCAGAACACGCCGCTGGCGCAAAACGGCGCGGCTTGCAAACGCGCCGAAACACCCCCGGCCACGAGGTGACACCCATGAACTTCATCCGATACCTGCGCCGCTCAAAAGGCCTGCTGCTGTTGGCACTGGTGGTTGCCTTGGTCGGCGTGCCCAAGGCGGTGAACTACCTGATCAACAACGTCGATGCCGAAAGTTTCAGCCAGTCCGATGAGCGCATGCCTTCCCTCGACGGCGCGGTGGCCTGGCTCAACTCGCCGCCGCTGACGGCCGAGGGTCTGAAGGGCAAGGTGGTGCTGGTGGATTTCTGGACCTACGACTGCGTCAACTGCCAGCGCAGCCTGCCGTACGTCAATCAGTGGGCGAAGAAGTACGCCAGGGACGGGTTGGTGGTGATCGGTGTGCACACGCCGGAAAACGCCTATGAGAAAGTCCTGGATAACGTACGCAGCCAGGTCAAGAAGCTGGACATCCATTACCCGGTGGCCATCGACAACGACTACCGCATCTGGCGCGCCTTCGATAACCAGTACTGGCCGGCCCATTACTTCTTCGATGCCACCGGCAAAGTGCGCTACAGCCATTTCGGCGAGGGCCGCTACGACAATCAGGAGAAAGTCATCCAGGCCCTGCTGGAAGAAGCCAGGGCGGCGAACGCGCCAACCTAAGCTAATGCCAAAAAGGTATTTATTGCGGGTTTTTTAGATCGTTTAGCTTCACCACTCCACGTACCTGTTCATGGAGTGAGCACCCAATGTCGCACCCGCTGGCAATCAACACCTTGCCCCTGCTGGACCTGGCGCTGCTCGACGGCAGCCCGGCCCAGCGTGGGCAGTTTCTCGATGACCTGCGCCACGCTGCGCGGCATATCGGTTTTTTCTACCTCACCGGCCACGGCATCGACGCCGGGTTGCTCACCCAGGTGCAGCAGCAGGCGCGCCAGTTTTTCGCCTTGCCGGAGGCCGACAAGCTTGCTGTCGGCATGATCAACTCCCCACACTTTCGCGGCTACAACCGCGCCGCGTCGGAGATCACCCGGGGGCAGCCGGACCTGCGTGAACAGTTCGACCTCGGCGCCGAGCGCGAGCCGCTGCAACAGGGCCCGGACTCACCGGCCTGGTCGCGCCTCCAAGGCCCCAACCAATGGCCCGCCGCATTGCCTGAACTCAAGCCCTTGTTACTGGCCTGGCAGCAGGCGATGACGCAGATGTCCCTGCGCCTGTTGCGCGCCTTTGCCCAGGCCTTGTCGCTGCCGGAAAACGCTTTCGACCCGCTGTATGGCGCCAAGCCCAACGAACACATCAAGCTGATCCGCTACCCCGGCCGGCACGCCCAGCAGAGTCGCCAGGGTGTCGGTGCCCACAAGGATTCCGGCTTTCTCAGCTTCCTCCTGCAAGACCAGCAGGCCGGCCTGCAAGTGGAAGTGGAGGAGGGCCGCTGGATCGACGCCTCGCCGCGCCCCGACACCCTGGTGGTGAACATCGGCGAGTTGCTGGAACTGGCCACCAACGGCTACCTGCGTGCCACGGTGCACCGGGTCGAATCGCCGCCCCTGGGCAGCGAGCGTTTGTCCCTGGCGTTTTTCCTCGGTGCGCAACTGGACGCGGTGGTGCCGGTGTATCAGTTGCCGCCCGAGTTGCTGCGCGATGCCCACGGCCCCACCAGTGACCCGCGTAACCCGCTGCTGCGGGACGTCGGCTGGAACTACCTCAAGGGCCGCCTGCGTTCCCATCCGGATGTCGCCCAACGGTTTTACGCCGATGCCACGATTCCCCAAGCCCTGTCCGCCTGATAAGGAACATCACCATGCTCAAGAAAACAGCCCTGGCCCTGGCCGTCCTGATTGCCTCCTTCGACGCGCAGGCCGCCGAGGCCCTGCGTGTGGCGGCGGACCCGATTCCCCACGCGCAAATCCTCGAATACGTGCAGAAGCTCGACCCGCAGCTGCAGCTGAAAATCATCGAAATCCCCAACGGCGTGAACTCCAATGAACTGCTGGCCCACGGTGATGTGGACGCCAACTACTTCCAGCACTTGCCGTACCTGCACTCCCAGGAACAGGCTCTCGGCCAGAAATTCACAGTGGCGGCCACCGTGCATATCGAGCCGCTGGGTATCTATTCCCATCGCCACACCAGCTTTGCCCAGGTGCCGGATAAAGGCACCGTGGCCGTGCCCAACAACGTCACCAACCTGAGCCGTGCGCTGTACCTGCTGCAAGCCAACGGCCTGATCACGCTCAAGCCCGGTTTCAACGACCCGGCCAAGGACCAGGCAACGCCCAAGGACATTGCCGAGAACCCCAGGCACCTGAAAATCCTCGAGATCGAATCACCACAGATTCCTCGTGCCCTGGATGATGTCGACCTCGCCGTGATCAATGGCAACTACGCCCTCGAGGCCGGCCTGTCACCGGCCAAGGATGCCCTTGGGCTGGAAAAAGCCCAGGGCAATCCCTACGCGAATATCCTCGTGACCACCCCGAAATTGCAGGACGACCCACGGATCAAACAGCTGGCCAAGGACCTGAATTCGCCGGAGGTGGCCAAGTTCATCACCGAGAAATATGCAGGCTCGGTGATTCCGGTAGCTGTCGAATGATCGTCGTCGAGCGGGTCAGCAAAACCTACGCCGATGGCCAGCCGCCGGCGCTGGATAACGTGTCGTTGCAGATTGCCGATGGTTCGATCTTCGGGATCGTGGGGCGGAGCGGGGCGGGCAAGAGTACTTTGCTGCGTTGCCTGAACCTGCTGGAGCGCCCGACCTCCGGGCGTATCCTCATGGACGGCCAGGACCTGACGCTGCTCAGTGACAAGCAATTGCGCCAGCAACGCCAGCGTATCGGCATGATCTTCCAGGGTTTCAACCTGCTGCATTCACGCAACGTCGCCGACAATGTGGCGGTGCCCCTGGAAATCGCCGGCCAGCCCAAGGCCGAGCGCGTTGCACGGGTCAAGGAATTGCTGGAACTGGTCGGCCTGAGTGACAAGGCGCTGGCCTTTCCGTCGCAACTGTCCGGCGGCCAGAAGCAGCGCGTCGGCATCGCCCGGGCACTGGCGGCGCGCCCGGATTATTTGCTGTCGGACGAAGCCACCAGCGCCCTCGACCCGGAAACCACCGCGTCGATCCTGGAACTGCTGCGCAGTATCAATCGGCAACTGGGGGTGACCATCGTGTTGATCACCCACGAGCTGGATGTGGTCAAGGCTATCTGCGACAGCGCGGTATCCCTGGCCAATGGGCGTGTGGTGGAAAGCGGCAGCCTGATTCAATTGCAGGCCGATCCCGCCTCAAGCCTGGGCCGCTCACTGGCCCCCAGCCTGCCAGCGGTGAGGGCAGTATGAAAACGGACTGGAACGACATCCTGCAACTGCTGCTCGCGGCCACTGGCGAAACCCTGTACATGGTGCTGCTGGCGGCGGTCTTTACCTTGCTGATCGGCCTGCCCCTGGGGGTGCTGCTGTTTGTCAGTCGCCGCGGCGGGCTGTTCCCGCTGCCACGGGTGAACCGTGTGCTGGGTGCGGTGATCAACCTGGGCCGCTCATTGCCCTTTGTGGTGATGCTTATTGCCTTGATTCCGCTGACCCGGCTGATCGTCGGCACCACCCTGGGCAGCACCGCCGCCGTGGTGCCGATCACCATTGGCGCCTTTCCGTTCTTTGCGCGGATTGTCGAGAACGCGCTGGACGAAGTGGACAAGGGGCGTATCGAAGCCATCGTTGCCATGGGCGGGGATATTCGGCACGTGATCTTCAAGGTGCTGCTGCCGGAGGCGCTGCCTGCCTTGCTGGCGGGGTTGACCCTGACCCTGGTGATGCTGATCGGCTTTTCGTCCATGGCCGGGGTGATTGGCGGTGGCGGCCTGGGCGACCTGGCGATTCGTTATGGGTACCAGCGTTTCAATAACCAGATCATGGTGGTGACGGTGATTGTGTTGGTGGTGCTGGTCCAGGGCGTGCAAAGCCTGGGGGATCGTTGCGTGAGGTCGCTGGCGCATCGTCGATAAACGGTTATGTACTAATGAATTTTTAATATTTCTAGTTATATGCGTGACTGAGTAAAGTTCCCTTACGTACCTTCACCTCGTCGCCGGGAAATACTCTTCATGAACCGTCCCCACGGGCATCCCACGCCGATCCTGACTTTACCCCAAGGCGAAAAAGACCCGTTGTCGATTCGCGCCAAGGCGCTGGTTTTTGCCGACCCGCGTTCCCTGCAACTGCTCGAATATTTGCAACGTGTCGGCCCCAGTGAAGCGCCGGTGTTGATCAATGGCGAGACCGGCACCGGCAAGGAGCTGGTGGCGCGCTATATCCACAGCGCCAGCGGCCGCACCGGTGCGTTTGTGCCGGTGAACTGTGGGGCCATCAGCGAGAACCTTGCGGAAAGCGAATTTTTTGGGCATGAGGCCGGCTCGTTTTCCGGGGCCTCGGGGCGGCGGATCGGCTGGTTTGAAGAAGCCGATGGCGGGACCCTGTTCCTCGATGAGATCGGTGACTTGCCGCTGCCGTTGCAGGTGAAGCTGCTGCGGGTATTGCAGGAGCAGGAAGTGGTGCGAGTGGGGTCGCGCAAGCCGATCAAGATCAATATCCGGCTGGTGACGGCCACCAACATCGACCTGGAGCAGGCGGTGGAGGCGGGCAACTTTCGCCTTGACCTGTTCTATCGCATCAACGTCGCGCAGGTGCAGGTGTTGCCGTTGCGTGAGCGGCCGCTGGATATCCTGCCGTTGGTTGAGCATTTTCGGCGGCTCTACAGTGCCAGGCTGAAAATCGCTGAGCCGATGTTGTCGGAGTCGGCGACCCAGGCGTTGCTGGATTATCCGTGGCCGGGGAATATTCGTGAGCTGGAGAATGTGGTGCACCTGGCGCTTTTGGTGGCTGGGGACAGGCCGATCATGCCGTCGCACTTGAAGTTTTCTGCGGGGCTGAGTGCGATGCATGCCAGCGTTAACAGCGGGGCGCCGAGGATTCCGCAGGAGGTGGTGCGGGAGCAGTTGCTGCGGTTGTTCGAGGTGCCGGGGGATTCGTTGTTGCACGATATCGAGGATTTGATCGTGCGGGAGGCGTTTGCGTTTTGTGGGTTTAATCAGTTGCGTACGGCGGAGTTGTTGGGGGTGACGCGCAATGCCATGCGGACGCTTTTGGTGAATCATGGGATGCTCAAGGGGCGGGTGAAACCCTGATTTTTTGATGATGTACATATCCGTTTCTTCGGTAACGGCTGCTTATGGTTTCGCTCTTACAGCGAGTCACTTTGCAAAAGCGGCAAAGTAACCAAAGCGCTCTGCCCCGCCTGT
>NZ_AKVH01000026.1:0-8488 GCF_000278565.1 Pseudomonas sp. Ag1
GGGTGATTGGTGGTAGGAGGTTATCGGCGGTGTTGGGTGGGGCTTTAGGGGGGATAAGCCAGAAGCTGCTTGTCACGAGGGGCTGCAATCGGCCATAAGCAGCCATTAGTATATGGTCGTTATCTATCCATTGCTGACGCTCGCAAGGGGCGGCTATCAGTAACAGACAATAACTCGAAGGTGCCCGCGAGCCCAAGAACGACTCCGTCACAGACGGTCTGGAAACTGAGCTGGTTATGGACACCGAGCTTGGGTTTTTGACACAACGGAACTGGTCTCTAAACCGCAGCTGCCACGACGACTTTGCATGTTTGGCCACCCCGTTTGCTTCAATCGAGTGTCCGTAGTGTTTCAACGATAAGTGACCGCACCCAGCGATGGCCTGCGTCGCGCTGAGTTCGTTCATGCCAGGCCAAGATTTTTCTGAAGCCTGGAATTTCAACAGGCGGCTCTATTGATTTGAGCCCGATGTTGTTCACTGCCAATCGACGCGGCACGACAGCGATTATGTCGCTGTACGTTAGAATTTCTGGAAGTACCAGAAAGCTGGTCACCGACACTGTCACTCGACGTGATCTTCCAAGTTTTTCCAGAGCATCATCCGTCACTCCATGAAAACCGCCCCCTGCCGGGGAAACCAAGGCGTGATCCAATGCGCAGAATCGATCCAGTGAAAGCCTGCCATTCAGCGCATCTGGGTGATCAGTGCGCATTACGCATACATAGCTTTCATCAAAGAGTGCGATAGCATGCAATCCTGGTGTTACCGCTTCAGGGGTAACCAATGCGAGATCGATCTCACCTCGATCCAGCTGATTTTGAAGCTCTTGATGATCCACGGGCTGGACACTAACGCGGATGTTCGGCGCTTGTATTCTTAGCGCGTTGAGAAACGGTACGACCACTGCACGCAATGCATAGTCGGTCGAAGCAATCCTTATCGTCATGCTCGCCGTCAACGGATCAAAGCTTTGCGGCTGAAGCATACCTTCAATATCTGCCAGCAATTTCTTAACCGGCGCTGCAAGCTGCTCTGCACGCGACGTCGGCACGATGCCGCGCTGGGCGCGCACGAACAGCGGATCGGCGAAGCTTTCTCGGAGCCTGCTGAGCATGCCGCTCACAGCAGGCTGGGTAAGCGATAGTCGATTTGCGGCTCGCGTAACGCTACGTTCATCAAGCAACGCATCCAGTGCTTTGAGGAGGTTGAGATCTAGATTTCTGATATCAGGATTCATGATGCGCAAAATAAAACATAGCGATTGGTCTTATTTCTAGCCTACACCCATCATGGTCTCAATTCATCAACTGAGCGCTGCATAACCATGAATCAGATCATTTGGCCTGAGGGCTACCTGCCAGGTTTTACCGAAAACTTTGTCTCTAACGAGGTCATCATCGCGGGATTGAGTGCCGCACAGGTATGGCCTCTGCTCACCCAGGCGCAGAGATGGCCGTCGTACTACGCCAACTCGGCAAACATCCAGTTTCATGATCACATCGGGCCGGATCTGCAAGACGGGGTATTTTTCTACTTCGAAACGTTCGGCTTTCCGGTCGAGGCTTTATGCAATGAGTGCGTGCCGCCAACTCTAACCTCTCCAGGACGAATTGCGTGGCATGGCTGGTCGGGTGAGGGTGACGCTCGGCTGGACGTTCACCATGCCTGGCTTATTGAAGACCTCTCTGGTGGACGAGTGCGCATCCTGACTCAGGAAACACAGAAGGGTAAACCAGCGGAGAATCTCGCCAAGGCCAAACCCAATCCGATGATCAACGGTCATCAGGAATGGCTGGACGGCTTGGTGGGTGCGGCACGCTTGTCTCCCAGCCTTTAACCTCTGAATTTAGTCTTTAGCCGTGGGCCTCAGATGCGGTCAGATTAGGCATTCTAAGTCCGGCCCCAGAGCATCCGTGTCTCAGCTCTGGGGCGATTCGACAAAAGCCTGACGACTTCCCTGCGTTATCCGCAATATTTGAACTTCATTCCAACGGCAGCGGACGATCAATGATCACGTGCTTCATCACCAACGTCGATGTCAGACGCTGTACGTTGGGTAACCTCGACAGTTCCTCATCGTATAGTTTTTGAAATGCAGGAAGATCTGCTGTCACCACCATCAGCAGGTAATCAGGATCGCCAAAAAGTCTCTGAGCTTGGACGATGTAAGGAATTCGCGGTAAAGCATCTTCAAAATCAGCTACTGCTTTTTGGTGTCCCTCTCGGAGCGTCACGAATACCAGGGACGAGAAATTGAGTCCTAACTCAGTCGCGGATAGTTGAGCTCGATAACCCTTGATCACTCCCAGATCTTCCATCGCCCGAACGCGTCGATGGCATGGAGACAAACTTAGACCTACGCGGTCGGCCAGCTCCGTCAGTGACTGACGGCCATCTTGCTGCAGTTGCGCAAGAATCTTCTTGTCTACACGATCCATTAAGAAAAACCTTCTAATTCGTTTAGCTTCTACAGGTATCTTCGAAAGATAATACCACTTCGCTTTCATTATCCTTCTATCACGGTTTTTCAGGGCCAAGCGGCGCTTTGAATTGATGGAAGAGGAAGGATTTGATCGTGAGTGTTTCTCTGATTATGGCGTTTTGGGCCGTATCATTTTTGTTTGTTATCACGCCTGGGGTCGACTGGGCCTACGCGATTTCGGCAGGTTTGCGAGGCCGCGTCTTACCCGCCGTAGTCGGCATGCTTTCCGGCCATCTTGTGGCCACGCTGATCGTCGCCGCAGGTGTGGGGGGAGTGCTGGTCAAAATTCCCTATGCATTGCTGACGTTAACGCTGATGGGGGCGGCCTATCTCTTATGGCTCGGCCTCAACATGTTGCTCAAGCCTTCGCTGCCTGCTCAAGGGACATCCCACGATGAAGGTGCCTGGATGGCCTGGGCGATAAAAGGACTATGCGTCAGCGGTCTCAACCCGAAAGTCCTATTGTTGTTCCTAGCGCTACTACCTCAGTTCACTGATGCGTCAACCGCATGGCCAGTAGGGGCTCAGATTGTCGCTCTAGGCCTGATTCATGGTGTCAGTTGCGGTGTCGTCTATCTCGCGGTCGGCTATGGCGCTGGTGCGGTGCTTGCTTCACGACCAGCAGCGGCAACCAATGTGAGTCGGATATCGGGAGCCGCGATGATCGTAATCGCTGTGGTTCTAGCTGCCGAGCGGCTGGCCATTTGAATTGAGGAAGTGAAATGTCTGATCAAATCAACGCCCCCTATAACAGCCCTCCTCGCGCAAGGGTACGAATTCCACATTTACAGGACATGAAGGCACGGGGTCAGAAATGGGCCATGTTGACTGCTTATGACATGTACGCCGCGTCAGTGTTTGAGGCGGCAGGAATTCCAGTGCTGCTCGTAGGCGATTCCGCTGCCAACAACGTGTTTGGACATAACTCGACATTGGCAATAACAGTTGACGAGATGCTTCCTCTTGTCAGGGCGGTTTCGAGTGCTACCAAACGGGCGTTGGTCATTGCCGATTTGCCCTTTGGCTCTTATCAGGGATCGCCTGAGCAATGCTTCCATACCGCAGTGCGCTTCATGAAGGAAGGCGGCGCTCATGCCGTAAAGCTCGAAGGTGGGATCGAGATGCTTGCGCAGGTAGAGATGTTGGTAGCCGCTGGCATACCAGTTATGGCCCATATCGGTTTTACCCCACAGGCAGAACATCAGCTGGGCGGATACCGCATCCAGGGCAAAGGCGAAGACGCGGAGCGGTTGATTGATTTGAGCGTTGCCTTCGAGCGTGCTGGGGCGTTTGGCCTGCTGATAGAGATGGTGCCAGGCGATGTAGCAACGAGGATCACCGAGACAGTCTCCATCCCTACCGTAGGAATTGGTGCTGGTAATGGCTGCGATGCACAGGTGCTTGTCTGGCAGGACATGGCGGGGCTAAGGGATGGTCAGTTGCCGCGATTCGTCAAGCAGTATGCGGATATGAGAAAGGTGATGAGTGACGCTGCTCAAGCCTTTGCTAAAGATGTCGAATCGGGCTCATTCCCTGGGCCAGAACATACTTTTTAGAGCATCGGAGATCGCAATGAGCACACTGCGCCAGAAGGCGATAGCAGGCCTGGAGGAAGGTGACACTTTTGAAATCAAACGCACTTTTTCGGACGCAGACATCGTCCAGTTTGAAGCGCTATCGCGCGATCACAACCCAGTGCATTCCGATGCCAAGTATGCAGAGGCTAAAGGCTTTGATGGTGTCATCGCTCACGGTTTGCTTACTGCGACATTGATCACAGAGATCGGAGGGCAGTTGGGGTGGTTGGCTACCTCCATGAATCTGCGCTTCAAGCGCCCCGTTTATATCGGGGATGAGCTTACATGCGTGTGGAAAATTATGGGGATCGATGAGGGTAATCGGGCTCAAGCCGAGGTAATCGTGACCAACAGTAGCGGCCTGGCTGTCTTGCTCGCGGAAACGACAGGGTTAATTCCCAATGACGCCGAGAGAGAACTACTTGTATCAATAACGATTGATGAGACCTAGGCCTATCAGGGCGATGCAAAAACACCTTTTGTAGAGAATTTACAGATGCATGGCTTACTAAAATTAATTATTCGACCGGGAACGGAAATGGCAGACGCCGGCTTTCTCGTTTTAGCCGCTTTCGTTGGTTGCGCAGCGGGACTATTGCTGGCCTACAAAGTGTCGATCTTGGTGGGATTGCCCTTCGCACTTTGTGCAACCGTAATGCTTCATCTCACCTGGCGGACGCCAGGTTTCTCTCCCCAAATGACACAAAAAAAATCGGGCCGTGCTGACGTATAGCGTAACGGGAATAGTGGGGCCGTCTGATCGGTGCAATCAATCAAAGACCTGCTAAATGATTCCCCTTTTAATGGGCAGTTTTATGAATCGCGTATGACTGCTTTTGGCCGATAGCAGCCGGTCGTTCCGTAGGCTGCATGCCATCTGTGAGCTGGCAGTATCGGCCCGAGGAGGGGAGATCAAAGTTGATCCAAGCGCGGTCATTTGCATGTAAAACAGCAGGATCAGTCATGTGATGGCCCTTCTCGGCTCGTACTGTCCGCCTTCAATCGTCAATTGTCCTGGTTCCAACCGGGACGTGCTTAACCACCATTAGCCCGGTTGAACTGCCAACGCGTGGAACGACCCGCTATGCCGGCAAGTCTACCTGTATCTACTCATGGGTAAGGTACAGCGCAATGGATAAGACAATCACCGTCGATCAACTAGAGACCACCGACCTTGGATCAATCAACGAAATATGGCTTGGCGGGACGCATACCCAGCTATGCCTATGGCGTGGCGAACAGGTCTTCACCCACGAGATGATGAGCGAGGGCACCCACGATCAGAATGTCCAACGCCTGTGCTTGCAGTTGGTCAACCCTGACGATCAAACCGCCGTAGCCAGCGTCGAGGTAATTGTGCGCGAACGGCTGAAAAAAATGGGGAAGGAGGGCGAGTTTTATCCCGCAGAGGAGGCTGATACTCATCAATAAGAAGAGGAGTATCGGTCATTCAGCGGAAGTTGATCCAAAGCCTGTTGTCGCTTGGAAGCGTATCTTCCGATGATGATCCAGGAACGCTTAGGATGACTCACTCAATTCAGTAACACCACGGAGCAGCCAACAGGTTATGGATATCGAATTTCGCGGTAATGGCATGCGTGATAACCCGTCTGTAGGTACATGAATCGCCCCTGATTTCATAGGCGCGTTATGGACTCAACCGGTTTGTGTAGCCATCCAGGTCAAAAAATGATGGAGCTGAGTCGTAAATTTCTTTGGCTTGGCATCCGGGTTCCTTGCCTGGGACAAGAAAAAAGAGATCTGCATTTTCATACTCGGGTAATGCTGAACAAACTGCTCGACAAGCTCTTCCAGTGTTTGCGGCCACATCAGGTCCTGTTCAGAGCGAAGCACTTGAGTTGACCGGATGAGTTTGCGCGAAGCTTCTCGCTGCAAGCGCAGCGATTGCGTCGGTGTGGTCGCCTGGTCGATAAGGTCGGCATACCGGGTCAGTACGGATTCAAAGTCACCATTCACGGCAATGGCGATATCGCGCGACGGCTTGAACCGGTCGAAGCGTTGGGTCAGATCATTGCCCCATAAGCAACGACAGTGATGCTTGAGCCAATACCCCCAGCTCAATCGATTGTCAGGTGCCAATACTTCAGCACGACTACCGATATCGAAATCGATCTTGGTGACTTCGGCATGCCGACTTTCCAGCGTGCGCCTTTTCGACTCCAGCATTTCCAGATCCTGCGACGTAGGTGGGCTGTGCAGAATAAGGGTTAGGTCAAGGTCAGAAAACCCCGGCACGGCGTCGCCTCTCGCGACACTGCCATAAAGATAAATCCCGTCCAGCAGAGGTTCCGGCCGCGCGAGCGTCATGCAAACGTCCGTCAGCAAAGCCTGAAACTGTGGCTGCGTCTCGACGTTGGACACGGTGAGGATATAACCGTCCGCATCAGTGCCACGAGGTTGGAGTCGTTCCATGAAGCCGTCCTTGAGTTGCGTTCAGTAAAAATCGGGGTCAAACCCCATCAAGACGTGCGCCGGCCTTCCAGGCTGGAAAACACGTACATACCCGCCAGCATCGCCACTACGAAGATGAGAATTTGCCAGTGCCCGGTAAACAGAAGGGCGACCGCAGGCCCAGGGCAGATACCCGAGAACAAACACGCTGACGGACAGCCCGATCAAGGCGCCTGCGCCTAATGAAGCCCAAGGCGTGAAGTTGATCCAATCAATGCTCATTTTGCAGTTCCTGCACAGGAGAGTGGGTGAGGGCTGTTGATCAGCGAACCATCATAACCATCCGTGCGGGTCGGGGTCTGCGCAAGTCAGATTTTGCTGCCGCCCCCCATGGAATGGGTGAAGCCCTGCTTCCAGTACTAAAGGAGGTGTCAATGCCCGCTAAAGGACCATTTCGGTCTGACGCCATAGGTTTAGGCTCAGCTTTGTGATCGTCAACGATGACAACAAGAGGCGTCGCATCACCTGCGAGATGAGTAGAAAACCTCACTGACTCCCGTGTCTCCATAATAAAAAGAGGATTTATCATGAGTAGCACCTTCTTCATTCCTTCCGTGAACATGATGGGCATTGGCAGCCTCGACGAGGCGATGCTCGCAATCCGCAAGTACGGGTTCCGCAAAGCCTTGATCGTCACCGATGCCGGCCTGGCCAAAGCCGGCGTGGCGGCCAAGGTCGCCGGCCTGCTGGCCCAGCAAGACATCGACTCCACCCTGTTTGACGGCGCCAAACCGAATCCGACCGTCAGCAACGTGGAAAAGGGCCTTGAATTGCTGGCCCGCAGCGACTGTGATTTCATTATTTCCCTGGGCGGCGGTTCCCCCCATGACTGCGCCAAGGGCATTGCCCTGTGCGCCGCCAACGGTGGGCACATCAGCGACTACGAAGGCGTCGACCAATCCGCCAAACCACAAATGCCACTGATCGCCATCAACACCACCGCCGGCACGGCGAGTGAAATGACCCGTTTCTGCATCATCACCGACGAAGTCCGCCACGTGAAAATGGCCATCGTCGACCGCAACGTCACCCCCCTGTTATCCGTCAACGACCCCTCGCTGATGGCCGCCATGCCCAAAGGCCTGACCGCCGCCACCGGCATGGACGCACTGACCCACGCCGTCGAAGCCTACGTGTCGACGGCGGCCACGCCGATCACCGATGCCTGTGCACTCAAAGCCATCGAATTGATCTCGGCCAACCTGCGCACCGCCGTTGCCCAGGGTGACAACATGACCGCCCGGGAAAACATGGCCTACGCGCAATTCCTTGCCGGCATGGCCTTCAACAATGCTTCGCTGGGTTACGTGCACGCCATGGCGCACCAACTGGGCGGGTTCTACGACCTGCCTCACGGCGTGTGCAACGCGATCCTGCTGCCCCATGTGTCGAGCTTCAACGCCAGCGTATGCCCGGCCCGGTTTAAGGATATCGCTCATGCGATGGGGGTTGAGACTCAGCATTTGGATGCGGACAAGGGCGCTGCGGCGGCTATCACGGCCATCCGTAAACTGTCTGCGGATGTGGGGATTCCGAGCGGGCTTGTTGAGCTGGGTGTGAAGGCTGACGATATTCCGACCCTGGCAACCAATGCGATGAAAGATGCCTGCGGCTTTACCAATCCGCGTCCTGCCAATCAGGATGAGATTGAGCAGATTTTTCATACGGCGATGTGATTGATGTGAAGTGATGCTGGAGAGAACGCCCCGCCTTTGGTTGAAGTGCGGGGTGTTTTGGTTTTGTTCGCCGATAGGGTTGGAGTGGCTCACTGGCTTGGCTGGAAGTGGTCTGTCATGAGCGGCTACTGTCGGCCATTAGTCCATGCGCTGCATGGAACCGGTCATCTGGGCGATTTCCGCCAGTTGGTGGCGCGCGCCTTTTTCCAGGGTGCCGCTGGCGTGAGCCAGATCCTGGCCGAGTTGGCAAAGGCGGTGGGAGTCACGGGCGAGGCCGTCG
>NZ_AKVH01000027.1:0-9070 GCF_000278565.1 Pseudomonas sp. Ag1
CGACAGGCGGGGCAGAGCCCTTTGCTTACTTTGGGGCTTTTCCAAAGTGAGCCGCTGTAAGAGCGGAACCATAGGTGGCCGTTACCGAAGAAACGGATATGCACACCACACCACACCACCACTCAAATCCTGCGTCTACGCCCCAACTGCGGAATCCCCAAAGCAGGCACCACCTCCACCCGCTCCACCCGCCTCCCAACCACCCCCGCCAACCCCACCACCGTCGGCTGACTGAACAACGAGCGCGCATCCACCTCCAACCCCGCCTTACGCATCCGCGCCACCACCCCCACGGCCAACAACGAATGCCCTCCCAACTCAAAAAAGTGATCCTGACGCCCCACCCGATCCAGCTTCAGCACCTGCGCCCAAACCCCAGCAATCACCGTCTCCACCTCCCCCTGAGGCGGTTCATAGGCGCGACTCAACACCGCCTCCACCCCAGGCTCCGGCAACCCCTTGCGATCCAGCTTCCCCGCCGGATTAAGCGGCCACACCTCCACCCGCACAAACGCCGAAGGCACCATGTACTCAGGCAACCCCTCCACCATGTAACTGCGCAACGCCTCAAGCCCCGGCACCGCATCACGAACAGTGAAATACGCCACCAACCGCTCATCCCGAATCAACACCGCCACCTCCCGCAACGCAGGATGCGCACCCAACCGCGCCTCAACCTCCCCCAGCTCCAGCCGAACCCCGCGCAGCTTCACCTGAAAGTCATTGCGCCCCAGAAACTCCAGGTTCCCGTCCGGCAAATACCGCACCAGATCCCCCGTGCGATACAACCGATCCCCCGCCACAAACGGGCTATCGATAAACCGCTCCGCCGTCATCTGCTCCAACCCCAGATACCCGCGAGCCACGCCCACCCCGCCGATATGCAACTGCCCACTGCACCCCAGCGGCACCGGCCGATCATGCTCATCCAATACGTAAAGCCGGGTATTACTGATGGCCCGCCCAATCGGCAACTGCAACCCCGGCACCGGCGCACCCGGCTCCAGCGTCCAGGCACTGCTGTCCACCGTCGCCTCGGTCGGTCCGTAGACGTTATGCAAGCGCACCTTGGGCAATCGCGCCTGAACCCCACGGGCCAAGGCCTCTGTCAGCTCCCCACCACCGCATAAAACGTCGGTAAGGCTGGTACAAAGCGCAGACTCCTCCAGCTCCAGAAACTGCTGCAACATCGCCGGCACAAACTTGATCACGCTGACCTGTTGCTCACGAATCACCTGCGCCAGGTACGCCGGTTCACGGTGCCCATCGGGACGCGCCAGGACCAGGCGCATGCCATTGGTCAGCGGCCAGAACAGCTCCCACACCGAACCGTCAAAACTGAACGGCGCCCGCTGCAACAACGCGCCACCCTCGGCATTCGGGCACAGTTGCGAGCCCCAGTGCATCAGGTTGCCCAGGCCCCGATGCTCGATCATCACGCCCTTGGGCGTGCCGGTGGAGCCGGAGGTGTACATCACGTACGCCAGGTTGCGTACGCTCAGCCCCGGCACTCGCGGGTTGCCTTCAGGCGCCTGCTGCCAGGCGCCGTGGTCGAGGTCGATCACCGGTATCGACACCTCCCCCGGCAAATCCCGGGTCGCGCCGTGTACCAGCAAGGCGACCGGCGCGCTGTCTTGCAGCATGTAGGCGAGACGCTCGCGAGGGTAGCCCGGGTCCAACGGTACATAGGCGCCCCCCGCCTTGAGGATGGCCAGCAAGCCCACCACCAGGTCCAACCCGCGCTCGACACACAAGGCGACCCGCGAATCCGGCTGCACGCCGCGCTCGCGCAGGTGATAGGCCAGGCGGTTGGCGCGCTCGTTGAGCTGGCGGTAAGTCAGTTGCTGCTCACCGGCCTGCACCGCCACCGCGTGAGGTGTGTGCCGGGCATGGGCTTCGAACAGGGCGTGGACGGTCTGGTCCTCGGGGTAGTCGGTTTCGCTGGCGTTGAAGTCCACCAGTTGCTGTTGCAGTTCGGTCGCGGGCAGCACCTGCACATCGAACAGCGGCGCCTCGGGCGTCTCCACCAATCCCGCCAGCACCGTGCCAAGGTAGTCCAGCAGGCGCTGGGCACCGACCTTGCGGGGCGCCTTGGCCTTGAGCCGGAAACCGCTGGCCAGGTCGTCCACCGTCAGCATCAGTGGGTAGCTGAGGATGTCTTCGCTGCTCAGCAATTCGATGCCGGGCTGCAGCACCTCGAGTGCCTCGACCGAGACATGCCGGTAATTCAGCAGGCTGTTGAACAGCGGTGTGACGCCGCTGCAACGCTGGGCCAACGCCAGGGACGCTTGCTCGTGGGCGAGCAAGGCGCTGAGTTGCTGCTGCGTCTGCCTGATCGCCTCGCGCACCGTCACCCCGGCCAGGCGTACCCGCAGTGGCAAGGTGTTGATGAACATGCCCAGGGCACGGTCCGCGCCCTCACCGGCCTGCAGGCGTCCCAGCAGAACCGTACCGAACACCACATCGTCACGGCCCGAGACGCGACCCAGTACCTGGGCCCACGCCAGATGAAACAGGCTCGCCGCGCTGACACCCAAGGTGCGGGCCTGCTCGCGCAACAACTGGCCGAGTGCGTCGGGAAGCAGCACGTCGGCTTCCTCGGTGTCACGGCGATCCGCCTGGCGTTCCTGTAAACCGAAGGCCAGGGTCGGCTCGTCGACATCCGCCAGCCGCTCGCGAAAGAACGCTTCGTGCCCGGCCTGGCGTTCCGCTGACCGGGCCTGGGCGACCACGTTGCGATAGGGCACCGGCGCCGGCAATTGCTGTTGCTGGCCAAGCAGATGAGCCTGGATTTCCGCCATCAGTACTTGCGTCGATGTGGCGTCGTTCACCAGGTGATGGAAACGCAGCATGCCCACCCAACGGCGGTTCTGCCGGTCTTCGGCGTAATCCAGGGCCATCAGCGGCGCCTTGCGCAAGTCCAGTGGCCGCTGGCGTTCGCGCAGTTGTTCGAGAATTGAGTCCCCCTGGAGGGCCACCGGTTGCACGTCCAGAATCGCCTTGCGCCACACCACTTGCATCGGTTGTTCGAGGGCATCCCACGCCAGGCTGGTGCGCAGGATGTCATGGCGGTCGATCACCTGTTGCAGCGCCTGGGCGAACGCTTCCAGCTGTTCACGGCGGGCAAAGCTGAACATCGCGTGTTGCTGGTACGGATCGCGCTCGTCGGTGATGTGGTGATACAGCAGGCCTTCCTGCAACGGCGCCAGCGGGTAGATCTCCTGCACATTGGCGGCGCCGCCGGGGATCGCGGCGACGATGCGTTCTATCGTCGGCGGGTCCAGTTCGGCCAGCGCCAGCAGGTCCGGAGTAATCAATTGGCAACCCGCCGGAACACGGTTGGCCGGCACATCAAGCACGGTGCCCTGGCCAACCGCTGCCGCCAGTGCGGCCAGGGTCGGCTGGCCGAACAGCACCTGCACGTCGGCCTGCAACCCGACCTGGCGCATGTGCTGCACCAACTGGACCGCCAACAGCGAATGGCCGCCCAACTCGAAGAAATGGTCATGCCGCCCCACCCGCTCGACGTGCAGCACATCGGCCCAGATCTGCGCCAGGGCGATTTCCGTAGGCCCTTCGGGGGCTTCGTAAATTCGACTGATAAATGCATCGGCACCGGGTGCCGGCAAGGCCTTGCGGTCGAGTTTGCCGTTGGCCGTCAGGGGCAGCGCGTCCAGCTTTACGTAGGCCTGCGGCACCATGTAATCCGGCAAGCGTGATTTAAGATGGGCGCGAAGCGCTTCAATCGCTACCGGCGCATGCTCGGTGAACCAGGCCAACAGCTGCCCCTCGCGTACCAGCACCACCGCTTCGGTGACCCCTTCATAAGCCGCCAGGGCGGACTCGATTTCCCCCGGCTCGATACGCACGCCGCGAATTTTTACCTGGTCGTCGTTGCGGCCCAAATATTCAATATTCCCATCCGGCAGCCAACGCGCCAGGTCGCCGGTGCGGTACATGCGGCCTGGGTTGAATGGGTCATCAAGGAAGCGCTCTGCGGTCATGTCCGGGCGGTTCAAATAGCCCCGCGCCACGCCTTTCCCGCCGACGTACAACTCGCCTGCAGTACCGATGGGCACCGGCCGCTGTTGCTCATCCAGCAGGTAGACCGCGGCATTCGCGATGGGTTTGCCGATGTGCAGCGCCTGCCCGGCCTCAACGAGGCCCGAGGTGGCAACCACGGTGGCTTCAGTGGGACCGTAGTTGTTGATCACCGTGAAACTGCGCGCCTGGTTGAACTGGCGCAGGCGGTCGCCACCAATCAGCAGCGTGCGCAAAGTCGGGTGTTCGATATTCTGGCTGAACGCATACTCGGCCACCGGCGTGGGCAGGAAGCATACGTCCAGTGGTTGCGCGCGCCACCAGGCCAGCAGCGCGTCGATGTCTTCGGCGCCGTCGTGGGCCGGCGGCAAGTGCAAGGTCGCGCCCACGCACAGCGCTGGCCAGACCTCCCAGGCCATGGCGTCAAACCCGAAACCGGCAACGCTGGCGGTATGGCTGCCCGCGTGCAAATCGAAGGCCTGGCAATGCCAGTCCACCAGGTTGGCCACGGTGTGGTGCTCCACCATCACGCCCTTGGGCAGGCCGGTGGAGCCCGAGGTGTAGATCACATAAGCGAGGTTGGCGGGTGTCATCGCCACTTGCGGGTTGCGCGCCAACTGCGCCGTGGCGTGATCCAGATTGATGACCGGCACGCTCAATACCGGTAGACGCTCGAGCAAATCCGTCTGCGTCAGCACCGCCACCGGCGCGCTGTCATCGAGCAGGTAGTGCAGGCGCTCGGCAGGATGGGCCGGGTCCACCGGGACATAACAGGCGCCGGACTTGAGAATCCCCAGCAAGCCCACCAGCGTCTCCAGGCCGCGCCGGGCGACGATCGCCACACGGTCGTCGGGCTTTACCCCCAGCACCAATAGCTGCCGCGCCAGGGCATTGGCCCGTTGATTCAATTGGTCATACGTCAATCGCTGCCCCTGATACACCGCCGCCACCGCATGCGGGGTCACCGCGGCCTGGGCCTCGACGCGCCCATGCAGGGTTTGCGCTGCGGGATAGGCCTGGGCGGTGGCGTTCCAGCGTTGCAACTGCGCGGTTTCCTCGGGCGTTATCAGCGAGAAGTCAGCCAGGGGCAACGCGGTGTTTTCCAGCCCCTGCTCCAGCACATACACCAGGCGATCAGCCAGGGCCTGCACCTCGTGTACCTGGAAGTACGCCTCGTTGTAGACGCAGTGCAGGCACGCCGTGTCGTGGTAGCGATTGCTGCGCAAGTGAATCGCCAGCGGCAACGGCTCATGGTGGTTGGACACCTTGATTGCCCGGGCCGACGCCTGGCCGTAGCGAAATTCATGGTCGTCCTGCTCATAGGACACCGACAGGTCGAACAGTTGGCCGCGGTCGACGCGCAGCAAACCCAGCTCGCGATTCATCTCGCTCAGCGGGAAACGTTGATGCCGAAAATCCTGCTGGAGCTGGTCGCGCACGCCACGCACCAGGGCGCTGAAAGGCAGGTCGTCGCGGAACTGCAAGCGCACGGCACTGACCTGGGTGAACAGCCCCAGGGTCGAACGAAAGCGTGCATTGGAACGGTTGAGTATCGGCAGCCCCACCACCCACTCCTGGCGCTGGCCGGTGCGGCTGAAGTACAGGTACATCGCCGCCAATAACACATGGAACGCCGACGCCTGGTAATGGTTCGCCACCCGCGCCATGCGATTGAGCAGCGCCGCCGGAAACGGTGCTACCAGGGTGTTGCTCGGTGCCTCGCCCTTGGCCTGGTAACGGCGCGTCAGCAGCGGCTCTGGCAGCGCCTGGTATTTGTCCAGCCAGTAGCTGCGGTCCCGGGCGTAACGGGCCGACTCGCGATAGCGTTCATCGTTGTCGATGAAGTCGATATAGGACGGCGCCGACAGGTCCGGCTGCCGGCCCTGCTCCAGGGCGCTGTAGATACCTGCAAGGGATTGCAGCATCTGGCCAAAGCCCCAGCCATCGAGAATCAGGTGGTGAGCCTGGGTGCCGAGGCGGTAATGCTGGTCATCGAGCTTGACCAGGAAGAAGCGGAACAACGGCTCGTCGACCAGCGCATAGGTTCGCGCCATCTGCGCCTGCAACAAGGCCTCGGCGGCCGCGCGGGGATCCGGCTGGCGCGAGACGTCATGCTGCGGCACCGATACCGCCATGGCCTCGGCAAACGCCTGCCGTGGCAAGCCATCGGCCGCCACTTGCAACACCGTACGCAATGCGTCGTGCTTGGCCACCAGGTGCTCGATGGCTCGCTGGATCAATGCGGGATTCACGGTGCCCGTGAGTTCGATATAACCCCCGATGTTGTACAGCGGCGAGTCACCGAGGCGCAGTTGGTCGAGCCAGATATCCCGCTGGGCGGCGGTCAGGGGGAAATACGTCATAAGATCCTTCTCATGTGAGGTGTCGATAAGGCGCACAACGCCCCATTGAGGCGAAATCAACGGGATTTAAGCATCGCCCCGGAGGGCCGTATGTCACCCGAAACCCGGACAGCCTGGGTACCGCGCCGGGGTTGGCTGATGGTTCAGTGCTGAAACGATTAAATGGATGTAGGAGATTGGCTACATCTGGCCGATGCCATATAGCCGGGCATGTCGAGAAAATTGAGTAAATATGTTTTATATCAACTAGTTAACAAACTCTAAAATCCTTTTACCCTGCAGCTTCAGCCTATATCCCTGTCGGAAATGACGAAATAATGGCGCGCTTTTTATGGCAGGTTGTGTCCCTCGTTTCCGCTACATACGTAGGACAAATCCACGTGGCTAAATGAAGCCTCGAGCACCGACCCAGGTTCAAGGAGAACGGGAGGCCTGCACACGTACGGGCAACCGTTGACGGTTTTCGACATCAAGGATGAGATGGCTATGAGTCTGACCAGCAGTATTCGGAATATGGAAAATCCGCATTTTTATTTCGAGTTGGGAGAGTTGATTTCAAGCACCGGCACTGAACACTTCGCAGCGAACATGCTGCAACTGGTCAACAAGCTGGTACCGGTTCACTTGGTGGACCTCAGTGAATGGACCCTCGACGAGCACCAGGCCTGCGTGCTCGATATCAAGTTACTTGGCAGCGACGGGTTGAAGCAGGACCTGCCGCCACCGCGCACCCTGCATCACCGCGACGATCATCCGCTGCTGAAAAAAATGCTCGGCATGAACGACCCGCTGTTGATCCAGATGAATGCCAAGGCCGACAGCACCCACACCCGCGGCACCTCCCATCAGTGCAACCTGGTATCGCGCCAGGCCAATCGGCGCTGCGTGATTTCGTTCTACCGGCCCCACACCCAACGCGCCTTTTCCCTGGCGCAGCTGTCGTTTCTCAAGAGCCTTTCGGAAACCTTGCTGCCGTTGATCGAGCGCCACGCGCAGATCAATCGACAGGCCCCGCCGGTAGCGCCCGAGCCCTCTAAAACTCCGTTGGAGCAGTCGCAATTGCAGCGCGAATTCTATAAACGCCTGTCACTCAGTGACATCACCTTATCGGCGCGGGAACAGGAGGTTTGCCTGGGGTTGTTGACCGGCGGAACCGTACCGCAGATGGCCGAGAAACTCAGCGTGAAAAACAGCTCCATCGAAACCTACCTCAAGCGCGCGGCGGCCAAACTGGGCGTGAGTGGCCGGCATGGCCTGGCCAAATGGATGGTTGGCGCGTGATGAAAAAACTGATGCTCGGCGTGGCGTGTGTGCTTGGCGGGTGTTCGTTGATCCCGGACTATCAGCGGCCCGAGGCACCGACCCCGGCGCACTTCCCGGTGTATAACGCGGACCGGGTGGGGCCATCGGCCTCCGGGCCTGACTGGCAACAGTTGTTCCGTGACCCGGTGATGCGGCAGTTGATTGGCCAGGCCCTGGTGAATAACCGTGACCTGCGGGTGGCGGCGCTGAATGTCGAAGCGTTCCAGGCGCAGTACCGCATCCAGCGTGCCGACCTGTTCCCGGCGGTGTCTGCCACGGGTGCCGAAAACCGCCAGAAAGTCCCGCGGCGCGCCACTACCACCGGCAAGTCTGCGATCACCTCTACCTATTCGGCGACATTGGGCGTCAGCGCCTACGAGCTGGATTTTTTCGGCCGTGTACGCAGCCTCAGTGAGCAGGCGATGCTGCAATACCTGGCCACTGAAGAAGCTCGGCGCAGCGCGCAACTGAGCCTGGTGGCCAACGTCGCCAACGCTTACCTGACCTGGCGCGCCGACCAGGAACTGCTGGCCCTGGCCCGGCAGACGCTGGCCTCGGACGAGCACAGCCTGCGCCTGACGTCGCGCAGTAAAACGGCGGGCAAGGCGACGTCGATCGATGTGATCCAGGCCCAGACCAGCGTCGAAAGTACCCGGGCAAGCATTGCGCGCTACCAGCGGCAGGTGGCCCAGGACCTCAACAGCCTGGCGTTGCTGGTGGGTGGGCCGGTGCCGGATTCTTTGCCGGCACAGCCGCTGTCCGACGACCTGGTAGCCCGGGTGCCGGCCGGATTGCCGTCGGACCTGCTGCAACGGCGGCCGGATATTGTGCAGGCCGAGTATCAGCTTCAGGCGGCCAACGCGAATATTGGCGCGGCGCGGGCGGCGTTTTTTCCTTCGGTTACGCTGACGGCCAACGCGGGCACCTCGAGTAAGGATCTGTCGGGATTGTTCCAGGGGGGCTCGGGGAGTTGGGGGTTCCAGCCGCAGATCAATCTGCCGATCTTCAATGCGGGCAGCCTGCGGGCCAGCCTGGATTACGCGAAGATTCAGAAGAACATTTATGTCGCGCAGTATGAGAAGTCGATTCAGACCGCGTTCCAGGAAGTCTCGGACGGGCTGGCGGCGCGTCAAACGTATAACGAGCAACTGGCGGCGCAGCGGGATTTTGTTCGGGCCAACCAGACGTATTACGACCTGGCTCAGCACCGGTATCGCAGTGGGGTGGACAGTAATCTGGTGTTTCTGGATGCGCAGCGGTCGTTGTTCAGTTCGCAGCAGGCGTTGATTGTTGATCGGTTGGCGCAGTTGGTGGCGGAGGTGAATTTGTATACGGCGTTGGGTGGGGGGTGGGAGGGTGATTCT
>NZ_AKVH01000028.1:0-9287 GCF_000278565.1 Pseudomonas sp. Ag1
GCCGAGTGGTGGGGCAAGAGCGTTTTGCTTACTTTTGCGCTCTTCAAAAGTGAGCCGCTGTAAGAGCGGAACCATAGGCGGCCATCACCCAAATAATGGATATACACCCAACAACCAACGCAAAAAAAAACGCCCCGAACCAGTCGGGGCGTTTTCAGACGATCAAGCCGCGAGGGCTTTTACTTACCCTGCCAGCGTTTCAGCACCAAGGTAGCGTTAGTGCCACCAAAGCCGAAGCTGTTGCTCATCACCGTATTGATGGTCGCATCTTCACGAGTCTTGGTCAGGATAGGCATGTCAGCCACGTCCGGGTCCAGTTCCTCGATGTTGGCAGAACCTGCCATGAAGTTGCCTTCCATCATCAGCAGGCAGTAGATCGCTTCGTGAACGCCAGCGGCGCCCAGGGAGTGACCCGACAGGCTCTTGGTAGAGCTGATCGCCGGAGCCTTGTCGCCGAATACCGCACGCACGCCTTCCATTTCCTTGGAGTCGCCGACCGGAGTCGAAGTACCGTGGGTGTTCAGGTAGTCGATCGGGGTATCAACGGTGGACATGGCCATCTGCATGCAGCGGATGGCGCCTTCGCCGCTTGGCGCAACCATGTCGTAGCCGTCGGACGTCGCGCCGTAGCCGACGATTTCCGCGTAGATCTTCGCACCACGGGCCAGGGCGTGTTCCAGCTCCTCGACCACCACCATGCCGCCACCGCCGGCAATGACGAAGCCATCACGGTTCTTGTCATAGGCGCGGGAGGCTTTGTCCGGGGTTTCGTTGTACTGGGTCGACAGGGCGCCCATGGCGTCGAACAGGAACGACTGGCTCCAATGTTCTTCTTCACCGCCGCCGGCAAACACGATGTCCTGCTTGCCCAACTGGATCTGTTCTACAGCGGTACCGATGCAGTGAGCACTGGTGGCGCAAGCGGAGGAGATCGAGTAGTTCACGCCCTTGATCTTGAACGGCGTGGCCAGGCAGGCGGAAACGGTGCTGCCCATGGTCCGCGTGACGCGGTACGGGCCAACGCGCTTGACGCCTTTCTCGCGCAGGATGTCCAGCGCTTCCATCTGGTTCAAGGTCGACGCGCCACCGGAACCGGCGATCAGGCCGGTGCGCACGTTGGATACCTGGTCTTCGCTCAGGCCGGAATCGGTGATCGCGTCCTTCATGGCCAGGTAGGCGTAAGCGGCTGCGTGGCCGACGAAGCGATAGATCTTGCGATCGATCAGTTCTTCGAGGGGCAGGTCGATGGAGCCGGAAACCTGGCTACGCAGACCCATTTCGGCATATTCCGGGTTGAAGCGGATGCCAGGGCGACTTGCACGCAGGTTAGCGGAGACGGTCTCTTTGTCATTGCCCAGGCACGAAACAATGCCCAGACCAGTGATAACGACGCGGCGCATGCGGATAACCCTTAAAAGTTGTCAGTGGAAGTGAATACGCCGACCCGAAGGCCTTCGGCAGTATAAATCTCGCGACCGTCGACAGTCACCGAACCATCGGCAATGGCCAGGTTCAGCTTGCCCTTGAGGACGCGCTTGATTTGAATGTTGTAAGTGACTTTCTTGGCGGTCGGCAAGACCTGGCCAAAGAACTTCACTTCGCCCGAACCCAGGGCGCGACCGCGGCCCGGCAGGCCTTGCCAGCCCAGGTAGAAACCGACCAGCTGCCACATGGCGTCAAGGCCCAGGCAGCCCGGCATCACCGGATCGCCTTCGAAATGGCAGGCGAAAAACCACAGGTCAGGGGTGATATCCAGCTCGGCGACCAATTCACCTTTGCCGTACTTGCCACCCTCTTCGCTGATATGGGTGATGCGATCCACCATCAGCATGTTCGGGGCGGGCAGTTGCGCGTTACCTGGGCCGAACAGCTCACCGCGACTGCAGCGCAGCAGGTCTTCCCGAGTAAAGGCGTTTTGTTTGGTCATGCGAGCTCCTCAATAATCCCATGCGGCAGGGCAGGGCAAATCTTCCCGGCCGACTGAAGCGTTCATGCCTCATATCGGCAGCCTACACATAGACTATTGCGTTGTAGTGAAAGTCACAGCGTCAAGGTCATGAATGTACACTTGTGCACTGAAATTATAAACCGGGCCGGTTTACGGGCCCGTTCGGGTGCCTAAGACTGCCGCACTTTCGTCTTTCACGCCAGTCGCAGTTGGCTGATGGCACCGTGTTACTGCACCCATCTCTGCAGGATTTGCTGCAAATCCGTGCGTTTGAACGGCTTTGCCAGGTAATCGTTCATTCCAGCTGCCAGGCAGGCTTCGCGATCGCCCTGCAAGGCATTGGCCGTGAGGGCAATGATTGGCAGCTCGGCGCAACCGGGCAACTGGCGAATCTGCCGGGTAGCCTCGTAGCCATCGATGCCCGGCAGTCGGCAGTCCATCAGGATTGCGGTAAAAATCAGGCTCTCGGCGCTGCGAATCGCTTCGGCGCCGTCGGTGGCGATGCTCACCTCGAACCCCAGGCTGCGCAGCATGGCTTCGACCACCGTGCGATTGACCGGGTTGTCTTCCACCAGCAACACGTTGCGCCCTTCGCCCGCACGGCCATTGCCTTCGGTATTCGGCGCGAGCACCGGCAAGCTCTGCTGGTAGATCGCCAGCGGAATTTCCAGGGTAAACACCGAGCCGTGGCCTTCTTCGCTCTGGGCGCGCAGGGTGCCGCCCATGCGTTCGGCCAGGGTGCGTGCGATAGGCAGTCCCAGTCCGGTGCCGCCGTAACGTCTTGAAATGGAACTGTCGGCTTGCTGGAACGCATCGAACATCAGTTCCAGGCGCTCGGCGGAAATGCCAATCCCGCTATCGCGCACGGTGCAGGTGAACCACAGCAATTCATGGTCCAGGGTCTGCCAGTGGGGTTCGACGGTGACGGTGCCCTGCTCGGTGAACTTCAGGGCATTGCCGATCAGGTTCACCAAAATCTGCCGGATGCGGGTCGGGTCGCCCTGTACTTGCAGCGAGCCCAGGCCCTGGGGGATCGGCACTTCGAGCGCCAGCCCGCGTTGTTGGGCGGCGTGCTGGAAGGCCTGGGCGCAACTGCCGATCAGCTCCACCAGGTCGAACGGAATGTGCTCAAGCTCCAGGGCCGCGCGCTCGATGCGCGAGAAGTCGAGGATGTCGTTGATCACCTTCAGCAGGTGTTCGGTGGACTCCGAGGCCAGTGCCGCGTATTCGGTCTGTTCCTCGGTCATGTCGGTGGTTTCCAGCAGTTGCAGCATGCCCAGCACCCCGTTCATCGGCGTGCGCAATTCATGGCTCATCATCGCCAGGAAGTCCGACTTGGCATTGTTCGCCCGCTCGGCTTCTTCGCGGGTCTGGATCAACTGGGCCATGGCCTGGTGCTGTTCACGACTGGCCTGGTTCAAGCCATCGGCGAGGTTATTGATGTGGCGCGACAGGTCGCCCAGTTCCGAGTCATCCACGATGGGCAGCGGCGTCTGGTAATCGCCCTGCTGGATCGCCTTGACCGCATTGCCCATGGCGCTGATCGGTTGCGACAGGCTGGCCGCCAGGCGCCGGGCCAGCAGGAACGTAAACAGCAGGGCGAACAGCGCGAGAATCCCGGCCTTGAACAGGATTTCCTGCTGGCGCTGGCTGAACGCATCGTTGGACATGCCGACAATCACTCGCCCCAGGTAGTCTGCGCGCGGGGCCTTGGGCTCGGCAGTACTGTCCTGGAAGAAGTCATTGCCCAGCTGGATATGTTGCAGGCGAATCGGCGCCTGGAAGACTTTCACCGACAGCGAGCGATCGTGCTTCTCCGACGGTTGCTCGACATACACCAGGATATTTTCTGCGCTGTCCTGAATCTCCAGGAAGCGCACGTGCGGCGTGGCGAGGGTGGCCCGCAACAGGCTTTCAAGCACGTCGTTGTTGCCGGAAATCACCCCGTATTCGGTGGCCGGCGCCAGTTGGTTGGCGATCAACTGGCCGGTGTGGTCCAGTTCCTGGCGCAGGTCCTGGATCCGCACGAAGGTGAAGAAGCTGATCAACAGCAGCGTCAGCAGGAGTGCCGGGCCCAGGGTAATGAGCTGGGTCCGGGTGTTGATGTCCCAACGGCGACGAAATGTCATGGGCGTTTTTCTCCTTCGGCCAGGCGGGCGGCGACGTTGGTTTCGTCCACCTGTTCGATCCCCAGTGAGCGCGCAACCTGCGGGTTGCCTACGACTTTGAAACGTTCCGGGTACAGCGAGCGTGGCCAACTGGCCGGCGCATGATCCAGCAGGCGGTCGAGCACATCCAGCCAGTCGGTCTGATCGCTGTAGGTGCTGGCCAGGCTGCCGGCCTTGACGAACCCGGCGTTGGGCCCGACCAGTGGCAATTGCCTGGCGTAGCTGCTGAGCAGCAGGTTTTTCGCGGTTTTCGGGTTGTACAGCTGGGGATCATCCAGCCCCAGCAAGACGTCGCTGTTCTTGAACAGGCTTTGCAGCGGGCGACTGTCATTAATGTTTTCCCAAAGCTGGGGCACGATCTCCAGGCCCATGGGCGCGGCGTACTGGCGCAGCTCGCGCAGCAGGAACTCGCTGTCGATGCCATAGAGCACGCCGATGCGCCGGGCCTGAGGCAGGATGCCGGTGATCAGGCGCAGTTGTCGGTCCAGCGGTGGGTCGCTCCACAGCAGGCTGATCTTCGCAGGCAACGTGGCACCCAGGCGCTGGCGCGCTTGCAGGCGGCTGATGCGCAGCACCAGGGTCGGTGGGCCCTGGGCGTCTTGCAGGCGCCAGTCAAGGCTGGGCAGGTCCAGCAGGATCAGGCGGGTGCTGGTCGGCAAGTTTGCGGGGGCGGGCAGGTCCTTGAGCGGGGTGAACTTCACGCTGTCTTCGGGACGCTGCAGGGCCAGGGCCTGGACGAATGTTTGTACGCCCGGGCCGTCTTCGTCGGCGGTCAGCAGGATATCCGCTGCCCATGTCGGTGCGGCAAACAGTAAAACCCCAAGCAACACACAGCACCGCCATAGCCGGGCGGTAAAGGGCAGGGTCATCCGTGACGAGTCGCTGTCCACTAGAACTCTAACTCCGCACTGAAGTAGAGCACGTGGCGTTGGTCATAGTTGTTGTCGGGCCAGGTGGTGGGCTGATTGTCGAGGCGTTGTTGCAACATGCCGGCCAGCTCCACGTTGGCTTTGCCCAAGGCAATGCGCTTGGCCACCCGCAGGTCGACCCGTTCGAAGCGATACTGGTTGAGCGCATCGTCGCCATAGTAGAACACCGCGCTGGACCAGCCATGGCCCCATTCCCGCATCCAGCCGGCCGAGCCGCTGTTGCGGGCGGTCTGCTGCCTGTCCAGGGGGTTGGTGGCGCTGGCATCCACATAAGCATAGGTGACGCGCAGCCGGTCGGCGGTGCTCATGTGCCAGTCGAGCTGGGTTTCGGTGCCGGTAAAGCGCGAGCTGTTCGAGTTGCTGGCGATGTACTGGTTGTTGCGCAGCGGCTCGCTGACCATTTCGCTGATTTCGTCGTAGAACAGCTTCACGTCGACGTTCAGCCCGATGTCGGCAAAAAAGCCGTTGTAGCCCAGCTCCCGGGAGCGCATCAGCTCTTTGTCGAGGTTGCCCGGGCCACGGGTCACCACGAAGTATTGGCCGGAGTTCTGGCCGTAGGCCGGCGAGCTGAGGTTGGTGACGCGGTAGCTCCAGTTGACGTTGTTCTCGAACATGTCCGGGGAGCGAATGGCTTCGGAGTACACCGCGCGCAGGCCGTGGCGCGGGTTGATCAGGTAGTTGACGGCCACCCGTGGCGTCAGCGAGTTGCCGCTCAGGTGGGTGTCTTCGTACATCGCGCCGCCCTGCAGCAGCCAGTGTTCGCTGGCCCGCCATTCCAGGTGGCCGAACAGGCGCCAGGTGGTGTCGTCCAGGGTGCCGTTGAAGTAGGTGTCGGAGTCGGCGCGGTCGTAGCGGTAGTTCATGCCGCTGACCAGGCGCAGGCTGTCGGACAGGCTGAGGGTGTCTTGCAGCTCCAGGTCGTAGCGGCTTTCCTTGGTGCTTTGGTCGATGTTGCCGCAGACCGGGTCCTTGCCGCCGTCTCCCCATTGCTGGAGCACCTGGCGGGCCAGTGCCTGCTCGGCGGCGCTGCCGGGTGGGAGGTTGCCTGGGTTGAAGTTGTTCATGTGCCGGGCCAGTCGCTCGGCATAGTTGGGGTTGAGCTGCCACAGCTGCGTCAGTTCCGGGCTGAACGAGACCTTGGCATCGCACGCGCGCCAGATCTGCCGGCGATCCCACTGCTGGGCCGAACCCTGGATATACAGGCTGTGATCGGGGTTGAAATCGAAGTTCCAGCGCAGGGAACCGGCATAGTCCTTGGCGCTGACGTCGGAATTGTTACCGCCTTCGGTAATCCCGTCGAACACTGGTTGGTAGGTGTAAGGGCGCTGGTTGGTGCCTTCCTTGGCGTCCAGTTGCCAGTCGATGCTTTGTTGCGCATTCAGGGTCTGGCTCACGGCCAGGCTGAAGCGGTTCAGGCGGCGCCCGTCGCGGCGGTCAGCGCCCACGCGGTCGCTGTCAAAGCCATCGTCCTGTTGACCGGAGAGTGACAGGCGCAAATCGCCGGTGTCCCAGCCCATGCCCTGGCTGGCGTACCAGTCGTTGATCCCTCGGCCGCCCTGGGTGAGTTTCATCCGCGTGCCATGGCTGTTGGCCGGCGAGCGGGTGAGGATGTTGACGACGGCCATCAGCGCGTTGGCGCCGTAGCTGACGGTATTGGGGCCGCGGAAGACCTCGATGCGGTCGATGTCTTCCAGGGCTACCGGAATATCGCTCCAGTCCACCGTGGCCAGGCCCGCGCGGTACACCGAGCGCCCATCGATCAACACCTGCATGCGCCGCGCATCGCCCGCCTGGGTGCCGTGGTAATTCACGGCGGCCTGGTTGCCGGTGGTGTAGCCGACCATCATCCCGGGCACCAGCCGCAGCAGTTCGGGGATATCCCGCGCACCGCTGGCCTTGATCAGCTCGCTGTCGATCACCGTCATGCTGCCGGGCACGGCGGCGGCCGATTGCTTGAGCCGGGTGGCGGTCAGCACCTGCGGCAGCGGCTGGCTGTCGAGGAACAGGTCGTCAGCCAGCACCGGCACACTGCACCACGGCATGCACAACAACGTCAGCAGAAGGGATGAGCGAGGAGGAGGGCCCAAATACACGGCACGGCCTTGATAATTACGGATAGCCGCCCATGTTAACTGAGGTGGGGCCTTTTGCCAGTCGTCGGCCCTGTAATTACTTCGCACAAATGTCGCATTTTCCGACAAGCGTTTGAATTGACGCGGGGGCTGGCCGCAGGCGGGTCGCTCCGTATAATGCGGCCATCGCCACTGCTATGGATTAACGGATTGCATATGACTGAACAGCGCCCTATTGCGGTCCTGGGAGGCGGAAGTTTTGGTACCGCCGTGGCTAATCTGCTGGCTGAAAATGGTCACCGGGTGCGTCAATGGATGCGTGACCCCGAGCAAGCCGAAGCCATTCGGGTCAACCGGGAAAACCCCCGTTACCTTAAAGGCATCAAGATTCTGCCGGCCGTGGAGCCGGTGACTGATTTACAGTCGACGCTGGACGAGTGCGACCTGTGCTTCGTCGCGCTGCCCTCCAGTGCCCTGCGTTCGGTGCTTGCACCCCATGCCGAGCGGCTGGCGGGCAAGCTGCTGGTGAGCCTGACCAAGGGCATTGAGGCGCACACCTTCAAGTTGATGAGCGAGATCCTTGAAGAAATCGCCCCCGAAGCGCGGATTGGCGTGTTGTCCGGGCCGAACCTGGCGCGGGAAGTGGCTGAGCACGCGCTGACTGCCACGGTGATCGCCAGTGAAGACGAAGAACTCTGCGAGCGGGTGCAGGAGGTGCTGCACGGTCGCACCTTCCGCGTGTACGCCAGTGCCGACCGTTTCGGCGTCGAGCTGGGCGGGGCGTTGAAGAACGTCTACGCGATCATCGCCGGCATGGCGGTTGCGCTGGGCATGGGTGAAAACACCAAGAGCATGCTGATCACTCGCGCCCTGGCCGAGATGACCCGGTTTGCGGTCAATCAGGGCGCCAACCCGATGACCTTCCTTGGCCTGGCGGGTGTGGGCGACCTGATCGTCACCTGCTCGTCACCGAAAAGCCGCAACTATCAGGTCGGTTTTGCCCTTGGCCAGGGCTTGAGCCTGGAAGACGCCGTGACGCGTTTGGGCGAAGTGGCGGAAGGCGTCAACACCCTGAAGGTGCTGAAGGCCAAGTCTCAGGAGGTCGGGGTGTATATGCCGCTGGTTGCCGGGTTGCACGCGATCCTGTTTGAAGGGCGCACCTTGAACCAGGTCATCGAGTTGCTGATGCGCGCCGAGCCTAAAACCGATGTCGACTTTATTTCCACCAGTGGTTTCAACTGAGGAACGCGTCATGAACGATCCGAAAGCAGCTCCCAAGTACGAATCCATTGGCCTGCGTGTGCTGTGGATGCTGGTGTTTGCCCTGGTGTGGCAAGTGGCGCAGTTTCTGCTGGGCGCGCTGGTGGTGGTGCAACTGGTTTATCGCCTGGTGTATGGGGCGCCGAACCTGGGGCTGATGAATTTTGGTGACAGCCTGAGTCAGTTTTTGGCGCAGATTGGGCGGTTTGGCAGTTTTCACAGTGATCAGAAGCCTTGGCCGTTTGCAGATTGGCCGACGCCCCGTGCACCGGAAGGTGAGGCTGCCCACAGTGTGCCGCCTGCACCGCATCCGGCGCGTGATGAGGAACCCAAGCTATGAAGGTGTGGGTGTTGCGTCACGGTGAGGCCGAGGGGCATGCGCGTACGGATGCCGAGCGTAATTTGACGGCCCATGGGCGCGATGAGGTGTTGCGCAGTGCGGGGCATCTGATCGGGCAGCCGATTCGGGCGATCATTGCCAGTCCGTATGTGCGGGCGCAGCAGACGGCGCAGTTGGTGCGGGAGGCGTTGGGGTTTGAGCCTGAGATCCGCCCTGTGCCTTGGTTGACGCCGGAGAGTAATCCGCTGGAGGTGCTCAAGCATCTCGACAATGACGATGATGTGTTGCTGGTTAGCCATCAGCCGTTTGTGGGGGGGCTGATCAGTTATTTGCAGCATGGGCATTTGCGGCAGCCGCAGGCTATGAGTACGGCGAGTCTGGCGGAGTTGGAGGGGGATTTTCCGTTGGCGGGGTTGATGAGTCTTTTGAGTGTTCGGAATCCTTAAGGTTGGGTTTGGTTTTGGGTACATATCCGTTTCTTCGGTAACGGCCACTTAGGGTTCCGCTCTTACAGCGGGTCACTTTTGGCAAACGCCCCAAAAGTAACCAAAAGGTCTTTGCCCCACCACT
>NZ_AKVH01000029.1:0-10634 GCF_000278565.1 Pseudomonas sp. Ag1
GACGAAGCCGCCGAGCGTATCGCTCGCGTGCTGCACAACGACCCGGCGACCGGCGTGATGCGTCATGCGGATGCGGGCTACCAGATCGCCATCGACTGCGCCAAGGAGCAGGGCCTCAATCTCCCGATGATCAAATAACTAATGTGGGAGCGGGCTTGCTCGCGAATGCGGTGTATCAGTCACTGAAGTCGTTAGCTGACCCATCGCTTTCGCGAGCAAGCCCGCTCCCACATGTGATCTGCGTTTCACCCAAAAACAATCCATCAGAGGTTGAACATAAATGGCAGTAAAAGACGCTCGTGCAAGCACCACCCCGTTGATCGAAAGGCGTTCGATCGACTACATCCCGGAAGCGGAAAGACACGGCCGTCTATTGAGTCAGTTCACCCTGTGGTTGGGTGCCAACCTGCAAATCACTGCGATTGTCACCGGGGCCCTGGCCGTGGTGCTGGGCGGTGATGTGTTCTGGTCGTTGATCGGTCTGTTGATCGGTCAACTGCTGGGCGGTGGCGTCATGGCCCTGCATGCGGCGCAAGGCCCGCAACTGGGCTTGCCGCAGATGATCTCCAGCCGCGTGCAGTTCGGCGTGTATGGCGCGGTGATTCCACTGGTGCTGGTGTGCCTGATGTACATCGGTTTTTCCGCCAGCGGCTCATTGCTGGCGGGGCAGGCGGTGGCGCAGTTGCTTCACGTTGAAGACTGGGTCGGCATCGTATTGTTCGCGGGGCTGATCATGGTGTTTACGATCTTCGGCTACCGGGTGATCCACGGCATCGGTCGCATCGCCAGCGTGCTGGGGGTGGTTGCCTTCGTGTACCTGTTCTACAGGCTGCTGGCCGGTAACGACATCGGTGCGTTGCTGGGCAACAAGCATTTTTCCCTCAGCAGTTTCCTGCTGGCGATTTCCCTCTCGGCGTCCTGGCAGATTGCGTTCGGCCCGTATGTGGCGGACTACTCGCGCTACTTGCCGCGCAGCACGCAGGCCTCGAAAACCTTCTGGGCCGTGGGCCTCGGTTCGGTGATCGGCGCGCAGGCTTCGATGGTGTTCGGTGTGTTTGCGGCAGCCCTGGCAGGCTCGCAATTCGCTCACCACGAAGTGTCGTTTATCGTCGGCCTGGGCGGCACCGGGATCGTCGCGGCGCTGCTGTATTTCAGCATCGCCTTCGGCAAGGTCACCGTCACCACCCTCAACGCCTACGGCAGCTTCATGTCGATCGCGACAATCATCAGTGGTTTCCGTGGCAGCCGGCATATCGGCAGTGGCACGCGGCTGTTGTACATCTTCGTGATGGTGTCGATTGCCGCCGCGCTGGCGTTGCTGGGCAAGGACTCGTTCCTCAAGGATTTCTCCGCGTTCATCCTGTTCCTGCTGGCGTTTTTCACGCCCTGGAGTGCGATCAACCTGGTGGACTTCTACTGCATCACCAAAGAGCGCTATGACATCCCGGCCCTGTCCAACCCCAACGGTCGCTACGGTCGCTGGAACCTGATGGGCATCAGCATCTACGTGTTCGGCGTGCTGATTCAGATGCCGTTCATCTCGACGCATTTCTACACCGGCCCACTGGTCGCGAGCCTGGGCGACACCGATATCTCGTGGATCATCGGGCTGGTGGTGCCGGCGGCGTTGTACTACTGGGCTGCGAAAAAATGGCACAGCCCGATTCCTGAGCGCCTCGTGCTGCCCGATGTGCAGGGCGCCGTTGCTCAACCTGTTTAACCAGAACCCGGTACGCATGACAAACAGCGAATTGAAACAGCAAAACTGGCGAAAACTTTCCTCAAGGGACATCCTGAACTCTGGCACGCATGGTGAGCGACAACGCAGCCAAGAAAATCGACGCGGCCTTGTAGGTTGAGCGTTTCCGGTTGCCGCCACAGGCAACCGGGCGTCCGGCCACAATCCACTGGATCGAGAGCACACTATGTTTCCTGAGAGTTTTACGTTTTCCATCGCCGACTGGGTCAACAGTTGGGTCGATGCGCTGGTGACCAACTACGGCGATGTGTTCCGGCACATCTCCGATACGTTGCTGTGGGCCATCGTTAACCTGGAAGGTTTGCTGCGCGCAGCGCCCTGGTGGTTGATGTTGCTGATTGTCGGCGGTATTGCCTGGCATGCCACTCGCAAGTGGTTCACCACCGTCGTGATCGTCGGCCTGCTGTTTCTGGTGGGCGCGGTCGGGCTGTGGGACAAGCTGATGCAAACCCTGGCGCTGATGATGGTGGCCACGGTGATCTCGGTGCTGATCGGCATTCCCCTGGGGATTCTGTCGGCCCGCAGCAACCGCCTGCGTTCGGTGCTGATGCCGCTGCTGGACATCATGCAGACCATGCCCAGCTTCGTGTACCTGATCCCGGTGTTGATGCTGTTCGGCCTGGGCAAGGTCCCGGCGATTTTCGCCACGGTGATCTACGCCGCACCGCCGCTGATTCGTCTCACCGACCTGGGCATTCGCCAGGTGGACGGTGAAGTCATGGAAGCGATCAACGCCTTCGGTGCCAACCGCTGGCAGCAACTGTTCGGCGTGCAACTGCCGCTGGCCCTGCCGAGCATCATGGCCGGGATCAACCAGACCACCATGATGGCCCTGTCGATGGTGGTGATCGCCTCGATGATCGGCGCCCGTGGCCTGGGTGAAGATGTACTGGTGGGCATCCAGACCCTCAACGTTGGACGCGGCCTTGAAGCCGGTCTGGCGATCGTGATTCTTGCCGTGGTCATCGACCGCATTACGCAAGCCTATGGTCGTCCACGGCATGAGGCGAGCAAATGACTACTGTCAGCAAAATTGAAGTCAAAAACGTATTCAAGATTTTCGGCAACCGCTCCAAGGATGCACTGGCGTTGATTGGCCAGGGCAAGACCAAGGACGAGGTGCTGGCCGAGACTGGTTGCGTGGTGGGTGTGAACGACCTGTCCCTGAGCGTCGACACCGGTGAAATCTTCGTGATCATGGGGCTGTCGGGTTCCGGCAAGTCGACCCTGGTGCGTCACTTCAACCGGCTGATCGACCCTACCAGCGGTGCGATCCTGGTGGACGGTGAAGACATCCTGCAACTGGACATGGAAGCCTTGCGCCAATTCCGCCGACACAAGATCAGCATGGTGTTCCAGAGCTTTGGCCTGCTGCCTCACAAGAGTGTGCTGGACAACGTTGCCTACGGCCTGAAAGTGCGTGGTGAAACCAGGCAAGTGTGCGCCGAGCGTGCGCTGCACTGGATCGAAACCGTGGGCCTCAAGGGCTACGAAAACAAATACCCGCATCAACTTTCCGGCGGCATGCGTCAGCGTGTAGGCCTGGCCCGGGCGCTGGCGGCCGACACTGACATCATCCTGATGGACGAGGCGTTCAGTGCGCTCGACCCGCTGATCCGTGCCGAGATGCAAGACCAGTTATTGGAGCTGCAAAAGACCCTGCACAAGACGATCGTGTTCATTACCCACGACCTCGATGAGGCGGTGCGCATCGGCAACCGCATTGCGATCCTCAAGGACGGCAAGCTGATCCAGGTCGGCACGCCCCGCGAGATTTTGCATTCACCGGCGGATGAGTACGTGAACCGGTTTGTCCAGCGGCGGGTGGCGGTGGTTTGATCCGATATTTGTGGTGAGTTGGCTGAGGCTATCGCAGGCAAGCCAGCTCCCACATTTGGAATGCGTTTCCCCTGTGGAAGCTGGCTCGCTTGCGATGAGGCCAGTGAAGCTGCACAACAATTGCGAATTTCATGAAGAGGTCAACGATGTCCCAGGCTGAAAAAATCATCATCGCCGACGCCCCGATGCGTTGGCAGGACGTGGTCGCCGTGGCTCGCCACGGTGCGATCCTCGAACTCTCGGGCCAGGCCTGGGCTCGCATCGACAATGCACAGGCCATCGTCCAGCGCATCGTCACCAGCGGCGAGCGCGCCTACGGCATCAACACCGGCCTGGGCGCCTTGTGCAACGTGTCGCTCAAGGACGAACAACTGAGCCGGCTGTCGCGCAATACCTTGCTCAGCCATGCCTGCGGCGTCGGTGCGCCACTGAGTGTGGAGCAAACCCGCGCGATCATTTGCGCGGCGATCATTAACTACAGCCACGGCAAATCCGGCTTGCATCCGCAGGTGGTGCATTCGCTGCTGGGGCTGCTCAACCATGGCATCACGCCGCAAGTGCCGTCCCAGGGGTCCGTGGGTTACCTGACCCACATGGCGCACATTGGCGTCGCCTTGCTCGGCGTCGGCGACGTCAGCTATCGGGGCCGTATCGTTCCCGCACACCAGGCGCTGGCTGAAGAAGGTTTGCAGCCCGTAGTGCTCGGTGCCAAGGACGGGCTGTGCCTGGTCAACGGCACGCCGTGCATGACCGGCCTCAGCAGCCTGGCCCTGGCCGATGCGCACCGCCTGCTGCAATGGGCCGATGTGATCGGTGCCATGAGCTTCGAAGGCCAGCGCGGCCAGATCGACGCCTTCGACGAAGAAATCATCGCGCTCAAGCCGCACCCGGGCATGCAGCAAGTGGGCATCAACCTGCGCGCGTTGCTGGACGGCAGCGAAGTGATCGCCAGCAGCAAAGGCATTCGTACCCAGGACGCCCTGAGCATCCGTTCGATTCCCCAGGTGCACGGCGCGGCCCGCGACCAACTGGAACACGCCACCCGGCAGATCGAAACCGAACTCAACGGCGCCACCGATAACCCGCTGGTGCTCGGCACGCCAGACAACTACCGCGTGGTGTCCCAGGCCAATCCCCACGGGCAGTCCGTGGCCCTGGCGGCAGACATGCTGGCCATCGCCATGGCCGAAATCGGCTCCATCGCCGAGCGTCGCCTGGACCGTCTGATCAACCCGCACGTCAGTGGTTTGCCGGCGTTCCTGGTAAGCAACCCCGGGGTCAACTCCGGGATGATGATCGTGCAGTACGTCGCCGCCTCGCTGTGCGGGCAAAACCGCCAGTTGGCGCAACCGGCGGTGCTCGACAACTTCGTCACCTCGGGCCTGCAGGAAGACCACCTGAGCATGGGCACCAACGCCGCGCTGAAGCTGTATTCGGTGCTGGAAAACGTCACCCAGATCCTCGCCATCGAGTACTTGCTGGCGGCCCAGGCGTTCGAGTTCCTCCAGGAGCAACGCTTCGGCGCCGGCACCGATGCCGCCTGGCGGCTGCTGCGCGAACACGTCCCGGCCTACGACCAGGACCGCTGGCTGGCGCCAGACATCGCAGCCACCGCCGCGTTGCTCAAGGACGCCGATTTACTGCAACGCACGCTACCGAATTTGCACTGACCTTTTCCCAACAATAACCAGCGTGCCAAGCCGACTGATCCTCTAAAAGAGCACAGCGGCGGATAACGGAAGCATCCGGAGCGACTGGTAGTTAACAACACTCTCAAAAGGAGCATGAATGTGACTGCGCTAAACCTGATTCCAGGCCAACTGAGCCTTGCCCAACTGCGGGCCATCTACCAGCAGCCGGTAACCCTCAGTCTGGATGACAGCGCCTCGGCCCAGATCGAAGCCAGTGTCGCCTGTGTGGAGCAGATTCTCGCCGAGAACCGCACCGCCTACGGCATCAACACCGGTTTCGGCCTGCTGGCCTCGACCCGCATTGCCAGCGAAGACCTGGAAAACCTCCAGCGTTCCCTGGTGCTGTCCCACGCCGCCGGCGTCGGTGAGCCCATCAGCGATGCGCTGGTACGGCTGGTCATGGTGCTCAAGGTCAACAGCCTGAGCCGGGGTTTTTCCGGGATTCGCCGGCAGGTGATCGACGCGCTGATCGCCCTGATCAATGCCGAGGTCTACCCGCACATTCCACTGAAGGGTTCGGTGGGCGCCTCCGGTGACCTGGCACCATTGGCCCACATGTCGCTGGTGCTGCTGGGCGAAGGCAAGGCCCGCTACAAAGGCGAATGGCTGGAAGCTACCGAAGCGCTGAAAGTTGCCGGCCTGACGCCGCTGACCCTGGCGGCCAAGGAAGGCCTGGCGCTGCTCAACGGCACCCAGGTTTCCACCGCTTATGCATTGCGTGGGCTGTTCGAGGGCGAAGATCTGTTCGCCGGTGCCCTGGCCTGTGGCGCCCTGACGGTGGAAGCCGTGCTGGGTTCGCGCTCGCCATTCGACGCCCGCATTCACGCTGCCCGGGGCCAACGCGGCCAGATCGACTCTGCGGCCGCGTATCGCGCCCTGCTGGGTGAAAGCAGCGAAGTGTCGCAATCCCACGAGAACTGCGACAAGGTCCAGGACCCGTACTCCCTGCGTTGCCAGCCACAAGTCATGGGCGCCTGCCTGACCCAGTTCCGCCAGGCGGCCGAAGTACTGGTGGTGGAAGCCAACGCCGTGTCGGATAACCCGCTGGTGTTTGCGGCTGAAGGTGACGTGATTTCCGGTGGCAACTTCCACGCCGAACCGGTGGCCATGGCGGCGGACAACATGGCGCTGGCCATCGCGGAAATCGGCTCCCTGAGCGAGCGTCGCATCTCGTTGATGATGGACAAGCACATGTCGCAACTGCCGCCTTTCCTGGTGGGCAATGGCGGTGTGAACTCCGGCTTCATGATCGCCCAGGTGACGGCGGCGGCATTGGCCAGCGAGAACAAGGCACTGGCGCATCCCCATAGCGTCGACAGCCTGCCGACGTCAGCCAACCAGGAAGACCACGTGTCGATGGCCCCGGCGGCGGGCAAGCGCCTGTGGGAAATGGCCGAGAACACCCGCGGTGTGCTGGCGGTGGAATGGTTGGCGGCTTGCCAGGGCCTGGACCTGCGCAATGGCTTGAAGACTTCGCCGGCGCTGGAAAAGGCGCGTGGGATCCTGCGCAGCAAAGTTGCGTTTTATGAGAAGGACCGCTTCTTTGCGCCGGACATCAATGCCGCCAGTGAGCTGCTGGCAACGCGTTGCCTGAACGAGCTGGTGCCGGCGAAGTTGTTGCCGAGCTTGTAAGAGCGACACCGATCCAGTGTGGGAGCTGTCGAGCCCCGGCGAGGCTGCGATGGCGCCGGAACAGGCAACACTTTCGTAGCCCGACCCACCGCTATCGCAGCCTCGCTGGGGCTCGACAGCTCCCACATTTGATCTTCTACAGATTCGAATTTTCTCAGGATAAAAATAATTAGGGACGAGAAATGCACTCGGAAAAAGGTTTAAAACGCGGGCTCTCCGCCCGACATATTCGCTTCATGGCCCTCGGTTCCGCGATCGGTACCGGGCTGTTCTACGGCTCTGCCTCCGCCATCCAGATGGCCGGCCCGGCCGTGCTCCTGGCCTACCTGATCGGTGGCGCCGCGGTGTTCATGGTCATGCGCGCCCTCGGCGAAATGGCCGTGCATAACCCGGTGTCCGGCTCCTTCGGCCAGTACGCCAGTACCTACCTGGGCCCGATGGCCGGCTTTATCCTCGGCTGGACCTACGCCTTTGAAATGATCATCGTCTGCCTCGCCGACGTCACCGCCTTCGGCATCTACATGGGCTTCTGGTTTCCCGAAGTCGCGCGCTGGGTCTGGGTGCTGGGCATCGTGTTGCTGATCGGCGGCCTGAACCTGTGCAACGTCAAAGTCTTTGGCGAAATGGAGTTCTGGCTGTCGCTGCTCAAGGTCGGTGCCATTGTCGCAATGATCCTCGGCGGCTTCGGCATCATGCTGTTCGGTATTCACTCGGCGGGCGAAGCACCCGCTACCGGCCTCAGCAACCTGTGGGCCCACGGTGGCTTCATGCCTAACGGCGTGGGTGGCTTGATCGCGTCCTTCGCGGTGGTGATGTTTGCGTTTGGCGGCATCGAAATCATCGGCATCACCGCCGGCGAAGCCAAGGACCCGCAGCGGGTGATCCCCAAGGCAATCAACGCCGTGCCGCTGCGTATCCTGCTGTTCTACGTGCTGACGTTGTTTGTGCTGATGGCGATCTACCCGTGGCCGCAGATCGGCAGCCAGGGCAGCCCGTTCGTGCAGATCTTCAGCAACCTGGGGATAGGCTCGGCGGCGACCATTCTTAACATTGTGGTGATCTCGGCCGCCGTCTCGGCCATCAACAGCGACATCTTCGGCGCCGGTCGCATGATGTATGGCCTGGCCCAGCAAGGGCAGGCGCCCAAGGGTTTTGCCCAACTGTCGAGCCAGGGCGTGCCGTGGATGACCGTAGTGGTGATGGGCGCCGCGTTGCTCGGCGGTGTGGTGCTCAATTACCTGATCCCGGAAAACGTGTTCCTGGTCATCGCCTCGATTGCGACCTTCGCCACGGTGTGGGTATGGCTGATGATCCTGGTCACCCAGGTGGCCATGCGTCGCTCGATGACCAGGGAACAGATTGCCGAGCTGAAATTCCCGGTGCCGTTCTGGCCCTACGCGCCAGCGGCCGCCATCGTGTTCATGCTGTTCATCTTCGGCGTGCTGGGTTACTTCCCGGACACCCAGGCCGCTCTTATGGTCGGCGCCGTGTGGATCGTCTTGCTGATCGTCGCCTATCTGCTGTGGGTCAAGCCCGCCGCCGGGCAAACGGCCAAGGTCCACTACGACCCGGCTTTGTCTCATCGATAACCTAATGGAGGCGTTGATGAAAACGCTTTGGCAACACTGCCACGTTGCAACCATGGCCCAGGGCAACTACTCGATCATCGAGGACGCCGCCATTGTTACCTCGGGCACGCTCATCGAGTGGATCGGCCCGCGCGCCGATCTGCCGGATGCGAACTACGCAACCACCCATGACCTGCAAGGGGCGTGGGTCACGCCCGGGCTGATCGACTGCCACACCCACACGGTGTTCGGCGGCAATCGCAGCGGCGAGTTCGAGCAGCGGCTGCAAGGCGTGAGCTACGCCGAGATCGCAGCGGCCGGTGGCGGTATTGCCAGCACCGTGCGCGCCACGCGTGCGGCGAGCGAAGATGAACTGTTTGCCAGCGGCCACAAGCGCCTGCGCAGTTTGCTGCGCGACGGTGTAACCACCGTCGAGATCAAGTCCGGCTACGGCCTGGACCTGGCCAGCGAGCGCAAGATCCTGCGGGTGATCCGTCGCCTCGGCGCCGAGTTGCCGGTCAGTGTGCGCAGCACCTGCCTGGCGGCGCATGCGTTGCCGCCGGAGTACGTGGACCGGGCCGATGCCTACATCGATCACATCTGCACCGAAATGCTCCCGGCGCTGGCAGCGGAAGGCCTGGTGGACGCGGTCGACGCCTTCTGTGAGTACCTGGCGTTCTCACCGGAGCAGGTGGAGCGCGTGTTCATCGCCGCCCGGAAACTTGGCTTGCCGGTAAAACTGCACGCCGAACAGTTGTCGTCCCTGCATGGCTCCAGCCTGGCGGCGCGGTACCAGGCGCTGTCGGCGGACCACCTGGAATTCATGACCGAGGAAGACGCCATCGCCATGGCCGCTTCCGGCACCGTCGCGGTGCTGCTGCCGGGCGCGTTCTACTTCCTGCGGGAAACCCAGTTGCCGCCGATGGATGCCCTGCGCAAGCACGGCGTGAAGATCGCGATCGCCAGCGACCTCAACCCGGGCACCTCGCCGGCGTTGTCGGTGCGCCTGATGCTGAACATGGCCTGCACCCTGTTCCGCATGACCCCGGAAGAAGCCCTGGCCGGCGCCACGCAACACGCGGCCACCGCCCTGGGCCTGGGCAACAGCCATGGCTCGCTGGAAGTGGGCAAGGTCGCGGATTTTGTCGCCTGGCAGATTGATCGTCCCGCCGACCTGGCCTACTGGCTGGGTGGCGAGCTGGATAAACGCGTCGTGCGCCACGGCGTCGAAGTCACCGTTTAAGGAGTACCGCTGTGGATAAGGTTCTGAACTTCAAACAAGGCCGTGTGCCGCTGCTGATCAGCATGCCCCACGCGGGCCTGCGCCTGACGCCGGCGGTGCAAGCCGGGCTGATCCCCGAGGCGCAAAGCCTGCCGGACACCGACTGGCACATTCCCACGCTGTACGACTTCGCCGAAGCGCTGGGCGCCAGCACCCTGGCGGCGGAGTATTCGCGCTTTGTCATCGACCTGAACCGGCCTTCAGACGACAAGCCGCTGTACGTTGGCGCAACCACCGGCCTGTACCCGGCGACACTGTTTGACGGTGAGCCGCTGTTCCGCGAAGGCCTGGAACCGTCCAAGGCCGAGCGCGCCACGTACCTGGAGAAGGTGTGGACGCCGTATCACCGCACCCTGCAAAACGAACTGGCCCGACTCAAGGCCGAGTTCGGTTATGCGCTGCTGTTTGATGCGCACTCGATCCGCTCGGTGATCCCGCACCTGTTCGAAGGCAAGCTGCCGGACTTCAACCTCGGCACCTTCAACGGCGCGGCCTGCGATCCGCAGCTGGCCAGCGAACTGGAAGCCATCTGTGCCGGCCACCCGCAGTACAGCCATGTGCTCAACGGGCGCTTCAAGGGCGGGCACATCACCCGGCACTACGGCAACCCGGCCGAGAACATCCACGCCGTGCAGCTGGAGTTGGGGCAGTGCACCTACATGGAAGAGTTTGAGCCCTTCCGTTATCGCGCCGACCTGGCCGAGCCGACGCGGGTGGTGTTGAAGGAACTGCTGGAAGGGTTCCTGGCGTGGGGCAAGCGGCATTACTCCTGAGTGGCGTCGCTGCTGAGATAGCTTTCGCGAGCAAGCCCGCTCCCACATTCGACCGTGTTTCTTCAGGAGGAACACGGTCGAATGTGGGAG
>NZ_AKVH01000030.1:0-10652 GCF_000278565.1 Pseudomonas sp. Ag1
CCCCCGCCACAGTGCTGTGAAGCTCTGTAGGTGGTGTGTGAAGAAATGTAAGGTGCGACCCACAGATGCACGCGGGCGTATATCCTTCATAACCGCCGAACCTTACACGATCTTCCTGACACCGAAGATCAAATGTGGGAGCGGGCTTGCTCGCGAAGGCGGTGTGTCAGTCGCCGTGTGCGTTAACTGAAACACCGCTTTCGCGAGCAAGCCCGCTCCCACATTGGATTTGCGTACTACTCAGAAATTGTATTATTTGGAAATACCATGCCCAACATTCTTCTGGTGGAAGACGACGCCGCGCTCTCCGAATTGATCGCCAGTTACCTGGAACGCAACGGCTATCACGTCAGTGTGCTCAGCCGTGGCGACCACGTGCGTGAGCGTGCGCGGCTCAACCCACCGGACCTGGTGATTCTCGACCTGATGCTGCCGGGCCTCGACGGCCTGCAGGTCTGCCGGTTGCTGCGGGCCGACTCGGCCACGCTGCCGATCCTGATGCTCACCGCCCGCGACGACAGCCATGACCAGGTGTTGGGCCTGGAAATGGGCGCCGACGACTACGTCACCAAACCCTGCGAGCCGCGGGTATTGCTGGCGCGGGTGCGAACCTTGCTGCGCCGCAGCAGCCTCACCGAACCCCAGGTGGCCAACGACCAGATCCTGATGGGCAACCTGTGCATCGACCTGTCGGAACGCACCGTGACCTGGCGCGGCCAGCCGGTTGAGCTGTCCAGCGGTGAATACAACCTGCTGGTGGTGCTGGCCCGGCACGCCGGCGAAGTGCTCAGCCGCGACCAGATCCTGCAACGCCTGCGCGGCATCGAGTTCAATGGCACCGACCGTTCGGTGGACGTGGCGATTTCCAAGCTGCGGCGCAAGTTCGACGACCACGCGGGCGAGGCGCGCAAGATCAAGACGGTGTGGGGCAAGGGCTACTTGTTCAGCCGTTCCGAGTGGGAATGCTGAGCCATGTTTCGCGTCCTGATTCGGCTGTACCTGATCACCATCGTCACTTTCGCCGCCGCGATCTACCTGGTGCCCCGGGCGGTGATCCAGCTGTTTGAACACCGTTACATGAACTACAACATCGAGCAGTCCCGAGGCATGCAGAGCCTGATCGTCAAGGAGTATCGACGGGTGCCGATGGAGCAGTGGGCCAATGTCACCGTGCGACTGTCGGCGGATTTCGCGCCGCTGAAGATGCAACTGCTGCGTATCCAGGACGCCAGCTACACCCCTGAAGAACAGCGCCTGCTGGAAAAAGACCAGATGGTGATTCGCCTGGGCGAGTGGGGCTGGGCGGACGACGTCAGCTCGGCCCTGGACGACCAGTTGGTGGTCAAGGTCTCGGTACCGCCGGACCCGCTGGACATGAACCTGCTGTACTGGAGCATGAACGTGCTGATCGGCGCGGCGCTGCTGGCATGCCTGCTGTTCTGGCTGCGGCCCCACTGGCGCGACCTGGAGCGCCTGAAAAGCACCGCCGCGCAACTCGGCCAGGGCAACCTTGCGGCCCGCACAAAAATCCCGCCCAGCTCCAACATCGGCAGCCTGGCGGCGGTGTTCGACACCATGGCCAACGACATCGAACAGCTGCTCAACCAGCAACGCGACTTGCTCAATGCCGTCTCCCATGAACTGCGTACGCCGCTGACGCGCCTGGACTTCGGCCTGGCCCTGGCGCTGTCCGACGACCTCCCGGCGGCCAGCCGTGAGCGGCTGCAAGGGTTGGTGGCGCACATTCGCGAGCTGGATGAGCTGGTGCTGGAGCTGCTCTCCTACAGCCGTTTGCAAAACCCGGCGCAAACACCCGAGCGGGTGGAAGTGGTGCTGGATGAGTTCATCGACAGCATCCTGGGCAGCGTCGACGACGAACTGGAAAACCCCGATATCGTGATGGACGTGGTGCTGGACTGCGCCGTGGAACGCTTCACCCTGGACCCGCGCCTGACCGCCCGGGCCCTGCAAAACCTGCTGCGCAATGCCATGCGGTATTGCGAGCGGCGAATTCAGGTGGGGGTGAAGGTGTGTCCCAGGGGGTGCGAGATTTGCGTGGATGATGACGGTATTGGCATTCCGGTTGACCAGCGGGAGCGGATTTTCGAGCCGTTCTACCGGCTGGATCGCAGCCGGGATCGAGCCACTGGCGGTTTTGGCCTGGGATTGGCCATCAGCCGGCGGGCGCTGGAGGCGCAGGGCGGAACATTGACGGCCCAGGCTTCGCCATTGGGTGGTGCACGCTTCCGGCTCTGGCTGCCGAGTTAAAGAACACCACAAAACCATTGTGGGAGCAGGCTTGCCTGCGATGGCGGTGGGTCAGCTTGCATCTTTGCTAACTGATACACCGCCATCGCAGGCAAGCCAGCTCCCACATTTGATCTTCATCGTTCTTCAGTCCCGAATTTGGCGTTTGCACAGCCTTACCACCTCACGCGGTGCCTTGTTATAGTTCGGCCCCTATTCCAGCCGCCAGTCAAGGATCACTGCCATGTCCGAATACCAAGCCTTTGTCGTCGAACTCAGCGGCAACGTCGCCCATGTGCAGCTCAATCGCCCGGAAAAGATCAACGCGATGAACGCGGCGTTCTGGACCGAGATCATCGACATCTTCCAATGGGTCGAAGACACCGACGCGGTGCGAGCCGTGGTCATCAGCGGCGCCGGCAAGCATTTCTCCTCCGGCATCGACCTGATGATGCTGGCCTCGGTGGCCAATGACTTCGGCAAGGACGTAGGCCGCAACGCGCGCCTGCTGCGGCGCAAGATCCTCGAACTGCAAGCTTCCTTCAACGCCGTCGACAACTGCCGCAAGCCGGTACTCGCGGCGATCCATGGCTACTGCATCGGCGGCGCCATCGACCTGATCAGCGCCTGTGACATGCGCTACGCCGCCGAAGATGCGCAATTCTCCATCAAGGAAATCGACATCGGCATGGCCGCCGACGTCGGCACCCTGCAACGCCTGCCGCGCATCGTCGGCGACGGCATGCTGCGCGAGCTGGCCTACACCGGCCGCCAGTTCGGCGCCGAAGAGGCCCGCAGCATCGGCCTGGTGAATCGGGTGTACAGCGATCACCAGAGCCTGCTGGCCGGCGTGCTGGAGATCGCCCGGGAAATAGCCGCCAAATCACCGATCGCGGTCACCGGCACCAAGGCGATGATCAGCTACATGCGTGACCACACGATCAATGACGGTTTGGAATACGTTGCCACCTGGAACTCAGCTATGTTGCAATCCAACGACCTGCGCGTGGCCATCGCGGCCCATATGAGCAAGCAGAAACCCGACTTCGTGGATTGACTGAACATGACCCCAGGCTGGATTACCACAACGCTGCTGGACAATGACGCCCCGGGCGGCTGGGCCGTGGCCCGCAGCCGTGAAGGCTTTTTACACGACCAGAACGGCCCGCTGTTTCCCCGGGAATGGCTCAAGCGCCAGGACCTCTCGGTGTTCGCCGAGCATGGCATCGGTCACCTGGACGGCGAGCCGGTGTACCTGCTGGAACTCAACAGCCCCGCCGACGTGCCGGGCTGCGGCTGGCAGGGCCTGCGGGCATTCATGCTGCAGGGCGATCACACGCTGTACAAAGTCCTGGGCTACGCCGCGCAAATCGGCACCTGGGCCCGGGAGCATCGTTTTTGCGGCAGTTGCGGCCAGGCGATGGTGCAGGTGCCACGGGAGCGGGCGATGTTCTGCCAGGCCTGTGACCTGCGCAGCTACCCGCGGATCTCGCCGAGCATGATCGTGCTGGTGACCCGTGGCGACGAGATCCTGCTGGCCCGTTCGCCGCGCTTTGTCACGGGGGTCTACAGTACCCTGGCGGGGTTTGCCGAGCCGGGCGAGTCGGCCGAGGACTGCCTGATTCGCGAAGTGCGTGAAGAAGTGCAGGTGGAGGTCAAGAACATCCAGTACATGGGCAGCCAGTGCTGGCCGTTCCCGCACTCGATGATGCTGGGCTTTCACGCCGAGTACGCCGGCGGCGACATTGTGCCCCAGGCTGACGAGATCGAAGACGCGCAGTGGTTCAACATCCATGAACTGCCGCCGTTGCCGGCGTCGCGCTCGATTGCGCGCTACCTGATCGACCTCTACCTGGCCCGTCGCCTAGGTCACGCTGAACCAGTGCTGCCAGGCTAGGCGCACCGTCAGGCCGAGCACCACGGTGATGAACACCGGGCGAATGAACTTGGCGCCGCCGCTGATGGCGCTGCGTGCGCCAAAAAACGCGCCGCACATCACCGACACGCCCATGCACAGGCCGACAATCCAGTCTACCGAGCCATTGAAAATGAACACCGTCAGCGCCGCCGCGTTGCTGACGAAGTTCATGCTGCGCGCCACGCCGCTGGCCTTTACCAGGTCGATGGGGTGCAACAGCATGGTACTCACGGTCCAGAACGCCCCGGTGCCCGGGCCGGCGACGCCGTCGTAGAAACCCAGGCCAAAGCCCTGGGTGGACTGCCATTTCTTCTTGATCGGTGCGTCGTTGTCCAGCGCCGCCTTGGGCGTGCCGCCGAACAGCAAATACAAACCGCAGCCGAACACAATCACCGGGAGCATCTTGTTCAGGGTTTCTGCCGGCAGGTAATGGGCCACGACCGCGCCGGTGAGTGCACCGACCAGGGTGCCGACGATGGCGTGCACCCACTGGCGCGGATGAAACAGCTTGCGCCGGTAGAAGGTAAAGCTGGCAGTGGCCGAGCCGAAGGTGGAACTGAGTTTGTTGGTGCCCAGCACCAGGTGGGGCGGCATGCCGGCGGTCAGCAGGGCGGGCGTGGTGAGCAGGCCGCCACCGCCGGCGATGGCGTCGATGAAACCGGCGATAAAGGCAACCACGGCGAGGATCGCCAGGGTGGTGAGGTCAACGCTGAGTTCGAAAGGCATGGGCAAGACTTAGTCGGCAGGGCGCAGCAAGGGCTGCGCGAAAGGCCGGTATCTTACCGATTAGCGTGGGGGCCTGCGACTATGATCGTTCCCACGCTCTGCGTCACGGGATGCATTCCCAATGTGGGAGCGGGCTTGCTCGCGAATGCGCAGTGTCAGTCACCGGATAGAGTGGCTGATCTACCGCATTCGCGAGCAAGCCCGCTCCCACATTTCAACCGTGCCCGCTTGGCTATTTATGTGTTTCGAGCCACTCCATTCCGGTCCGCCAGAAGCAGATCCCCAGGAAGTACGCCGACATCAGCAACCACAGGCCCAGGGTCAGGCGATTGGTGTACGGGAAGTCGATCACCAGCAGCAGGCTGCACAGCAACCAGATGGTGGTCACGGCAATATTGATCGGCATGAAGCGCTTGACCCGGAACGGGTGCAGGAACTTCATCGGCGTCACGGTCAGCAACGCCAGGCCGATCACGGTGAGCAAGGTGACCCAGGCTTCCGGCTGGATGATATAGACGCACAGCGCCACCACGTTCCATGCGGCGGGGAAGCCGACGAAGTAGTTGTCCTTGCTCTTCATGTTGACGTTGCAGAAGCAGAACAGCGACGACACCAGAATCACCGACACCGTAAACAACGGGGTGAAGTCCGGCAGGGCGATATAGCGATAGATAAACAGCGCCGGAATAAACACGTACGTCAGGTAATCAATCACCAGGTCCAATACCGAGCCATCGAAGCTTGGCAGCACTGTTTGCACATTCACCCGTCGCGCGAGAGAGCCGTCGACCCCATCGACGATCAAGGCCAGGCCCAGCCACAGCAGGCAAGCCTTGGGCTGGTTGTCGAGCAGTGCCAGGGTGGCCAGGAAGGCCAGCACCACGCCGGTGGCGGTAAAACCATGGGCGCCCCAGGCCTTGAGACGGGCTACATGCAGGGTCGATATCACAGGGGCGTTCTCCAAAAGGTGAAACAGGGCAGCCGACGGGGTAGCACCGTCGAATCTGGCCAGAGTGTGCAGGTATCGACCGGGAAGGGTGGGATAAGGTTCACCACCCGGCGTAGGTTAAGCGTAGCAAGCGCAGGACGTTTCGGCATCAGCCTTGGCGAAACACCAGTGCCTTTAATCCGCTTTGCGGGTCGATATCGGGGAATTCCGGCGGGTTTTCCAGCCGCTGGTCAAAGCGCAGGCCAGGCGCTTCGCGGGTTACGCCGTCGATCAGGAAGTCTTCGCCGAACGCCGGGTCGTTCATGCACGCCAGCACCGTACCCTGGGCCGTGAGCAAATCCGGCAGGCGACGCAGCACCCGCTGGTAGTCCTTGGTCAAAAGGAAACTGCCTTTCTGGAACGAGGGCGGGTCGATGATCACCAGGTCGTACGGGCCGCTGTTGGTGACCTTGGCCCACGACTTGAACAGGTCGTGGCCGAGGAACGTCACCTTGCTCAGGTCGTGGCCGTTCAGGCGGTGATTGTCGCGACCCCGGCTCAGGGCGCCACGGGCCATGTCCAGGTTCACCACATGCTCGGCGCCGCCTTCGATGGCCGCCACGGAGAAACCACAGGTGTAGGCGAACAGGTTCAGCACCCGCAGGCCATGAGCCTGTTCGCGTACCCAGTTGCGGCCGTAACGCATGTCGAGGAACAGCCCACTGTTCTGCTTTTTGCCCAGGTCGATCAGGTAGCGCAGGCCGCCTTCGGTGATGGTCAGTTCGTCGACCACCTCGCCCAGCAGCCATTCGGTGGTGCTTTGCGGCAGGTAGCGGTGTTGCAGCGCCACGGTATGGGCGCCGAATGACCGCCAGTCGATCTGCATCAGCACCTGCTTCAAGGCCTCAAGCTCCGCGGCTTCAGGCTCCTTGAACAGCGAGACCAGCACCACGCCTTGCAGCCAGTCCACCGTCAGTTGCTCCAGGCCCGGCCAGCAGCGGCCACGCCCGTGAAACAGGCGCCGGGTCTCGGCGGGGACGGTTTGCAGGGCGTTCAGCAAATGGGTGTGCAGGGTGGCGAGTGCGTCTGGGTTCATCGGGCAACGTCGGTCATTGAGCGGGCGGCATTTTAAACACAATTGCGGGGTGTTCGGGAGTTGAAGCACAACGTGCTTTGAATTTGCTGATTGGCAGTGATTTATGCTCAAAAGTCCCCGAGAGGCCGCGCGCAACAGTCAAAAAATCCCTTGGCACCGACATAAACTGGAAAAAACCCCGGAGGTGCCCATGAACGGTTTCGCGAGTGCAATGAGTCAGACAGCGATGGACCAGGAAGAACTGGCCGAATGGCGCGATGCCCTGGCCTCCCTGGTGGCCAACGCCGGCGCGGCGCGCGCACGGGAGATCCTCGACATGCTGGCGGATGCCGGCGGCGCGCCGCACATCGCCTGGAAACCCCGGCATGGCACGCCCTACATCAATAGCATCGCCGTAGAGCAGCAACCGCCGTTTCCCGGCGACCTGGCCACCGAAGAACGCTTGGCCTCAGTGGTGCGCTGGAACGCCCTGGCCATGGTAGTACGCGCCAACCAGGCCTATGGCGAACTGGGCGGGCATATCGCCAGCTACGCCAGCGCGGCGGATTTGTTCGAGGTGGGCTTCAACCACTTTTTCCGGGCCCGAAGCGACAGTTTTGGCGGCGACCTGGTGTTCTACCAGCCGCATTCCGCCCCCGGCATCTATGCTCGCGCCTTCCTTGAAGGGCGCCTGAGCGAGGCCGACCTGGCCCACTATCGCCAGGAAATCGGTGCCGGCAAGGCGGGTGCCCGAGGTTTGTCCAGCTATCCCCATCCGTGGTTGATGCCGGACTTTTGGCAATTTCCCACCGGGTCCATGGGCATTGGCCCCATCAGCTCGATTTTCCAGGCGCGGTTCATGCGCTACCTGCAGCATCGGGGCTTGCAGGACACCACCGACCGCCACGTATGGGGCGTGTTCGGCGACGGCGAGATGGACGAGCCGGAAAGCATGTCGGCCCTGACCCTGGCTGCCCGTGAAGGCCTGGACAACCTGACCTGGGTGGTCAACTGCAACCTGCAACGGCTCGACGGCCCGGTGCGTGGCAACGGGCGAATTATCGACGAGCTGGAGGCGTTGTTCGCCGGTGCCGGCTGGAACGTGATCAAGCTGGTCTGGGGCTCGGATTGGGACGCCTTGCTGGCCAAGGACGCCGACGGCTCGCTGGTACGCACCTTGTCGCAGACGGTGGACGGACAGTTCCAGACCTTCGCCGCCAAGGACGGCGCCTATAACCGCGAACATTTCTTCGGCCAGAGCGAGGCGCTGTCCAAACTGGTCGAGGGCCTGAGCGACGAGCAGATCGACCGGCTCAAGCGTGGCGGCCATGACATGGTCAAGATCCACGCGGCCTATCACGCGGCGCGCCGGGTCGCCGGCAAACCCACGGTGATCCTGGCCCAGACCAAAAAGGGCTTTGGCATGGGCGAGGCCGGGCAGGGCAAGATGACCACCCACCAGCAGAAGAAGCTCGACCGCGAGGCCTTGATCGCCTTCCGCAATCGCTTCCAGTTGCCGCTGTCGGATGAACAGGCCGAATCCCTGAGCTTCTACAAACCGGCTGAAGACAGCCTCGAAATGCGTTACCTGCACCAGCGCCGCGCCACCCTCGGCGGGTATGTGCCGAGCCGTGGCCAGCAGGCGCCCACCGTGAGTGTCCCGCCGGTGTCGGGCTACGGCGCGTTTGCCACCCAGGCGGAGGGCAAGGAAATGTCCACCACCATGGCCTTTGTGCGCATGCTCACCAATCTGCTCAAGGACAAGGCCCTCGGCCCGCGCATCGTGCCCATCGTCGCCGATGAGGCGCGCACCTTCGGCATGGCCAACCTGTTCAAGCAGATCGGCATCTATTCCAGCGTCGGCCAGCGCTACGAGCCCGAAGACATCGGCTCGATCCTCAGCTACCGCGAAGCCACCGACGGGCAGATCCTTGAAGAAGGCATCAGCGAAGCCAGCGCCATCAGTTCCTGGGTCGCGGCGGCCACCAGTTATTCGGTGCATGGCCTGCGGATGCTGCCGTTTTACATCTACTACTCGATGTTCGGTTTCCAGCGCGTGGGGGACCTGATCTGGGCCGCCGCCGACCAGCGTGCCCGAGGTTTCCTGCTGGGCGCCACTGCCGGGCGCACCACCCTGGGTGGCGAAGGCTTGCAGCACCAGGACGGCAGCAGCCACCTGATGGCCGCCACCGTGCCCAATTGCCGTGCCTACGACCCGGCGTTTGCCGGCGAGTTTGCGGTGATCCTCGACCATGGCATGCGCCAGATGCTGGAGCACGATGTGGACGAGTTCTACTACGTGACCCTGATGAACGAAAACTACCCGCAGCCGAGCCTGCCGGAAGGCGTCGAAGCGGCGATCATCAAAGGCATGTACCGTCTGAGCGGGCAGCCTGGCGGCATGGTCCGGTTGCTCGGCTCCGGCACGCTGGTGCGCGAAGCCCAGGCAGCGGCGCAATTGTTGGCGGAGGATTGGCAGGTTGACGCTGAAGTGTTCAGTGTCACCAGCTTCAGCGAACTGGCCCGGGACGCCCGTGACGTGGAACGCTGGAACCGCCTGCATCCGCAACAGCCGGCGCGGCGCAGCCACCTGGCGGAGTGTTTGCCCAAGGGCGCGCCGGTGGTGGCGGTATCTGACTATGTAAGGGCGGTGCCGCAGATGCTTGGGTCGTACGTGGATTCGGCTTACACCGTGCTGGGGACGGATGGCTTTGGTCGCAGCGATACCCGGGCGGCGTTGCGGGATTTCTTCGAGGTGGACCGCCATCACATCGTGCTGGCGGCGCTGACGGCGTTGGTGGAGCAGGGGAGTCTGGACAGGCAGGTTTGCCAGCAGGCGATAGAGCGTTATGGGGTGCAGACCGATCGCGAGCCGTCCTGGACCTCCTGAGCGACAAAGATCTAAATGTGGGAGCGGGCTTGCTCCCGAATGCGGTGTGTCAGTCAATATATCCGGCAACTGATACACCGCTTTCGCGAGCAAGCCCGCTCCCACACTGGTTCTGTGTGTTTGTCTAAATACTGGCTATCAACGGCGCCCCAAACGATTCCCGCAGAAACCCCGGCGCGATATACCGCTCGTAATGCGCCTCGGACAACAGGAAAAACTCCCGGTCAATCGCATCCCGCAAATCTGCCAGATTGCGCTCGCGAAACTCCGGCAACAGCGCCAACCCATACGCATCCAACTTGGAAATCACCCGCGCGCCCCGGGCAATCAACTGGTACGCCCAGCAATACGGCGACTGGTGGGGCACAAAGCGGATCTTGCGGTCCTCCAGTTGCTGGCGCAGGCGCTGCGGGTCCAGTACCTGCAGCTTGCTGGTCATCACCTGCACCAGCAGTTGTTCCAGGCGCAGCCACACCGCCTGTTTCTCCTCGGCGTTGTAGCCGTTCCACTGAATCACTTCATGGTGATAACGCTTGCAACCCCGGCACACCAGGTCTCCGTAGACGGTGGAGCACAGGCCGACGCAGGGTGTCTTGATGGTTTGATTGGGCATAAAAAAACATCGACAGGTGAAACAACACGGCCCCCGAAGGGGCCGCTTTAAATCAATCCCAGCTCAGCGCGCCGCCAGTCTGGTACTCGATCACACGGGTCTCGAAGAAGTTCTTCTCTTTCTTCAAGTCCATGATCTCGCTCATCCACGGGAATGGGTTAGTCGTCCCTGGATACTCTTCCTTCAACCCAATCTGCGACAGACGACGGTTAGCGATGAACTTGAGGTAATCCTCCATCATCGCCGCATTCATCC
>NZ_AKVH01000031.1:0-10700 GCF_000278565.1 Pseudomonas sp. Ag1
GATGGCACGGCGCGGCGCACCGCGGTGACGTGCCGGAGTGCGGGCTGGCCTAGACTARGCGAGGCACCGAGTGGTGGAGCAAAGACCTTTTGGTTACTTTTGGGGCGTTTGCCAAAAGTGACCCGCTGTAAGAGCGGAACCATAGGTGGCCGTTACCGCAGCAACGGATATGTACTCAATCAATCAAACCACTCCCCCCGCTCAAGAAACGTATTCCGAATCATCTCCACCACCCACCCCACCTCCAGCGGATGCCGCACATCAGCACTCACCCCCATCCAGACCTGCCGCTGCATCCCCTCCAGAAACACCCCATCCAACGCCGTCAACCCACGATCAAAACAACTCATATACCGCGGCAACAACCCAATACACGCACTGCACCGAATCATCTCCAGCATCAGCGGATACGCTTCCACCCGCACCACCCCCGCCAGCCGCTGCTCCACCAGGCTATTCCACGGCCGCAGCGCCTCCACCTGCCGGTCCGGCTGCCACTGCACCAACATATAATCCGCAAGGTCTTCAATACTGTCCGGCCGCACTGCCAACCGCGAATACCGCTTGGCAATATGCGGCGAATAATCCAAACGCGCCAACACCTCCGGCGCCCCAATGGCAAAACTCGGCCCCGCCCCCGGCGAATCCATCCCCGACAACCACACCACCACATCCGCATCCAGCGCCTGCAACCCCAACTCGCTGTCGATGGAAATGATCTCCAACCGCACACTCGCATTGCGCCGCAACAGGGCAATCAGGTCCCGCCCCAGAATGTCATGCAGGATCGACTCGGCAACCGCCAGCCGAATCAACGGTTGCTCCAGCACCGGCAAGCGTCGCTCATGCGCCAGGGCAATCAACTGCGCCTGCAACTGCTGCCCTTCACGACTCGGGGCCAGGACATTGCCCTGATAGCTGAACAGCGAACGCCGCAGTTGCTCTTCCAGCTGCGCCAGGCGCTTGCGCAACTGCGTGGCCTTGATGTTGAGGCTGCGAGCCGCCTGCATGAAACACCCACAGCGGGCGCTGATCAGGAAATACTGCGCCACCTCGGGCTCGATGGCGGCCGCCAGGGCCAGCCAGGCCTCAAGGGATTCGGTCGACGCACGATAAGGCGCGACGCCGTGGGGTACAGCCGGTTCAACAAATACCATGGGAGACTCCCTGTCTTGTGGGTACTGTGCATCCAATGCGGTGATACGGTTTTACTCCAGTACCTTGTTCAGCTCGGCGCCGTCGATACTCAAGGTCGCGGTATTGAGCATGCCTTCCAGGTAGGCCTTGGCAATCTGCTCCTGGCGTTGCGCACGCAAGGCCTCGGTCAGGCGGCCACGCAGTTCATCCAGCGTGGCCGTGCGCGCCGGTTGTTGCCCAGTGAGTTTGAGCACGTGAAAACCCGCCGCACTCTGCACCGGCTCCGACACCCCGCCCGTCTTGAGCCGCGCCACCACACCGCGCATTTCAGGCACCAGTTGCTGCAACGGCTGCATCCCGGAATCGCCACCGCGCCGGGCGCTGTCGGGGTCCTGGGAATACTGGCTGGCCAGGGCGGCAAACTCGCCCGGCGAGGCCTGCGCCTTACGGCTCAACTCCTGGGCCTGGCGGCGCACATTGTCGACGGTTTGCGGGTCGCTCACGGCCAGGAAAATCTGGCTGACCTGGTACAACGGCGGCGTCACCCATTGTGCCTTGCCGCTGTCATAGGCCTGCTGCAATTCAGCGGCGCTGGGGTAATCCGTCGGCACCTGGCTGACCGACAACATGTAGTCGCGAAATACGATCTGCTCGGTGGCGGCGCGGGTTTGCTGCTCCACCTCCGGGCGCTGCCGCCAGCCCTGGGCATCGGCCTGTTCAAGCACGGCCTTTTGCGCCAGGCGTGAACGCAGCCAGGTTTCCAGGGCGCCACGGTTGCCACGCAGTTGCTCGCGGGTTTCCGCCGGCAAGGCGGCCAACACCGACTTGAGTTCGGCGACGTCGATCTGCTGGTTGCCCAGGCGCGCCACCGCCGGCCCGTCCTTCACGGCCACCGGCGCCGGCTGCTGGGCTGCGACCGGGTCACTGCCCGGCCGCAGGCTCAACCCCACCGCGACCGCCAGCACCACCAGGGCGCCAGCGCCGACCACCAGGGTTGGTTTCTTCACAAGGCAGGCGCCTCTTCACGGGCATCGACGGCAGGCGCGGCGTCGGCCTGGGCTTGAAGCTGGGCGGCTTGCTGGCTGTATTCACGCAGGTAGACGATGAATTCCTGCAGCAGGCGATCCCACAATTCCAGCTGATTGCGCAAGTACGGCGCACCCACGCCGGCGGCCACCACATCCATCTCCATCAGCAGGAACTCACCCTGCAACGACAACCGCGCAAAACGTCGGGAAGCGTTCCAGACCTGGGCCAGCCCCTCGGGCAATTCGCCCTGCACCCGCAGCGCGCAGCTGTAGGTGAAGTCCACGTAGCTGCCCTGCTCTGCCGCCGGGTTGCCGAAACGCACGGCGAAGCCGATGCCCTGGCTTGCGCTGAGCAATTGCACGATGCCGTTCTGCTCGGTCTGGTTGACCCGGTAGCCGGCTTCCTGCAGCAGCTCGGTCAAGGCTTGCGGGGTCACGCTGGTGATCAGTTGTACGTCGCTCATAGGGGTATCTTCCTTGTCGATCAATGATTAGTGACGGTCTGTGGAGCATCGAACCGATTAAGGTAAAGGCCGTCACCAAAACCCTGGGCGAGTTCCTCGAACTTGACCCGGGTGCTGCTGGCGAACGGTTGGCGGATGCTCATCACGTCGGCCACGTCGATTTTTTCGTAGGCCGTCAGCAACTGCTGGGCCACGTCGTACATCTGTTGATTCTTGACTGAACATTGCTGCACTTGTGTGTCACGTTCCGTGAGTTGCGCCTGCAAGCGTGCGCGCTCGGTTTCTTTGCCCCGGGCGATTACCAGCAAGTCTTCATAGGCTTTCTTGAACTTGCCCACCTGCTCATTGCTCGCGGCCACCTGGGCCTGGGCCTGGCTGTGCAGGCTCTGTTGCTGGCCCACCAGTTGCTCGGCCACGCCACGGGTCTTTTCCAGTTCGGCGGTCAGTTGCTTGACCTGCGCCTGGGCCTGCTTGGCCTGGGTTTCGGCGGCGATGCGTGCGGCACTGGCCTGGGCCTGCTCGCTTTGCAGCGCCTGCAACTGCTGGGTGGTGCTGCGCAGCTGAGTGCGCAGGCGCTCCTCCATGCCTTCAGCCGAAGCGCCGGTGGTAACGAGCAGTAGAAGCAGGCCGCAAATTCGCGTGTTCATGAGCTTTCTCCGGCGCATCAGAAGCGCGTGTTGAGTTCCAGTTGCATGACATCCACTTCAAACGGCGCGCCATACACTTCGGAGGCGCTGAGCCAACGGGCACTGGCGTAGATGTTCTTGTCGAGGCCGTAGTTGGCGCCGATGAAATAGCCCTTGGCGTTGGTGCCGCCGAGGTGGAACGAGGAGTCGTTGAAGCCGTCCGGCAAGGCATCCGGCTGGATGTATTTGTAGCCGGCCAGCACGTTCCAATCGCCCTTCTTGCGCATCTCCAGCGCACTGCCGAGGGTGAACTGCACCAGCAGCGCATTGCCGCCACTTTCAAACTGGCCGTCGCGGTTGAGGTTGTTGACGATCTGGCCTTCGCTGCGCTTGAGCATCTCGCCCTTGTCGTAGGCCAGGTTGTGGATGAAGTTGGTCTGGCTGCGCAGCTTGAGGTCTTCCGGCAGCTCGCTGTCCCAGGCCAGGTTGAGGTCCAGCACATTGAACTTGGAGGCCAGGCCGACGAATTGCGGTTGCGGGGTCAGGCCAGGCGTTGCCGGGTTGGGGGTGATGTCTCGCAGCAGGAACACGCTGTTGCCCTTCTGCATGAAGGCCAGGCGCGTGCCATCGGTATCGCACGCCGGCTGGCCGGCCCACGGCGAGCAAGGGCTGGAGCGTTCGCCCTGGATATCGCCGAAGTGGTAGTAGGCCATCGAGCCCTTCAGGCTGTTGCTGCGGTTGATCCTCCAGTCGGCGCCGATCTGCCCGCCGAACAGCCATTTGTTTTCGCTCTCGTCCTTGTCGAAGCCGTTGGTGGTGGCGGTGTCGGGGCTGTATTCCACCGGGAACGCGCCGAGGGTGCCGAACAGGCCCCAGTCGCTGTTGAGCTTGTGGTTGAAGATCGCCGCCACACCGTCGAAGTTGAGGTCCCCGGAATACATCATGTCGGTGGAATAGAACGGGTTGGCAAAACGTCCGGCGGTCAGGGTCATGTAGTCGGTGGTCTTCCAGGTGAGGTAGCCCTGGTCGAGCCAGATGTCTTTCTTGCCGAAGCCGCCGCCCAGGGTCTGGGTGGTGGACACCGGGTTGTTGTCGTTGCCGGTGCCGAGGCGGATGCCGGCGGTCCATTCCGGCGAGATAACGGCTTTCATGCCCAGGCGGGCGCGCAGGCGGAACAGGTTCTCGCGGTCTTCGCGGGTGTTGAGCAGCGGCGGCAATTTGGTGTTGGTGTTCTTGTTCACGTCGTAGGGGCCGCTGTCGTTGAGCTTGGCGTAATCGACGATTTCATTGCTGTTGTTGCCCGAGAAATAGCGCGACTCATCCCGCAGGCGAATATCGCCGTCGAAGCTGATGCGCGAGACCCACTCCGGGAAGGTGTTGGGCTGGGCCCAGTTTTCCTGCTTGGCGGTGGCCATGACCTCGGCCTTGACCTGGTCGCGAATCTGGTCGCGCACCGCGGCCGGCACGTACTGCACCCGCACATCGCCGGGGGCCGCAGTTGGACCTGCCGCTACTGCCGTGGCGGTGCTGGCCTGACGTGCCTGCTGAGCCTCTTTTTCAGCCTGGGCGATCAGCCCGTCGGCCTGTTCCTGCTTGAGCACACCTTGCTGCACCAGCAGGCGGATCAGGTTGATCGTGGCGTTTTCCGAAGGCGCGGCGGCGGCCGTCGCCTGGCCGACCAGGGTCGCGATGACCATGCCGACCGCCAGGGTCAATCGATTCACGTGGGAAATCATCTGCACACAACTCCTGTAGAAAACTGCAAAAAAGGGTTCGATCAATCCGGGCGCCGGCCCTTGAGGGACAGGCGTACCGGCAGGGTCATTGAGGTGGGTGTGCGTTCCTTCAGCCGCGGTGTGGCACGCAATGCGGCCAGCACCTGGGCGTCGGTGTCGGCGTCGCCGCTGGACTTGGCCAGCTCCACGCGCGTCACCTCGCCGTCTGCGCTCAGCCACAGGTCGGCCTGCACCGTGTAGGCCTTCTTGCGCAGCTCCGGGTCTTCCCGCAGCAGGCGCTGGAACACCCCGGCCAGGTACTGCTTGAACGTCCCGGTACCGAGCCCGCCACCACCGGAACCGGCCATGCCGCCGCCCTTGCCGGCACCGATGTTGAAACCGTCGGTACCGGACTGAGCGTCGCCGTCGATCTGCATCGGGTTGGCCAGGTCGTCTGCTGGCGAAGGCGGTGCCTCTTCCTCGGGCTTGACCTCGTCGGGGGTCGGCGTGGGTTCCGGCTCGGGGATTTTTTCCTGCACCTCGGGCTCCGGTTCCTTGGGTTTTTCCGGCGGCGGTGGTGGCGGTGGCGGCAACGGAATAATCGTCGGCACCTTGGGCGCTTCACGGCGCACGCCACTCATGTCATTGGCCCACTGCCAGAGAAACCAGGCAGCCACGGCGCCCAGCAGCAGGCCAATGCCCCACTTCAGCGGGCGCAATGGCGGCTTGTTCTTGAGGGGCGTCGGCGTGATCGGCATCTGTGCGGTCATGACTCAGCCCTGGCTCGGTTTGCCGGTGACCAGCCCGACCTGGGACAGCTCCAGGCGACGCAGCAGGTCGAGCACTTCGATGACCTTCTGGTACTGCACCATGGCGTCGCCGCGCACGATCACCGGGAAGTCCGGGTTCAGCGCTTTCTCGATGCGCAGGCGCTCTTCCAGCTCAGGCAAGGTCACCGGGTAAGCGTCGAGAAACACCTGGCCGCCATCGTTCACCGAGATGGCCTTGGTCTTGGCCTCGGACAGCGATACCGAAGCACTGGCCTTGGGCAGGTGGATCTGGATCCCCGAGACCTGGGCGGTGGCGGTGAGGATAAACATCACCAACACCACCATCAGCACGTCCACCAGGGGCGTGATGTTGATGCTGTCGACGGGGGCGTCATCGTCATCGTCGTGGGAGGCATTCACGGAAGCCATGCTGATTCTCCTCAGGCCGGGACGTGGGCGTGGTGGTCGCGACGGTGCGCCGCTTCACTGTGCTGGCTCTCGCCGTGCATCTCCGCCAGGCGGGTGATGAACTCGTCGACGAACACGCGCATGTCGGCGCTGACTTCCTTGTTGCGGGTAATCAGGCGGTTGTAGCCAAACAGCGCGGGGATCGCGACAAACAGGCCCATGGCCGTGGCCAGCAAGGCCGCCGCCATGCCCGGGGCGATGGCGTTGATGTTCACGTCGCCGGCCATCGCCGTGCCGAGGAACACCACCATGATCCCCAGCACGGTGCCGAGCAGGCCGATATACGGGCCCCCGGCAATCGCGTTGGAGAGGGTCGACAGCTTGGCGCCGAGCTGCTGGTTTTCCCGGGTACGCACGCCGTCCATGGAGCAGCGGATGGCTTCGATGGTGGCTGCCGAGACCGACGAGGTGTCGGCGCCCTGGGCGCGGCGAGTGCGGATTTCCTTGACCGCGACCCGGTACAGTCGCCACAGCGAGGAATGGGTCAGGCGCTCGGCCAGCAACGCGTCGTCGTAGTACATCTCCAGGCGCGTACCGATCTGTGCGAATTGCTCGCGGAAGATATCGTTGGCAGCACTCACGCGACTGACCTGGCGGTTCTTGCGGAGCATGATGAACCACGACTGGAACATCATCCCCACCAGCACCAGGATGATCACCCAGGCATCCACCGGCACCGCCTTGAGCAGGAACCCCAGGCTGCCGAAGCCGAAGCCCGACTGTTCTTCATCCACGCCATAGGCCACTAGTTTCGACTCGGCGCCCTGGGCCGTGGCATCGGCCAGCAACAGGGCTGCCGGGCGCGCGACCTTGGACAAGCGCAGTTCGTCCATGGCCCCGGTAAACGGCAGGTGCCCGCCGGCGGCTTCCGGCAAATCGGCACCGATGGCCAGTGGCGAATTGAACGCCGGCATCGCCACTGCAAGGGTCGCGGTCTCACGGCCGTTGACGTACAGCGAGACCTTGTCGCCCTCGGCGGTGAACGCCAGGTGCTGCCATTGGCCGGGGTTCAGCGGCTGGGTCGAGACAGCGCGCTGGCCGTCGATTTCAATAAACGGCATCCCCTGGTTCAAGCCCAGCAACAGGCTGTGGGCGCCCTCGCGACGGGCCACCACCACTTGCTCGCCGCTGGCCTGGTCGACCCGCAACCAGGCGCTGAAAGTGAAGGCGCCGCCCGCTGCGTGTTGCAGCGACGGGCTGGCTGGCAGCAGCAACGGCTGGCCACTGAACTGCAAGGCCCGGCCGATCACGCCGTCGATGCTCGCACCGGTAGCGTTTACGGCAGTGTTGCCGTAGGCCGTGGTGTCCCGGGGCGGCGTGCCGTTGGCGCCGTCGAAGTGGTAGAGCGCGGTGTAGTTCGGGTCGAAGGTCAACTGGCCGTTGGCGGTGGCCGGCGCCTTCTGGTTGCCGTAGTACATCCACAGGTCCTGGCGCTGGCCGCCTTCGACCTTGGGCACATCGACCCAGATCAGCGCCATGCCCATCAGCGGGTCGAAGCTTTCGATCTGGTGGTTGAACACGGTCTTGTCATCGGCGCTGACAAAGCGCAGGTCGGCGCCGTCGTCCTTGACCCCGTCAAAGCTGAAGTTGCCGGTGTGCAGGCGCACCAGCAGCGCGGTGCGGCCCAGGGCCTGGCTGATGGCTGCGCCCTGGGAGGTGGTGTCCACCGTGATCTGTTTACGGTAGTGCCAATCGTCCTGCCACCAGGCATGGGCGGTGGCCGGGAGCGCGAAGCCCAGGCAGATCAACAGGCTCAGAAATAGGCGTTGCATGTCAGGAGTCTCCGAAAAAAGGGGTCAGAAAGTCGCCTGCACACTGAAGTGCAGTCGCGAGTCCTGTTTCTGGGTATTTGGGCCTTCAAGCAGCGGGTAGCCCCAATCCAGGCTGCCGGACAACCACTTGCTCAAACTGGCGCGGGTGCCGAGGCCGACACTGGCCAGGCTGTATTCGTCTTCCTGCTCGGGCAGCGGGTCATGCAGGCGCAGGCGTGCGCCTTCGGCAAACGCGTAGAAGCGCCACTCCTGCACGTAGCTGCCGAGAAACTTGGCCAGGGACGGCGTGCGCAGCTCCTGGGACAACAGGTAGCCTTCGTCACCGGTGCGTTCGGCGGCGAGATACCCGCGTACCGACGTAGCGCCGCCAGCGGAATATTGCTCGTTGGACACCAGCGGCCCCGAGGCCAGCTGGAAGCCGGCCTTGGACGCCGACTGCCAGTCGTTGCCGAAGGTGTAGGTGTAATTCAGGTCACCCTTGAGCACCGCAAAACTCGGGCTGGCCTTGTCACGCTTGTACTGGAACTCCTCGGCGTCGCTGCCGTAGCCGAAGAACGCGCGGGTACCCACCACCAGGCTCAAGCCCAGCCCCAATTGCGACTGCTCGGTGTAGCGGTAGCCGTTGTAGCCGAAGGTCAGCGGTGCGTACTTCAGCGGGATATCGTCCGTGCTGCCGCCAAACTTCATCTGCTCCTTGAAGTCCTTGAAGTCGACCCCGGCAGAGAACGAATTGGCCCAATTGCCACTGGCCGGCAGGCTGTAGATCGCCGACACGCCGTAGGAATGGCCCTTGCCCAACACGTTGCTGCCGCCGATGGTGGCGATGTTGCTGTCGGACTGATAACCGGAGAACTGCAGGCTCCAGCGATCAGTCAGCGGCGCGGTGTAGGAGCCCGACCAGACCTTGGCGTTGTCGCTGTCCTGGGGTGCGGTGAAGTACGTCAGGGAAATGCTGTGGCCCAGTTGCCAGAGGTTGTCGTAACCCAGGGTCGCGACGCTGCGCAGCTCCTTGGTGTCGGCGCTGTAGTCATTGTTCAGGCCGAGGCTGGCGTGCCAGGGGTTCTGGTCTTCCACCTGCAGGTCGACGTCCATGGTGCCGGGGCGCTGGCCTTCGCGGACCAGCGGCGTGACCTGCCGCCCGGCGCTGCGATTGAGGCCGGCGAGTTGGGTTTGCACGCTGGTGAAATCCGGAACCGCGCCCTCCTTCAAGCCGGGTACTTCGTCGCGGATTTCCACCGGCGAATAGTGCTTGGCGCCGACTACGCGGACGCGCCCGACCTTGGTTTCGCTGACCTGCAGGTAGACGATTCCGTCATCGACCTTCTGCTCCGGCAGTTCGACGAACACCGACTGATAGCCGCGTGCCTGATAGATCTTCTGCAAGGCATCCCGGGCGCCTTCGATGTCGGCGAGGGTCTTTTGCGGGCCGAGAAACGGGTACACCGCCTCTTCGATCGCACGAGCGTCGAGCACGGTGTTGCCGCGCACGAAGTACTCGTTGACGTCCACCAGCCGTGCCGGAGGCTCGGGCTGGGTGCCCTGCTCTTCGGCCTGTAGCGGTTGCGCCAGTGCACCCAGCGTCAGCCAGCACAGCGCCAGCGTTGATTTGAACAGATGCTCCACACCGCCCCCTGGTTTACTCAAGATGATTGCCGTCGCCGTTTGCCCGGCGTTTGGCCTGTTCAATTGCTGGATATCGAGGTGCTGCCGTGCCGGGCGAGCCAGGTGTGCAGCAGGGCGAAGTTCAGGGAGAACTCCGGCATGTGCAGCAAGGCGCCACAGAACACTTCACCGATGATTTTCTGGATCAACTGCACCGCCTGCGGGTTGTTCAGGAACGTGGCGATGTCGCGTTGCAGGAGGTTGATGCCCCAGACTTTCTGGTTCAGGTCGAGGCCGACGAACCAGCGGAACAGCAGGTTGTAGTTGAGTTGTTCGTGCAGTTGCTGTTCGTTGGGGACTGAGTACAGGAGTTGCAGCAGCAGGATCTGCAAGACGGTCTGGGGGGCGATCTGGGTGCCGGGTTGGGCCTGGAGCAGGTCGCGGTGGAGGTCGAGGATGTCGTCGATCTGCGGGCGCAGCAAGACCAGTGAATGGCCTGCGGGGATGTAGCTGGAGACTTCCTTGAGCGCGCCTTGCCAGTCGTCCTGGGAGACGATCCATACCCACGGTGCGCCATAGCGGTAGACCGAGACCGGTTTTTTGCGTGCGGCTTCGACGATCTTTGACAGGCGCTGGTCGAGCTCCTGCATGCCGACTTTCGAGTAACGTTCCATAGTTCCCATTCGCCCCACTCCTGGCATCCTGCTTGCGGCTCTGACGTCGCCTTTTTTGGCGGTGTTGAGCGCGTTACATAGCCAAGACGGGGGTCGCTGGGGACTACCGAACTTTTGTCATAAAAGCTTCTTTTTTGGGGCGGGGTGAGGTGGGCATATCCGTTGCTGCGGTCAGGGCTGGTATTGGTTCCGCTCTTACAGCGGCTCACTTTTGGAGTGTTGTGAAGCAAAATCAAAAGTTAAAGCGGGCACGGTTCAAATGTGGGAGCTGGCTTGCCTGCGATGGCATCGCCTCGGTGTATCTGAAAAACCGAGGTTTCTGCATCGCAGGCAAGCCAGCTCCCACAGAAAAGCAGAACCACGGAGTGCGGGCATGCCGAGCCTAGGCGAGGCACCGAGTGGTGGAGCAGAGACCTTTTGGTTACTTTTGGCTGGGCCGGCATT
>NZ_AKVH01000032.1:0-10771 GCF_000278565.1 Pseudomonas sp. Ag1
AAGCAGATCTGTTTTCGCTCTGGTCTTTGCTTATGCTTTTAACACTCAAGCCGGCCGGGAGGCCGCTGTGCTTTTGATTTTGATCTGACTGCCCCAATAAGCCCGAGGCCGAGCGCAGGTATTGCGCAGCGGGTAAACCGGCAGGACGCCGGTTTAGCCGCRCCGGGCCATGGATGGCCCGTCGCGGCGGCCCGCTTCGCGGTGCCGGAGTGAGGGAACGCCGAGCCMYAGCGAGGCGCCGACAGGCGGGGCAGAGCGCTTTGGTTACTTTGCCGCTTTTGCAAAGTGACTCGCTGTAAGAGCGAAACCATAAGCCGCCGTTACCCAAATAACGGATATACACCCACCCCTAACCCCGCGCAGCAAACACCCCCCGAGCAATCGACCGAGCCACACAATCAGCCGCCGCCGACCCAATCCGCCCAATCTCCACCTGCCGCCGAGGCCCATCCGCCACCTCCACTGCCCCCGAAGCCAACGCAAAAACCGTATCCCCATCAAACGGCAAATGCGCCGGCCGCACCGCCCGGGCAATCCCGTCCTGCGCCATGATCGCCACCCGCTTGCACTCCGCCACCGTCAACCGCGCCGTACTCGCCACCACCACCAGCGTGGTATTGGCCCCCGCTTGCAGACGCCCCATGGAATCCAGCCGCGACAACTCCGGCATCGGATCACTGCAATCCATCTCCGTCACCGGCCGCGCCCCACCAAACTCCCCCGCCACCTCCCAGGGCCACGCCCAGAACGTCTCGCCATCCGGCATGTAGACCGAACCAATCGGGTTAGCCACCACCAACGCGGCAACCACCAACCCATCGCCCAAATCCAGGGACGCCGTCCCCAGCCCGCCTTTCAGCACCCCGGCCATGGCCCCACGCCCGGCCCCGACAGAGCCCAGCTCAAACTCCGGACCGGCATTGGCCAGCGCCTCAAACCCCAGCCGCCGGTAAGGTGGCTCCAGGCCCCAATCCTTGTCCCCGCCATTCGCCAAATCATGCAACACCGCCGCCGGCACGATAGGAATCGCCGGCGCACCCGGCTTCAAATGCAACCCCACCTGGTCCTGGGACAACTTCGCCGCCACCGCATCCGCCGCCGCCAGGCCAAACACCGAGCCACCGGCAAACACCAGCGCGTGCAGCTGGCCCACCATGTTCTCCGGCTCCAGCGCCGCGGTTTCGCGACCACCTGGGCCTCCACCGCGAATGTCGATACTGGCAGTCCAGAAACCATCCGGGCGGATCACCGTGACGCCGGTGTCGGCGTACAGGTCTGTGGCGTGGCCAACCTCCAGGCCGGGAATATCAGTGAGGGCGTTGCGCGGGCCAGGTCTAGGCATACAGAAAAGCTTCCTTGGGTTTAGGTATGGCGTGGGGAGAGCAAGGGGTGTGCCAAGGAGGCGCTCCCCCGGCCCAGCGTACGCAAGCAGCTTCGCGAAAAAATCCCCTGCACAAAAACCAACACCCTGCCCTCCCGCCTGTTAGAAAAACACCACCCGCCCCGCAAACCCTCCAACAACTCCTTGTTATCCAAGACTTTTCAGCGATGGCACAGCCTTTGCTCTCCTGCCTCCACCAGAGCTTGAACTTAACAAGCCGTCCTCGAACAAGGCCCGTTGCCTAACCACACTGGAGTGTTGCACATCATGAATCCATCACGCGCCGCAGGCCGCCGCCAACCCGGCAAGGCTTTCGCCCATACCCTGTTGTTCCTCGCCGTGTGCGAGGCCGTCAGCTACAGCAGCCTGACCCTCGCCGCCGACGCCCCGGCCAGCGATAACCCCCTGGACACCGTCGTGGTCATCGGCAACCGTGGCCAGGCCCGCACCCTGGCCGACAGCCCGGCGCCGGTGGACGTGATTTCTTCCAAGCAGTTGCTCGCCACCGGCCAGGGCGACCTGACCCGTGCCTTGAGCAAGGTGCTGCCGTCCCTCAACCAGCCGGCCTCGTCGGGCTTCGGTTCGACCTCGATCGTGCGCCCCATCAGCCTGCGCGGCTTGAACGGCGACCAGGTGCTGGTGCTGGTCAACGGCAAGCGCCGCCACAACAGCGCGCTGCTGAACAACGCCACCTCCCTCAACTCCGGCTCGCAACCGGTGGACCTGGACATGATCCCCACCGCCCTGGTGGATCACATCGAAGTCCTGCGTGACGGCGCCTCGGCGCAATACGGGTCGGACGCCATCGGCGGCGTGATCAACATCGTGCTCAAGCAAACCGACCACGGCGGCAGCTTGTCCACCACCTACGGCCAGAACTATGAAAACGGCGACGGCGAAACCGTGCGTCAAACCGGCAATGTCGGCCTGGCCCTGCCCAACGACGGTTTCATCAACCTCGCCCTGGACGTGAAGAAACAGGACGTCTCGGACCGTTCCGATGCGGCGCCGTACACCGACAGTGCCGGCAACACCAGCCAACGCCACACCTACTACGGCACCGGCTTGCCCGAGGCGAAGAACTTCAGCCTCGGCTACAACGCCGAGCTGCCGGTCGCCGACGCGCTGACCCTGTACTCGTTCTCAACCTACACCCACCGCAACTCGGAAAAGCCCCTGGCATTCCACCAGCCGCCGTCGTTCAACGGCATCCAGACCCCGTACCCGGAAGGTATCGAAGACAACCTGCGCTTCATCGAAGACGACTTCCAGGTGGCGTTTGGCGGCAAGGGCCAGGCCGCCGGCTGGGACTATGACCTGTCGAGCACCTACGGCCAGGACCATGCCCGGGCCACCCTCACCGACACCTACAACCTGAGCTACGGCCCGAACTCACCGACCTCGGTCGACACCGGCGTAAAAACCTTCAGCCAATGGACCAACAACCTCGACCTGACCCGCGCCTTCGACCTCGGCCTGTACAAGCCGACGCAGATTTCCTGGGGCCTGGAACAGCGCTACGAAGACTACAAGATCGGCAAGGGTGACCTCGCCTCCTACGCCAGCGGGCCGTTCGACACCGGTGCCAACGGCGCGATCATTCCACCCGGGACCATTTCCGGTGCCGGTACCACCCCGGCCGACGCCGCCGAAAAAAGCCGCATCAGCCTCGCGGGCTACGGCGAGATCGGCCAGGACCTCACCGACAAATGGCACGTGGACCTGGCCGGGCGCTACGAGCACTACAACGACGGCTCGGGCACCACCACCAACGGCAAGTTCTCCACCCGCTACCAGCTGACCCCGATCCTGGCCTTGCGCGGCACCGTCAGCACCGGGTTCCGCGCACCGTCCCTGGCCCAGCAGATCTACAGCTCCACCTCGCAAACCAGCGTCAACGGGCAACTGTTCGACTACCGCAACGTGGCGGTGAACTCCGATGTGGCCAAGGCCCTGGGCGCGACCACCCTCAAGCCTGAAAAGTCGACCAACTACAGCGTCGGGCTGACCCTGCAACCCACTGACAACACCAACATCACCCTGGATGCCTACCAGATCGTGATCAAGGACCGCATCGCCCAGACCGGTTACCTGGGCGGCACGCCGCAAATCAGCGCGATCCTCGCCGCCGCCGGGCTCAACCCGAACCAGGCGGTGACCTACTTCACCAACGCCCTCGACACCACCACCCGCGGCGTTGACCTGGTGGGCGACTACCGCCAGGACATCGGTGCCTATGGCAGCCTGAAATACAGCGCCGGCTTCAACTGGAACACCACCCAGATCGACTCGATCCACGCCTCGACCGTGGCCGCCCAGGCCCTCGGCCCGGACGGTGGCTATGACCGCCAGCGCCAGGGCAACCTCAAGTACGGCTTGCCGCAATCCAAGCTGCTGCTGGGCACCACCTGGACCTACGACAAGGTTGAAACCAGCCTCAACCTGACCCGCTACGGCTCCTACACCGAGTACGGCACCGCCGAGATCTACGACCGCAACTTCGCGCCGACCTGGATCACTGACCTGAACATCGACTACCACCTGACCAAGGCCGTGACCCTGAATGCGGGGGCCAACAACCTGTTCAACAAGTACCCGAAACGCACCGACCTGGTAAGCAGTTCCGGCGGCTTCCCGTACGGTACCTTTTCGCCTTACGGCACCACCGGTGGCTATTGGTACACCGGCGTGACGTACGCCTTCTGACCCAGCCCGCGGGGCCGGTTCGCCGGCCCTGCGCCTGACCTTTTGCGGGAGCCTGCCCATGACCCGACGTACCGATCAACTCAAGCTGGGGGCCTTCCTGGCCAACAGCGGCCACCATGTATCGGCCTGGCGCCATCCCCTGGCCCAGGCGGATGCCAGCCTGGATTTCGAGCACTTCAAACACATCGCGCAAACCGCCGAGCGCGGCAAATTCGACGCCTTGTTCGTCGCCGACGTGGTCGCCCTGTGGGGCCATCATCATGACGCCCTCAGCCGCACTGCCCGCGCCGAACACTTCGAACCCTTGACCCTGATGGCCGCTTTGGCAGCCGTCACCAGCAACATCGGCCTGATCGCCACCGCCACCACCAGCTACAACGAGCCGTACCATATCGCCCGCAAGTTCGCCTCCCTCGATCATCTGTCCAAGGGGCGCGCCGCCTGGAACCTGGTGACCTCGGTGGTCTCGGATGAGGCCTGGAACTTCGGCCGCGAAACCCATATCGACCATGGCGACCGCTACCAGCGCGCCGAAGAATTCCACGATGTGGTCAAGGGCCTGTGGGACAGCTGGGACGACGACGCCTTCACCCGCGACAAGGCCAGCGGGGAGTATTTCGACCCGGCCAAACTGCACACCCTGAATCATCGCGGCGAACATTTTTCCGTACGTGGCCCACTCAACGTCGCCCGCCCTCCACAGGGCCATCCGGTTCTGGTGCAGGCCGGTGCGTCGGAACCCGGCAAGGCCCTCGCCGCCCGCGTTGCCGAGCTGATTTTTGCGGTCAACCATGACCTGGCCGGCGCCCAGGCTTTCTATCAAGACATCAAGCAACGCGCCGCCGCCTTTGGCCGTGACCCCGACCACATCAAGATCCTGCCCGGTGTCACACCGTTTATCGGCGAAACCCGCGAACAGGCCCAGGCGCTGTTCGAAGAGTTCCAGGCCCTGGTGGACCCGGTGCTGGGCCTGCGCTTCCTGGCCGACACCCTGGGCGATGACATCGACCTGTCGGGCTACGACCTCGACGGCCCGCTGCCGGAAACCCCGGTAGGCCAGCGCGGCAGCCGTCGCGACAAACTGCTGGAACTGGCCCGCAGCCAGAACCTGAGCATCCGCCAGCTGTACCTGCACCTGACCGCCGGCAACCCGGTAATCGGCACCGCCGAAGACATTGCCGACTTCTTCGAGCAGTGGTTCGAAGCCCGTGCCTGTGACGGGTTTAACGTGTTCTTCCCGTACTTCCCGGGCGGCATCGACCTGTTCGTCGAGCAGGTGATTCCACTGCTGCAGCAACGCGGGCTGTTCCGCACCGAATACGAAGGCACCACCCTGCGGGAAAACCTCGGCCTGCCGCGCCCGGCCAATCGCTTTACCCAGGGAGTCACACCATGAAGCGCAGCGCATGGATGCTGGCAGTCGGCAGCCTGTTCGTCTCGAAGGCCTTTGCCCTGAACATTTTGCTGAGCAACGACGACGGTTATCAGCACCCCAATATTCGCGCCCTGTACACCGAGCTCAAGGCCCAGGGGCATACGGTGCGGATTGCCGCACCGCAGGCCGACCAGAGCGCACGGGGCGGTGCGTTTTTCTTTGGTCGCGAAGTCACCGTTGGCCATGACGACGACCCGGCCTACCCCGACAGTTACTACATCAGCACCACTGAAAACGGCGTGTGCCAGAGCCCCGAATGCGCCGGCAAAGACGTGCAGATCGAAATCAGCGGTACGCCGGTAATGGCCCTGCTGATGGGCCTGAAAAAAGTCATGCCCCACCCCGACCTGGTGATCGTCGGCCCCAACCCCGGTAATAACCTGGGGGCGATCAACAGCGCTTCCGGCACGTTCAACGTCGCCAGTGTCGCGGTGCAGGCGGGCATTCCGGCGCTGGCAGTCAGCACCGATTTGAAGGAGGCAGACCCACAACGCGCGGCGCAACTGGTGGCGAAGCTGGTCAATGCCCTGGACCAGCATCGCCAGCCCGACGGCGCGCTCTTGCCCAAGGGCCTGGGCCTGAATATCAACCTGCCAAAAGACCCACAGATCAAGGGCGTGAAACTCACCCGCATCGGCAGCTACGTGGGCTTTGAAGCGGTGTACACCGACGACCTCAAGCAATTCAAACTGCCAGGCAAACCCGGCATCGGCTTCCAGTACAGCCCCGCCGCCACCGCCGAGCAGCAGAAGCAGGATGAGGCGGTATGGCTCAACAAGGGTTACCTGACCATCAGCCCGTTCAGCGGCCTGCCGGAGTCGATCAACGCCGGCCCCGCGTTGCAAAAACAACTGGCCCGCGAGGTGCAGCCATGAGTTCGCGTTTTTCCCTGGGGTTTCTCAGCCGGGTCTACAGCCCCGGCTTCGAGCCCAAGGTCTACCGCGACACCGTGGAGTTGTTCAAGGTCGCCGAAGAGCTGGGCTTTGACAGTGGCTGGGTGGCGCAGCACCACTTCGCCAGCGAAAACGGCCGCCTGCCCTCGCCCCTGGTATTGCTTGCCGCCATCGCCCAGCGCACCCGGCGGATCAGCCTGGGCACCGGGATTATCGTGTTGCCCCAGGAAGCGCCGCTGCGCCTGGCGGAAGACGCCTCGGTGCTGGACCTGTTGAGCAATGGCCGGCTGGAGCTGGGCCTGGGTGCGGGTTTTGATCCCGACACGTTCACCGCATTCGGTCGTGAACCTGAGGCGCGCCACCGCGATTATGAGCAGCACCTGCAACAGTTGATCCATGCCCTGGGCAACGCCCCCCTGACCGACAGCGGCTCGCGCCTGTTGCCACGGGCAGCCGGCCTTGGGCAGCGAATCTGGGAAGCCACCTCACGGGTGGAACGGGTGGCCGAGCGCGGCCACGGCCTGATCATGGCGCCCAACCCGCACCTGCCGCCCGAAGCCGGGGTAGAACTGGTCAAGCGCTATCGCAACGCCTGGACCGGTGACAAGGGCACCCCGCCCCGTGTCACCCGGGTACAGGCGCTGATCCCGAACCCGGACGCCGCCACGCGCAACGATATCCAGGCCTACGTGCAACGCCAACAGAGCATCGGCGTGTACAAGGCGCCGGTGGATGATGATTTCGACGCCACCCTCAGGCGCCTCGGCATCCTGCACGGCCCGGTCGAGCAGATCATCGAGCAGTTGCAGCAAGGGCCGAGACTGACGGCCAACGACCACCTGGTGCTGCAAGTACAGACCGCCAGCACCCCGCTGCGGGAGGCGATCCGTGCCCTGGAAATCATCCGCGAACAGATCGCCCCGGCCCTCGGCTGGCAACCGACACTGCCCCAAGGAACCCTGACATGAGCTTCAAACTGGGCTTTCTCAGCCACGCCTTTGGCGACGATCCACAGCAGGTCTACCGCGACCTGATCGAACAATTCGAAGTCGCCGAGGCCCTCGGTTTCGACGGTGGCTGGATTGCCCAGCACCACCTGAGCAACGGCTTCGGCCGGCTGCCGTCGCCGCTGGTATTGCTGGCGGCGGTGGCCGAGCGAACCCGGCATATCGAACTGGGCACCGGGGTGATCGTGCTGCCTTTCGAAGACCCGATCCGCCTGGCGGAAGACGCCAGTGTGCTCGATGCCCTCAGCGGCGGCCGGGTGCAATTGGGCCTGGGCAGCGGCGGCGCCAACCTCGACAATTTCAGCGCGTTTGGCCGTGATGCCGTGCAACGCCAGGTCGATTTCAGCGACCACCAGCAGCAGGTCCAGCAGTTACTCGACGGCGAGCCGTTGACGCCCCACAGCGCGCTGACCCTGCAACCGCCAGCAACCGGCTTGAGCAGCCGCTTGTGGCACTCCCACGGCAGCCTCGAAGGCGCGGCATACACCGCCAGCCAGGGCAACGGCTTGCTGCTGGGCACCGCCACCCACGATCCGCTGACGGTGCAAAAACCCCTGGCCGATGCCTACTTGAATGCCTGGACCCGCACCGATCGCCCACCGAGAATCGGCGTGGTGCGGGCAATTTTCCCGGCAGCGGATCGCGCCAGTGCCCAAGCGGAACTGGCGGTGGATATCGAGCGCCACATCCCGCGCCTGCAACGCGAAGGCCTGATCGATCAAGCCGTGGACCTGCAGGAGCACCTGCGCCTGATGAACGTGCACCACGGCCATCCCGACGAAGTGATCGCCAGCCTGCAACAGGACCCGTCCCTGCTGCCCTATGCTGACTACGTGATCGCCGTGGTCCAGGCCGAAAGCTCGACCCAGGCGCAGATCCTCAAGCGCCTGGAAATCATCGCCCGGGACATCGCCCCGGCCCTCGGATGGCGAGGACGAGAGTAGGATGATCAAACGCCCTGAAAGCGTCAGCTCCCGTAGCAGCTGTCGAGTGAAACGAGGCTGCGTAGCGGTGTGCCAGATACACCGCGAACGCAGCCTCGCCGGGGCTCGACAGCTGCTACGACGACGCGTGATGCTGATGCCAAACTATGGAGCCCGTGTATGCCCCTTGAATTCAGTTGGTTGATGCCCCTCTGTACCCCCGACTGGGCGGCGCGGCCGGGGCAGTGGATCCAGCTGGCCCAGGCGGTGGAATACGCCGGCATCGACGGCCTGTGGATCCCCGGCGGCGCGCTGTGTGCCGACAGCCTCGGGGTGGCGGCGGCGTTGTGCGCCCACACCCGCCGGGTGCAATTGTCGGTGAGCGTACCGCCGGAAGTCATGCTGCCGGCGGCCCTGGCCACCACCCTGCAAAGCCTGCAATCGATCAGCAGCCACCGGGTGCGCCTGCACTTGCCCGACGGCGAACAAGGCAGCCTGCGCAGTGCGTTTGGCGAATGGCTGAACCGCGACCAGCGCAGCGAACGCATCGGCGAATACCTGGAGATTCTCCAACAACTGCTGGCACCGAATGACGGCGGCCTGGATTATCAAGGCCGCTATTTCCAACTGGAAAACGCCGGCGTCGCCCGCCGCGAACTGCCCGCGCCGCCACTGGTGCTGGACGACAGCCAAAGCCACGCGCTGGTGGCTGGCCACGCCCAGGTCTGCCTGTTGCGGCCTGGGCATCCGCAGTGGCTGGACCAGGAAATACAACGCTGGCGCCAGCTTCAGCCGGGCCTGGCCTTTGCCTGTACCTTCGGCCTGGTCATCGGCGACAGCGAGGACCTGGCCTGGGAAACCGCCGCCGCCCTGCTGCCGACCCAGGACCTGCCCAACCACCGCATCGCCACCGTGCCCCGCGACCGTCACCCGTTGCGCCAGTGGGAGATCCACCCGAACCTGCTGCAACTGCACCCTGGCCAACCGTTGATCCTGGTGGGCACGCCCCGCCAAATCGCCACGCGCCTGCAGGAACTGCACGGCCTGGGCCTTGGCCACATCATCCTGCAAGGCGGCCCGGCGGTCGGCGAAGTGCTGCGCTTTGGTGAACAGATCCTGCCGCTGCTTTTTCAACACGGCCTGCGCAAGGAGCGCCTGCACCATGAACACTGAGGTTCGCCCCCCGATCCAGCTCGACTGGTTCCTGCCCACCAATGGCGACGGTCGCCACCTCACCAGCAGCGGCCTGCCCAAGGTCGGGCTGTTCCAGCAAGGCGAACGTGCCCCCACCCTCGATTACCTGCGCCAGATCGTGCGGGCTACCGAACAGGCCGGGTTCGACGGAATCATGGTGCCCACCGCCAGCGGTTTCGAGGATCCGTGGCTGATTACCGCGGTGCTGGCCCAGGAGGTTCGGCGGCTTAAATTCCTCCTGACGTTGCGACCAGGCATGGAGCTGCCGGCCTATACCGCCCACCGTGCGGCGACCTTGCAATTGCTCAGCGAGAATCGCCTGGCGTTGCATGTGGTGACGGGGTCCAGCCGTTTTGAGCAGCGTTCGTTGGGGGACTTTCTCGAACACGATGAGCGTTATGCGCGTACTGCGGAGTTTTTGCAGGTGTTCCAGGCGGTGTGGGCTGGCAAGCAGCCGGCGCATCCGGGGCGCTACTACCGCAGTGGGATCAACACGCCGGTGGCGCCTGGGGCCGAGGTGCCGGCGATCTATTTTGGGGGCGCCTCCGAGGCTGCCGAGCAGGTGGGGGCTGCCCATGGGCAGACGTACCTGATGTGGTGTGAGCCGCCGGCGATGATTGCCGAGCGGGTGCTGCGGATGCGTGAGTTGGCCGCGATGCAGGGGCGGACGTTGCGCTTTGGGTTGCGCTTGCACATCTTTGCCGATCGCACTGACGAGGCGGCCTGGGCGCATGTGGAGCGGCTGTTGGAGGAGATACCCAAGGACGCCATTGACCAGGCGCAGCGGCAGATGGCCAAGTATGAATCGGTGGGGCAGAGTCGCCAGACCGAGTTGATGAAAGGCCGTGGGCGTGGGGCGCGGGAGCTGGAGGTTTCGGCCAACCTCTGGGCCGGTGTGGGCCTGGTACGGGGCGGGGCCGGGACCGCGCTGGTGGGGAGTTATGAGCGGGTGGCGGAGCGGATCGAGGAGTATCACCAGCTTGGGGTGGACAGCTTTATTCTCTCGGGGTTTCCGCATCTGGAAGAGTCGATTCATGTGGGGGCGGAGGTGTTGCCTTTGTTGCGCAGGATTGGGGCTTCGGGGAGGGATGTTGAGGTGGGTCGGGGTTGATTGAGTACATATCCGTTTCTTCGGTTATGGCTGATATTGGTTCCGCTCTTACAGCGGCTCACTTTTGAAMAGCGCAAAAGTAAGCAAAACGCTCTTGCCCCACCACTCGGCACCTCGCYTA
>NZ_AKVH01000033.1:0-11269 GCF_000278565.1 Pseudomonas sp. Ag1
GCTGCGCCATATTCAGGTCACCTGGAATGCTGAACGCCAGGTACCACAGGAAGCCCGCTCATTGAGCGGGCTTTTTTGTGCCTGGGATTCAGCTCAACGACTGAATGCCCGGTTCGGTTTGCACGGGTGCAATGCTGTTTCGCCCCATGAAGGCCAGGACCACCAACGCCGTCAGCACGGTGAATCCCGCGAGCAGTTGCAGCAACGTGTTGAACCCCGCGATGTAGGCGCTGCGCAGTGCTTCCGGCGGAAGGGCGGCCGAGGCCAGTTGCACGTTGCCCATGACCAGGCCTTGGGCAATCACTGACACGTCGGCCCCTGCGAGACCCTTCAGGTGATGTGCCACCAATGCGCCCAATACTGCCATCGTGATCGCCAGCGCCACGCCTTCACTGGCCACGCGGGTGGTGTTGAAAATCCCCGCCGCCATTCCCGCGCGCTCCTTGGGCACCACGCTGATCGCCAAACCATCCATCAAACCCCACGGCAGCCCGGTGCCGATCCCGATGACCAGCATTGCGGCTATGGTCTGCGCAGGCTGGTTGGCCAGGCTTAATCCCCACAGGCCCACCGCCGCGATCAGCAAGCCAATGGCACACAACAGTCCTGCTGAGAGCCAGCGGGTCAGCGATGCGGCGATCATCGGCACCACCAGCATCGGTGCCGATAACGCGAGCATCATCAAACCCGCGTCCAGCGCGCTGGCGCCTTCCACACCGATAAACCGCAGGGGCAGCAACACGATCAGCACGATGTAGCAGTAGCAGGTACCGATCGGCAGGAGCTGCACGCCAATAAAACGCGGGAAGCGAAACAGCCGCAGCTCCAGCATCGGTTGGCTGGAGCGGTTTTCGACGAGGACAAACACCAGCAAAAACACCGCCGCCGCGATCAGCAGGGCATCAACCAGCGGCGACGTCCAGCCGTGCTCCGGCGCGAGGATCACCGCCGTGGTCAGGGCCACCAGCATCGCGGAAAACGTCAGTACACCAGCGGTGTCCAGCCGCAGCGCTTGCGGGTCGCGGCTTTCACGCATTTTGGGCGCGGCAAACAGCAGCGAAATACCGGCCAATAATGCAGTGCCGAGAAAAATCGAGCGCCAGCCCCAGTGCTCGATCAGCAACCCCGACAGCAATGGCCCAAACGCCAGACCTGCACCGAATGTGGTGCCCAGCAAGCTGAAGGCGCGGGTACGGGCGTGCCCGTCGAACTCCTGGGCCAGCGCCGCACAGCCACTGGCCAATGCCGTAGCCGCCGCGACGCCCTGCACACCACGCAACACATCCAGCCAGAAAATCCCCGGTGCCACTGCCAGCAGCAAGGAGACCACGGTAAACAGCGCCATGCCCCACAAGAAAAGACGCTTTCTCCCATAGAGGTCGGCGAGGGTGCCGGCGGCCATCAACAGGCTGCCGAAACTCAGCATGAATGCGTTGGTGATCCACGCCAGCTGGCTGGGCTGGGCGGCAAATGCCTGGCCGATAAAGGGCGTGGCGACGGCGCCGCCGGTAAAGCTCATGGGCAATACCAGGGCGGCCAGGCAAATGGCCGCCAGGATGGAATATCGGCCATGGGCGGGCGCAGATTCGGTTGTAGTGGTCATAGGGGCATTCCCGTGAGTCAGAAGATTAAAAGACTCTAATCAGGATGCAATCATGGATAAACGGGCTTACATTCCTTTCATAACGGACTTGATGGATGCAATGACGTGACCGATAACCTGAGCGGCGTGATCGCCTTCGTGAAAACCGCGGAAGCCCTGAGCTTCACCGGCGCGGCCCGGGCGATGGGGATTTCCGCTTCGGCGGTGGGCAAGAATGTCGCCAAGCTTGAGGCGTCACTGAATGTGCGGCTGTTGCACCGCAGTACGCGCAAGGTCAGCCTCACCGCCGAAGGCCAATTGTTCTACGAGCGCAGTCGGAAAATTCTCGACGACCTGCAAGACGCCCGCGCCATGCTTTCCCATGCGATGCAGGCACCCCGGGGCAAACTGCGGGTCAGCCTGCCCACCATCGGTTATCGCTTTCTCTTTCCGCACATGAGGGCGTTCCGCAAAGCCTACCCCGAGATCGAGCTGGAGCTGGATTTCAACGACCATCTGGTGGACGTGATCGAGGAGGGCTTCGACGTGGTCATCCGCAGCGGTGGCCTGGCGGATTCGACCCTGATGGCCCGCAAGCTGGGGCCGTTCAGGTTTGTGCTGTGTGCATCGCCCCAATACCTACGAGCCAACGGCCGGCCAGAATCCCTGAGCGAACTGGAGCATCACCCGTGCTTGCGTTACCGCTTCGCCACCACCGGCAAAATCATGGACTGGACCTTGTCCGCCAACCCGGCCATCACCCAATTGCGCCTGCCCACCGCGCTGACCCTGAACAACATGGAGGCCATGCTCCGGGCCGCGATGGACGGCCATGGGATTGCCTACGTGCCAGACTTCCTGGCCCGCGAAGCCCTCGCCCAGGGCCAGCTGGAAACCGTGCTCGACGGCCATTCCGATGACCAGGGCCAGTTCTGGGCGCTGTGGCCATCCAGCCGGCATCTCTCGCCGAAGATCCGCGTGTTTGTCGATTTCGCCGCCGCGCACCTGTTCACAAACCCACCAGTCGGTAGCCCACCTGCAACTCGGTGATGAAGTACTGCGGCTGGGCCGGGTCCGCCTCCAGCTTCTGCCGCAGGTGCGCCATGTGCACCCGCAGGTAGTGGGCGCGGTCCACGTAGTCCAGGCCCCACACCTCGAGCAATAATTGCCGGTGGGTCAGCACCCGGCTCTGCCCGCGAATCATCGCGCACAGCAGGCGGTATTCGATGGGCGTCAGGTGCACCGGCAGGCCTTGGCGCCACACTTCATGGGTCGCCAGGTCCACCTCGATATCACCAAACGCCACCTTGCTGGTGGCCGCCACGGTGCCGGTCTGCCCATGACGGCGCAGTTGCGCACGGATGCGCGCGAGCAACTCGGGTACGCCGAAGGGTTTGGTCAGGTAGTCATCGGCGCCGGCGTCCAGGGCGGCGACTTTTTCCTCTTCGCGATCCCGCGCCGACAACACCAGGATCGGCACCGCCAGCCATCCCCGCAGCTCGCTGATCAGCTGTTTGCCGTCGCCGTCCGGCAGGCCCAGGTCGACGATCACCAGGTCCGGCTGACGGCTGGAAGCGTGGATCAACGCGCGTTTGACGCTGTCGGCCTCGAACACCTGGAAGCCCTCATCCTGCAGGGCGATGCCGACAAAACGGCGGATGTTGGCCTCGTCTTCAACAATCAGAATGCGTGCAGTGCTCATAGGGCGTCCATTGGGGGCGGAGTACCCGCCGGTAAAGTGATGACGAAATGCATGCCGCGCTCGCTGCCGGGTCTGGCTTCGATGCGCCCGCCGTGGGCTTCGACGATGCGCTGGGCCAGGGCCAGGCCCAGGCCGATTCCGGCGACCGAGGATTCCTGCTGGCCACGGGCAAACGGTTCGAACAGATTGGCCGGCGCGCTGCCCGGGCCGGTGTCGCTGACTTCCAGCAGGATGCTGTCGGAAACGGAACGGGCGGTAACGGTGATGACCGTGCCAGGCGGGGTGTATTTGGCGGCGTTGTCCAGCAGGTTGACCAGCACCCGTTCGATCAGCAGCGCGTCGACTTCCACCAGCGGCAACTGCGGGTCGAGGGTGGTGTGCAGCACATGCCGGGCCAGTGGTTCGCGTAATTGGCGCAGGGCGCTGCCGACAATTTCTTCCAGCAAATGCCATTGCCGGTTGAGTCGCACACCGCGCTCCTGCATGCGGGCCATGTCCAGCAGGTTTTCGATCAAGCGTTGCATCGAAGTCGCCTGCTCATGAATACCGTGCAGCAACGCGGTCAGCGGCCCCGGCGGCGCATGGGGCAGGGCGGTGTCGGCGGCGCCGATCAGGGTGGTCAAGGGGGTGCGCAGGTCGTGGGAAATCGCCGCGAGCAAGGTGTTGCGCATTTTCTCGCCTTCCATCTGCACCATCGTGCTTTGCGCCACTTCGACGAAGTGCACACGCTCCAGGGCAATCGCCAATTGACTCATGCAGGCTTCCAGCAGGCGGCGCTCTTCGGGCTCGTTGAGGCGTTCGCTTTGCGCCAGTTCCAGCACCAGCACACCGCGCACGCGCATCGGCGCCTTGAGCGGCAGGTAGCAGCCCTTGGCGGCGGACAAGGTGTCGGTGCCCTGGCCGGCGGACTGGCCGTGGTCGTAGGTCCATTGGGCGATGCTGTCGTCGATCGGCAGCCCGCCCGCGCCCACGCTGTGCACGCCGTCGGCGGCGTCCGGCAAGGCCAGGCCGACCCGCGCCTCGAACACGCCGCTGAAGGTGCGCAGCGCCACTTCGCTGATCTGCTCCACGGTCAACGCGGCCGACAGGTCCCGGGCCAGGCGCGCCAGTGAGGTTGCGCGACGTTCTCGAGCGGCGGCGGTGCGCGCTTCGTGGCGCAGGCGTGCGGTGAGCTGCCCGGTGATCAGCGCGATGCCGAGCATCAACGCGAAGGTGAAGAAATACTGGGTGTCGTTGACGGTAAACGAGTAGCGCGGCTGGACGAAAAAGAAGTCGAAACACAGCACCGCGAGCATCGCTGCCCACACGCCGGGGCCGCGTCCAAACCGCAGGGCCACCAGCACCACCGTGAGCAGGAACAGCATCACCACGTTGGCCAGGTCGAACACTTGCAGCAGCAGCGCGGCGATGGCGCTGGCGGTGAAACAGGCGAGTGTGGACCAGAGGTAGGCCAGGGTTCTGCCGGGCGCTGGCGTAGGTTTTTCAATGGCAGGAACAGTGCCCGGCAGTACGCCATGGGCGATCACGATCTGGTCGATCTGCGGATGGTGCCGGCTGATCCGGTCGCTCACCGACTGATGCCAGAACCGCCATGCCCGGCGCGGATGATGGCCGAGCACCAGGCGATTGGCGTTGTGTTCCCGGGCACAGGCGGCCAGTGCTTCGGCGACGTCCATGCCCGGCAATGTCGCGGTGTCGGCGCCGAATTCGCTGGCCAGGGCCAGGGTTTTCATTGCTGTGAGATAACGCTTGGCGCCGCGGCCCTGGGCTGCCGTGACGTGCACCACGATCCAGTCCGCCTCGAGCTTTTGCGCCAGGCGCGCGGCTTCTCGCACCAGGCGTTCATCACCGGCGTCACCGGCCACGCCTACCAGCAATCGCTCGCGGGCGGGCCACAGGGTCTTGATCGACTGTTCGCGACGGTACACGCGCATCTGCGTGTCGACCCGGTCGGCGGTGCGGCGCAGGGCCAGTTCCCGCAGGGCGAGCAGGTTGCCCTTGCGGAAAAAGTGCCGCGAGGCGCGCTCGGCCTGGGGCCCCAGGTACACCTTGCCGTCCTTCAAGCGTTGCAGCAGATCATCCGGCGGCAGGTCCACGACGACCACTTCGTGGGCATTGTCGAACACGTGGTCCGGTACGGTTTCCCGCACGCGAATGCCAATGATCCCACTCACCAGATCGTTAAGGCTTTCCAGGTGCTGGACGTTGAGGGTGGTCCACACGTCGATGCCGGCGCTGAGCAGTTCTTCCACGTCTTGCCAGCGTTTCGGGTGGCGCGAGCCGGGCACGTTGCTGTGGGCCAGTTCATCCACCAGCAGCACGGCGGGATGGCGTTGCAGGGCGGCGTCGAGGTCGAATTCGGTGAGGGTGAAATCGTGATGCAGGCGTTGGGCGCGGGGCAGTTGTTCGAGGCCGTTGAGCAGGTTGGCGGTTTCCTGGCGGCCGTGGGTTTCCACCACGCCGGCGAGTACGTCGCGGCCCAGGCTGACTTCCCGTTGCGCCGCGTCAAGCATGGCGCAGGTCTTGCCCACCCCGGCGTTGGAGCCGAAGTAGATACGCAGTTTGCCGCGCAAGGCGGCCTGTTCTTCCTGCTGGACCCGGGCGAGAAGGGCGTCGGGGTCGGGGCGTTCTTCGTTTAATGCGGGCATGTCATTCCTGGTCAATGCGGTTCAATGGTGGGAGCGGGCTTGCTCGCGAAAGCGGTGTGTCAGTGACAGACGAGTTGGCTGACACTCCGTATTCGCGAGCAAGCCCGCTCCCACATTGGGTTTGCGGTGCTACACGAGACCCAGCCCGGTCAGCACCAGGTCAATCAACTTGATCCCGGCAAACGGCACCAGCACCCCGCCCAGGCCATAGATCAGCAGGTTGCGATTGAGCAACGCTGCCGCGCCAATCGCCCGGTACGTCACGCCGCGCAGTGCCAAGGGAATCAGCGCCACGATGATCAACGCGTTGAAAATCACCGCACTGAGGATCGCCGAGTTGGGGCTGGTCAGGTGCATCACGTTCAGCGCGCCGAGCTGCGGATAGGTCGCGACAAACGCGGCCGGGATGATCGCGAAATATTTCGCCACGTCATTCGCCACGCTGAAGGTGGTGAGTGCGCCACGGGTCATCAGCATTTGTTTGCCCACCTCGACCACTTCGATCAGCTTGGTCGGGTTGCTGTCGAGGTCGACCATGTTGCCGGCCTCTTTCGCTGCCTGGGTGCCGCTGTTCATCGCCACCGCCACGTCGGCCTGGGCCAGTGCCGGGGCGTCGTTGGTGCCGTCGCCGGTCATGGCCACGAGCTTGCCCTGGGCCTGGTAGTCGCGGATCAGCTGCAGCTTGTCTTCCGGGCGCGCCTCGGCGAGGAAGTCATCCACGCCGGCTTCCACCGCAATCGCGGCGGCGGTCAGGCGGTTGTCGCCGGTGATCATCACGGTCTTGATGCCCATGCGCCGCAGTTCGGCGAAGCGCTCCTTGATGCCGCCCTTGACCACGTCCTTGAGCTCCACCACGCCGAGTGCCTTGGCCCCGTCCGAGACCACCAGCGGAGTGCTGCCGCGTCGGGATACTTCGTCGACCTTGGCCTGCAATGCAGCCGGAAAGCTCCCACCGAGCGCTTCGATATGACTGCGGATCGCATCCGCTGCACCCTTGCGAATACCGCGGCCTTCGGGCAGGTCGACGCCGCTCATGCGGGTCTGTGCAGTGAAGTGCACAAAGCTTGCGCCGAGGGCGTTGATGTCCCGCGCGCGGATGTCGAACTTCTGCTTGGCCAGCACCACGATGCTGCGGCCTTCCGGGGTTTCGTCGGCCAGGGACGCCAGTTGCGCCGCGTCGGCCAGTTCAGCTTCCTTGACTCCCGGTGCCGGCAGGAAACTGCTGGCCTGGCGATTGCCCAACGTGATGGTGCCGGTCTTGTCCAAAAGCAACACGTCGATGTCACCCGCCGCCTCAACGGCGCGGCCGGAAGTGGCGATCACATTGGCCGACATCATGCGGCTCATGCCCGCCACGCCGATGGCCGAGAGCAGGCCGCCGATGGTGGTGGGAATCAGGCACACCAGCAACGCCACCAGCACCGTGGCGCTGATCACGTTGCCACTGCCACTCATGGCCACGGCAAAGATCGAGTACGGGCTCAGCGTGGCGATCACCAGCAGGAACAACAGGGTCAGGCCCACCAGCAAAATTGTCAGGGCGACTTCGTTGGGCGTTTTCTGACGCTTGGCGGATTCGACCATCGAGATCATGCGGTCGAGGAACGACTCGCCCGGGTTGACGCTGATGCGCACCACCAGCCAGTCCGACAGCACCCGCGTGCCGCCGGTGACCGAGGAAAAGTCGCCGCCGGCCTCGCGAATCACCGGTGCCGATTCGCCAGTGATTGCGCTTTCATCCACCGAGGCCACGCCTTCGATCACCACGCCGTCCAGCGGCACCAGGTCGCCGGCTTCGATCAACACCACCTGGTCTTTGCGCAACAGCGTGGCTTCGGTCGGCAGCCATGCGGCGCCGTGTTTGGGTTGTTGCAGCAACTTGGCCAGGGTCTGGCGCTTCATCCCGCGCAGGCTGGCGGCCTGGGCACGGCTGCGGCCTTCGGCCAGGGCCTCGGCAAAGTTGGCGAACAGCACGGTAAACCACAGCCACAAACAGATGCTGAGGATAAAGCCGCTGGGCGCTTCACCCTGGCCACCCAGGGACTGGAACCACAGCAGCGTGGTGAGGAGGCTGCCCAGGTACACGACGAACATCACCGGGTTTTTCCACTGCGCCTGGGGCAGCAGTTTCTTGAACGCATCCCCGCAGGCGGTGAGCACGATGGCGCGATCAAACAGAGGTAAACGAGCATTCTTGATCATGGGGGAATCTCTTACTCACTGGCCGCAATGGGGGGCTGGCGCAGAGGCAGGCGGGCGTCCAGCGCGAGGTTGAGTTGCAGCACATTGACCCGTGGTTCGCCGAGCAAACCCAGGGTGCGTTCCGCGGTGTTTTCGTTCACCAGTTGCAGCAGTTCGGCTTCGGGGATCTGTCGCAGGCGGGCGACCCGGGCCAGCTGGATGCGTGCGTTGGCCACGGAGATATGCGGGTCCAGGCCGGAGGCGGAAGCGGTGACCGCATCCACCGGCACCTGGGCCTCGGCGGCGAGGCCGTTGTCCTGGCGGTAGGCTTTAACCCGGGCCGCGACCTGGTCCACCAGTTTCTGGCTGGTAGGGCCCAGGTTGCTGGCGCCGCTGGAACCGGCGTTGTACGGCTGGGAGACACTTTTGCTCGGGTCTTGCGGGTCGGCACCGAGGGTCATGCTCGGGCGGCCGTGGAAGTAGCCGGGCCTGGTGAAGTCCTGGCCGATCAACGCCGAGCCGATCACCAATCCGTCGCGTTCAATCAGCGAGCCCTGGGCCTGGAACGGGAACAGCAACTGCGCGGCAAAGGTGGTGAAGACCGGGTAGGCGAGGCCGGTCAGCGCCATGAAAAACACTGCCGAAACCAGCACCGGGCGCAACAGCCCTTTGAATATTGATTGAGTCGTCATCAACGTGTCCTTAGTTGTACGTCTGGCCGGACAGCAACTGCAGTTGCTCCACCAGCGGACCGAGCGCGAGCGCCGGCAGGAAAGTCAGGCCGCCCACCACCAGCACCACAAACACCACCAGCACCATGAACAGCGGGGTTGCGGTGGGGATGGTGCCGGCGCCGGCAGGCACGGTCTTTTTCATCGCCAGGGAACCGGCCACGGCGAGCATCGGCAGCATGGTGAAGAAGCGCCCGACCAGCATCGCCAGGCCAATGGTGGTGTTGAAGAACGGCGTATTGGCGTTCAGCCCGGCGAACGCCGAACCGTTGTTGGCGGTGCCCGAGGTGTAGGCGTAGAGCACCTCGCTGAAACCGTGGGGGCCGAGGTTATTCAGGCTGGCCATGGTGTCGGGCCACAGGGCGGCGAGGGCGGTGAAACCGAGGATGCTGATGGGGTGCGCGAGCACCGAGAGCATCACCAGTTTTATCTCCCGAGCCTCGATCTTCTTGCCGAGGAATTCCGGGCTGCGGCCGATCATCATGCCCACCAGGAACACCGTCAGCAGCGCGTACTGGATCAGGTTGATAAAGCCCACGCCGTCGCCGCCGAACACGCAGTTGAGCATCATCTGCGCCAGGGGCACGAAGCCGCCCATGGGGGTCAATGAGTCATGCATCGCGTTGACCGAGCCGGTAGTGGCCGCGGTGGTGGTGGCGATAAACAGGCTGCTGTCGGCAATGCCGAAGCGCAGTTCCTTGCCTTCCATATTGCCGCCGCTTTGCTCGATGGACAGCGTCTGGTTGGCACCGGCCTGGGTCAGCAGCGGGTTGCCGTTTTGCTCGGCGCCATACACCAGAGCGAGAAAGCCTAAGAACATCACCAGGAAGGTGCCGAAAAACACCCAGCCCTGACGGCGTTGCAGCAGCATGCTGCCGAAGGTGTAGGTCAGCGCCGACGGGATCAGCAACATGCTGAGGATGTGCAGGGCGTTGGTCAGCGGGGTCGGGTTTTCGAACGGGTGCGCGGCGTTCATGCTGAAGAAACCGCCGCCGTTGGTGCCGATATGCTTGATCGATTCAAAGCTCGCCACGGCGCCGACAATCAGTTGTTGCTGCGCGCCTTCCAGGGTGGTGGCCAGGGCTTGGGAGGAAAAGGTCTGCGGCATGCCTTGCCACACATACACCAGGGCCATGCCCACGCACAGCGGCAGCATCACGCGGTACAGGGTGCGAGTGAAGTCGACCCAGAAATTGCCGATATCCGCCGAGCTTGAGCGACTCAGGCCACGGATAAAACCGGCTGCGGCGACCACGCCCGAGGTGGCGCCGACGAACATCAGGAAGGTGATTACTGCCATCTGGCTGAAGTTCGACAGGCTGGTTTCGCCCGAGTACGCCTGCCAGTTGGTGTTGGTGATAAAGGAAGCGGCGGTATTGAACGCCAGGTCCGGGGTTTGTGCGGCCAGCCCGAGTGGGTTGATCGGCATGACGGCCTGTAACCGCAGGATGAGATAGCCGAGCACCATCATCGCGGCGTTCGACAGCAACAGGGCCGAACCGTAGCGGGCCCAGCTCATGGTTTCCAGCGGGTCGATGCCCAGCAGGCGATAGGTATAACGTTCCGGCAGGGCGTGGCGGGTTCCGGTAAACACCCGGGTCAGCCACTTGCCCATCAGCACGGCGAGCCCGGTCATCAACCCCAGGACCAGCGCAAATTCCAGCAAAGTGCTTAGCATGTCGAGGCTCCGTTCAAATCTTGCCCATGGCGACAATGGCCATGGTTGTCGCGGCGAAAAACACCAGGGAGAGGCCTACAAAAATCATGTCGTACATGGTGGGGCTCCCTAGAACTTTTCGGCGCGAATGAGGGCGTAGCCCAGATAAGCGAACAGCCCGACGGCGCATAGGCCGCTGGCGATATAGATGAACTTGAGTGTGAGCACGGTGGAACTCCCCTGATTAATAAGCCGCGATTGCGGACGCGGGGAGGTTAAGAGGTTGGGTATCAAGTTCGGGCACTGATTGCGGGTTTGGGCATTAAGACGGTGTATAGAGGAGGGTGGGGTGGGCGAACGGAAAAAAGGGATAACCCGGGGGCGGGGTATCCCTTGAAGCACTGGGGTTTTGCTGCTTTTGATGATCAGCTTATTTGGCTTTCTTTTTCTTTGATTCGCGGGTGGCGAGTTGTTCGAAGCAAAACGCGGCGGCGCCGAACAGGGCGATCATTGAGAGGACGATCATGCCTAACGTTGAACTTTCCACGATGACTTCCTGCGGGGGTTATTGGGGTGGAGGTCACAGTAGTGGAGGGGGGATTAGTTGCTCAATAGAGACGACGTAAACGTTATGGCTGGGGTTGAATCTATACGGAATCTTTACGTGGCTGTTGTGTGTATATCCGTTTTTTAGGTAACGGCTACTTATGGTTTCGCTCTTACAGCGACTCACTTTGGAAAAGCCCCAAAGTAAGCAAAGGGCTCTGC
>NZ_AKVH01000034.1:0-11392 GCF_000278565.1 Pseudomonas sp. Ag1
GTTTTGCTTACTTTTGCGCTTTTCAAAAGTGAGCCGCTGTAAGAGCGGAACCAATAGTCGCCGTTACCTAAATAACGGATATGTACCCAACACCGCGGCGTTACAAATTCCGGCTATGCCGATAATCACTGACCGCCTCATACACCGCCTTACGCAACCGATTAATCCCCCCAATCGGCCGATGCGCCTCCACCCCAAACCACGGATTAAACGACTGATTATCACAAGCCAGATTCAACGCCGGCGTATCAAAATCCTGCGCCGGAATCACCACCTTGGCCACCGTCTCAAACGGCGCATCACTCTCTTTCCATTCAATGCTGGTGTCCTCGATCGGCATGAACTTCTGCGGATTCTGCCGCTGAATCTGCAACACAAAACACGCCGCCACCCGGTCCGTCGACAGTTGCTGATTCAACGCACTGCGCAAAAAGTTCGGCAGGTCCTGATTCTGTTTGGGCAGCACATACGCAGGACACCCCTGGGGATCCGGCGCCACCCGAAACTTCGCATTCGCCGCCCCGAACTTATACGGCGACACCGAGAAATACGTCGTCTGCGTAGGACTCACCGGCGGCGGCGCCAACGTCGCCAGCGCGATAAACAAATGCCGCACCTGCCAACTGCGCGGATCCACCCCGGGGAAAAACGCCATGACTTTCTTGCCATCGGCCTGAGCCGAAATGTTCTGCGCATACTCCGCCACATCACTGACGAAAAAGTTCGGATGGCTGAACATCACAAAGTCCTGCTCACCCCGCGCCTGCTGATCCGCCAGCAGCTGTTTGCCTGGCACGTCCAGCAACTTGATCGCCATCCCCCGGGCATCCCGGATGCTGTCGAACTGCGGATACGCATTGCCGTTGGACAGTCGCATCATCGCCTGCCAGGTCTTGCCCGGCTCGGCGAACACGCCCTGGCGCAGTGCCGGGTCGAGGTCCGCCAGTACGCTGACCTCGGCCTTCACGCAGCCATGGGCCTTGGCATGCGCATCCCGCAGGTAACGCGTGCCCTCGCGGTGTTGGTCGACGATGCGCACGGCGGTCTGGATGATGCCCTGGGTCATGGCCGCTTCCCCCGGCGGGATCTGTTCGTCCGGCGATACCGGGCCGCTGTGCTGCCAGGCAAACCACAGGGTGGACAGCAACCAGCCCAGCAGGCCCAGGCCCACCAGCCACAACAGGGTCTTGCCGAGAAACGCGCCGAGGCGCAGCCAAAGTCGAGCGAGCATTTAAAAATCCTTTTCTGCGAAGTCGGTTGGGTCAGGGCAGTTGCTGTTCCAGCGGGCCGCCCAGCACTTTCAAATATTCCAGCAGCGCCCAGCGTTCCTGGGGCAGCAAGCCTCGGCCAATCACCCCGTTGCCACGCTGCCCGGCACGGAATTCGTGGCCGCTGTTGTGGTTGCCGGTGATGCGCGTATCGAACAGGAACGCGTTGGCGAACGCGGCGGTTTGATAGCCCAGGTGGCGCGGGTCGTATTCGAAGGTGCCTTTATAGAAGGTCGGGCTGCGCTCGTCCTGAGGCGAGAGCAATTGGTAGATCGTCGGCACCGAGCCGTTGTGCAGGAACGGCGGTGTCGCCCACACCCCGGCCAGGGGCCGTGCCTTGTAGGCACGCAATTCGCGTACGCCGATCGGCAGGCCGAAGCCGTCCAGGCGCGGGCGTTCGGCAGGTGTCAAACCGGCGGCACGGTAGGCGTGGTCTTCGACAAAGGCGGTGATGTAGGCCAGGCCTTTGGCTGAAGAGAGGCTGCGCAGGTCCAGCGGCTCGGTGGGCGTGGGGTGCAGTTCGACGTTCATTTTCGCCAACTCCGCCGGGTCCCATTGCAGGGCGCTGAGGTCGAAGCGGTGGTCAGCGATATTGTTGGCAGTAGCGGGGTCGGTGCCGATCACCTCCACCGGGAGCATTTTCAACTGGCGCACCGGGCGGCCATCGACCTGGGACACCGCTGGCACGTGGCAGCCGGCGCAGTTTTCCGCGAACAGTGCGCGACCCTGGGCGGCCAGCGGTTTGTCGATGGCGCCGAACAGGTCTTCGGGCCAGGTGGGTGGCTTGAGCCGTTGCAGGGTTTCTTCGATGGTATTCAGGTCGCGAACCCGCACGCTGGAGGCGTAGCGCGCATCGCCCTGGAGCGGCTGGCCGGCGCTGTCGAAGAAGTCCAGGGTGGCGCCGACGCCCAGGGCTTCGCCGATATTGCGGGCCATGGGTTGTTGGGCCGAGCCATTCCATTGCACCCAGTCGAAGGTCCAGATGTCCCACAGTTGCGGGTAGTCCACCGGGGCGTTGGCGATGCGGTAGTTGTCGGGGGAAATGGCGTCGCCAAAGCTGGCGTTGGCGATACGGCCAAAGGCGTCGGTGCGGCCCGGGCCTTCTTCGGTGGGGTAGAGGCCACGGTGGGTGTCGTTCCAGGCAACTTTGAGGAAGTTGTTCAGGGACTTCTTGAAATCCTGGCGCAGTTGCGCTGCGGTCTGGTCGTTGTAGTCATGGCCCAGCACGGTGCGGGCAAAGCGCTCGAATTTCCACGGGTTGTAGTAGGTCGAGGCCAGGCTGGCGACCAGTGCCTGGCCGAAGCTGCCGCCGCGCAGGGTCGGTACGCTGGACGGCAGCACATGCTGCGCCGGGCCACCGTCGATCCGCAGGCCCTGGCCTTTGAAGTTCAACTGGCCGGTGTGGCAGGCGGCGCAGGTGATGTCGAGGAACTCATCATTGCTGCCGGCATTTTTATGCCGGGCGAAACCCACCGGCAGGTTGCCGGGGTTCTGCGCGGTGGGCACCTGCTTGGGGTCTACCAGAAAACCAAAGCGCGCCAGGTACTCGGGCGTGGCGAAACGCTGTTCGGAGAACGGCAGTTCCAGTGCGGTAAACCAGGCATAACGCAGGCCCTTGACCTGGGTGCCCTGGGGCGTGAAATAGTAGGTCTGGCGATCTGCGGCGCTCCATTGATCCTGATAGTGCACCTGTTCCACCGGCACGTAGACCGGCAGCTTCGGGTTGACCACGTAATAGAGCACCACCGCCAGGACCAGGCCCAGCAGTATGAAAATCATCAGCAAAACACGGGAAAAAATGCGCAAGATAACTATCCTTGTCGAGTTGTAGCGTTCTTATGCCATCAGGCCAGCAGTGCGGCAAGTGGCCATGAGTCTCGTTCCAGCGCTGCTGCCGTCCGTTGCAGGGCCCTGGATTGAATGAAAATGCTTTTAAACACGTGAACTTATCAGAAGTTTCCTGCTCACATGCCGGTAGCCATTGGTCGTGGCCGCCTGATAAGCTCGCGACTTTACTCGAATGCCCTTTTGGCACACGAACAAGGAAATAGCATGAAACAGCATCGGTTGGCGGCGGCGGTGGCCCTGGTTAGCCTGGTACTTGCGGGTTGTGATTCGCAAACCAGCGTAGAGCTGAAAACCCCGGCGCAAAAAGCTTCCTACGGTATCGGCCTGAACATGGGCAAAAGCCTTGCCCAGGAAGGCATGGATGACCTGGACTCCAAAGCGGTAGCCCAAGGCATCGAAGATGCCGTCGGCAAGAAAGAACAGAAGCTGAAAGACGACGAGTTGGTCGAGGCGTTCGCCGCACTGCAGAAGCGTGCTGAAGAACGTATGACCAAGATGAGTGAAGAGTCGGCAACCGCCGGCAAGAAATTCCTCGAAGAAAACGCCAAGAAAGACGGCGTTGTCACCACCGCTTCCGGTCTGCAATACAAGATCGTGAAGAAAGCCGACGGTGCCCAGCCAAAGCCTACCGACGTAGTGACTGTTCACTACACCGGCAAGCTCACCAACGGCACCACCTTTGACAGCTCCGTGGATCGCGGCAGCCCGATTGACCTGCCGGTCAGCGGCGTGATTCCGGGTTGGGTCGAAGGCCTGCAACTGATGCACGTTGGCGAGAAGGTCGAGTTGTACATCCCGTCCGACCTGGCCTACGGTGCCCAGAGCCCGAGCCCGGCGATTCCAGCCAACTCCGTGCTGGTATTCGACCTGGAACTGCTGGCCATCAAGGACCCGTCCAAGGCAGACGCTCCTGACGCACCGGCGGCTCCTGCTGCCAAGAAGTAATCAGCGCCTGAACACACAACGCCCCGTCTCGACGGGGCGTTGTTGTTTCTGGCCTGTGCGATCGTTCCCACGCTCTGCGATCGTTCCCACGCTCTGCGTGGGAATGCATCCCGTGACGCTCTGCGTCACCATTGCGCATAGCTTAAGCCTAGCGCTAACAGCGAGCGCGGAGCGCCACAGGCGGCATCCCCACGCAGAGCGTGGGAACGATCAGCTGAATCCAGGGCAAATTCAACCGAACCCATGCGGGCTAGAGCAGTCTGATAAAAGACCCGAGTACGGGTAGACGCAGATTATCTCCAAGTCAATGAATTCTTGGGTTTTTTTTATGTGCGCAAAAAACGCCCGATCTGACTGTAGGCCTTGTATTACGTGGCTTTCAGCCTGGAAAATAGGCTCTGTTCACAAGGTTATCCACAATTTGTGTGGATAACCTTTTCTGTCGCCTGGAACTGGAGTGACGATGAAAGCCCCGTTTAATTTCACCCGCTTCCTGCCCATGGCTGCTCGCCTGCTTGGCCGTGGGCGCTTGCCGACGTTGCTGTTCGCGGTCGCCGCCAAAGGCTCGAGCCAGGGCAACCGGCTGGGCAAGCTCAAGGACGACCTCAAGCTGCTCCAAGCCTTGTGCCTGGCCTACTGGCGCGGCGAGTACCGGGCCATCAGCCCCAAGGCGCTGATTTCGGTAGTGGCAGGGTTGATGTACTTCCTGAGCCCGATTGACGCGATCCCGGACTTTATCCCGGTGTTCGGCATGCTCGACGACATTGCTGTGCTGGCGTGGGTCATGAAGACCCTCGACGGCGAACTGAGCGCTTTTCGCGCCTGGCGCGAGCGTCAGCTCCCCGAGAAGCTTGCGGTGGTTGAGCGCCTTCCTGCGACGCCTCAGCTGCTTACGCAAGAGCACCTGAAAAAAAACTGAACCTTGGGAATATCCCCCTGCGCTCTTTGTGGCTGTTAGGATTACACTCCTAAGGAAAGTACTTACGAAGTAAGTGTTGTGATCCTACGGGGCAGTCATGGATATTCAGATAATTACAAAGGATGGCGAGCCCGAATATGCGGTTCTGCCATGGGCTCAGTATCAGGCGCTGTTAAAAGCTGCCGGTCAGCAACAGCCAACGCCTCCCGCTTCGACCATTAGCCAAGCCACTGCCGAACCGGATCTGCGCCCCCTGGAGCAGCTGCGAAGCCTGCGCGAGGCCAAGGGCCTGGCCATCGAGGTTCTGGCGCGCACGGTGGGCATCAGCCCGTCTTACCTGGGCCTGATCGAAAGCGGTGAGCGCCAGCCGGACGCAGCCATCCGCCGCAGCCTGGCCTGGGAACTTGGCGTTGCAGGTTGGAGGGACGAAACGTGAGCGTACGCATCAGCCGTCAACATTGGGATGGGTTACTCAACGAGCTGGACCAGGCGCGCCGACAGCGCCACCTCTTGACCTACCGCGCCTTGCTGGAGCGCCTGCAATTTCCCACGCCGGCCATGCAGACCCTGACGGCTGCGCTGGAGCACCTGGCGGCGCTGGATGCCAAGGCCGACCAACCACTGCGCAGTTCCCTGGTGATCAGCCAGGGCGCCAGTCGCCTGCCACGTACCGGTTTCTTTGAATGTGTGGAGCGTCTCGGGCGCTTCTGCGGGCCGTCCGATGGCGTGGCCGCGGCGTCGTGGCACGCATCCGAAGTGGTTCGAGTATTTGAATACGATTATCCCGAGTCAGCGGAGGCGTAGTGTTCTGGAAGCTCAAGGCGTATGCCAGTTACTGGCTGGCGCGCAAGTTGTTTCATTGGTCCTGGTTCGTGCGACAGCCGCGTGGCTGGCAGTGGCTTGAAGGCCAGTTCGCGCGCATGGCCAATCTGGGCGACGTAGGAGCACAGAGTTTCTACGGACATATCCTGACGTTTCGTGGCAAGGGCCTTGGCTCCCGTGAAGAAGGCGTGCGACTGTTGCGGCTGGCGGCCTTGGCCGGCGACGGCAAGGCGGCCTACCAGGTTGGGGTGTTGAGCCTTGCGGGCAGCCTTGGCAAGGCGCCTGATCCGCTGGAAGCGGCACGCTGGTGGAAAATCGCCGCCCGAGCCGGGCACCCGTTGGCGCAGATGCGCCTGGAGCAACTCTGATCTAGAGCGGCTGCGGTTCTGCCTGGCCCAACTCCAGGCTGTCAATCACATGAATGCTGTAGCCCGCCACGTTCTTCGCGTGGTGCTTGGCTTGCGAGGCCAGTTCTGCCAACTGGCTGGCATCGAGTTGTCCACAGGCCTGTGGATACAAATGCACCACGCCGATGGACAGCGACAGCAGCGCAAACTCCTGGCGCACGCCCTGGCGGTTCAGTGCAACGAAACAGCCCGCGTCCAGATGCTCGCTGCGATAGAAGCGCCGGCACTGGGTGTGGAAGTCGTCCAGCAGTTGGTTCAGCCGCTTGCGCCAATCCTGCGGCCCCAGCACCAGCAAAAAGTCATCACCGCCGATATGCCCGACGAAGTCGCGGCTGGGGTCTACCCGGTCGTTCAGGCATTGCGCCAGGCACAGCAGCACTTCATCGCCCCGGCCATAGCCGTAGATATCGTTGAATGGCTTGAAACTGTCGATATCGACGTAGCAGATCACAGACTCGCGTTGTTGCTGCAACAGCCGCGTCAGGCACTGCTGGATGGGGACGTTGCCCGGCAGCAAGGTCAGCGGGTTGGCATAGCGTGCCTGCTGGATTTTCAGCTCGGTAATCAGCTTGAGCACATCGATCACCCGGCCCAGCCCCAGATAATCGCCGTTGAGGGTGATGATGAAATCTTCCTCGATCCGCTGGCGTGCGCGACTGGTGAGCAGGCGGCTGACCTGCTGCAAGGACTGGCTCAGTTCCACCGCGAGAAAGTCATCACTCATCAAGCGGCTGATGGGCTTGCGGGCGAACAGATCGGTGGCGAACGGCTTGAGTAGCGCATCTGACAGCGAGTGCCGGTGCACGATGCCAATCGGGTGGCCACGCTCATCCAGCACCGCCAGGGAATTGAGGTTGGCCTGGCGCCGGAAGGCTTCCAAAACCTGCGCCGTGGCGGTGTGCTGGCCCACGGCCGGTTGTTCGTTGAGCAGGGCGCTGAGGTCGCTGCCTTCGTCGTTCAGCGCGACGTTGGCGTTGTCGGGCTTGGGCAGCATCAACCGCGCTTCCTGCGGCGGGTGTTCCTGGGGGCGGCAGAGCAGGTAGCCCTGCACTAGGTCAACGCCCATTTCCGTGAGCACCGCCAACTCTTCCGGCAACTCGATGCCTTCGGCGATGACCTGGGCCCGGGAGGCCTTGGCGATTTGCAGGATGGAGCCGACAAACTCGCGCTTGAGGGCGTCCTGGTGGATGCCGTCGATAAAGTGTCGATCGATCTTCACGTAGTCCGGGCGCAGCTCCGACCACAGCCGCAGGCTGGAATAACCGGCACCCAGGTCATCCAGGGCAATCGAAAAGCCCATGGCGCGGTAGTGGTGCAGCGCGGTTTGCAGCAGTTGAAAATCGTCGGTCGGGGTTTGCTCGGTCAGTTCGATCACCACCTGGCTGGGCGGGATGCCGAAGTCGCTGAGCAGTTGCAGGGTACGGCCGGGCTGGTGGGCGGTCTCCAGCAGGGATTCGGGTGAGACGTTGAGAAACAGCTTGCCCGGCAGTTTCTGCTCGCTGAACCGCCGGCAGGCACTTTCCCGGCAGACCATCTCCAGCTCACTGAGACGCCCGGCATGGCGGGCCACGGAGAACAGTGCGACAGGGGAGTGCAACGGGCTGTTGGACGGACCGCGACTGAGGGCTTCATAACCGATGACGCGTCGTTCAGACAGGGAAATGATGGGTTGGAACAGGCTGTGCAAACTGCCTTGAGCCAGGATTGAGCCCAATGCATTCAGCTGTTCGGTCATGGTCATGATTTTCTCGGGTCGAAAAAAAAGGACCTGCTTTGGCAGGTCCTTCATTTCACGACAGAATGATGTCTATTTGATGACACTCCGAGGAGCGTTCACATTAAATCGCCATCATTTACTGCTTGGCCACCGTCTTGCTGATTTTCAAGTAGTCCAGCAGGATGCGCCCGGTCTCGCTCAGGTAGGCATCATCTTCCGGCTTGGTTTTATCAGGCTCGGCGGCGATCGCGTCTTCGTCTTCTTTCTTCAGCTCCTTGAGTGGAGCTTCGCCTTTCGCCTTGCGGCGGGCGTTCTCCAGCACCAGTTGCTGATTCTCGATGTCGGTGTGCTGCGCACGACGGTCGGCTTCGTTCAGGCTGACGGTTTTCTCTTCCATCAACTTCTTGGCCAGGGCCAGTTTGTCGCGGATGAAGATGAACTCGGCATCCTTGGCGGAGCGGGCTTCGTGATCAGCTTTCAACTCTGCGATGTACGGTTTGAACGGGTCTACCGCAGGCTTGATCGCAGGACGGATGGTGTCCCACGGCATCGCCTCGGGCAGGGCGCTCTCGCCGATTTCCTTGGTGTCGATGATCGACGGGAAATCGACGTCCGGCAGTACGCCCTGATGCTGGGTGCTCTGCCCGGAAACCCGGTAGAACTTGGCCAGGGTCAGTTTCAGCTCGCCATGGTTCAGCGGCTGGATGGTCTGCACGGTGCCTTTGCCGAAGGTCTGGCCGCCGATGATCAGCGCACGGTGGTAGTCCTGCATCGCGCCGGCAAAAATCTCCGAGGCGGATGCCGAGAGGCGGTTGACCAGCAACGCCATCGGCCCTTTGTAGAAGGCACCCGGGTTCTCGTCTTCCAGCACGTCGACACGGCCGTCAGCGTTACGCACCAGCACGGTCGGACCCTTGTCGATAAACAGACTGGTCAGCTCGGTGGCCTCCTGCAGGGAACCGCCGCCGTTGTTGCGCAGGTCGATGACCACGCCGTCGACTTTTTCCTTCTGCAATTCTGTGAGGATTTTCTTAACGTCGCGGGTGGTGCTCTTGTAGTCCGGATCACCGGCGCGGAACGCTTTGAAGTCCAGGTAGAACGCCGGGATCACCACCACGCCGAGCTTGTAGTCCTTGCCATCCTGCTTGAGGTTGAGGACTTGCTTCTGGACGGCCTGGTCTTCGAGTTTCACCGCTTCACGGGTGATGGACACGATCTTGCTGGTCTGGTCGTTCGGTGCGTTGGTGTGCGGAATCACTTCCAGGCGCACCACGCTGCCTTTCGGCCCGCGGATCAGCTTGACCACTTCATCCAGGCGCCAGCCGACCACGTCGACCATCTCTTTGTCGGCCTGGGCCACACCGATGATCTTGTCGGCCGGGGCAACCTGCTTGGTCTTGTCGGCCGGACCTGCCGGCACCAGACGCACGATCTTCACCTGGTCGTTATCGCTTTGCAGGACGGCACCGATGCCTTCCAGCGACAGACTCATGTTGATATCGAAATTTTCCGCGTTATCTGGCGACAGATAATTGGTGTGCGGGTCGTAGGACATTGCGAAGGTGTTGATGTAGGCCTGGAAGATATCTTCGGCACGGGTCTGATCCAGACGTGCCAGCTGATTCTTGTAGCGCTTGGTCAACAGTTCCTGGATGGCCTTCGGCTCTTTGCCGGCGATCTTCAAGCGCAGGACTTCATCCTTGACGCGCTTGCGCCACAGGTCGTCCAGCTCGGCTTCGGTGGTCAGCCAAGGAGCGTCCTTGCGGTCAACCAGCAAGGTCTCTTTCTTGGTGAAGTCGAACTTGTCGACACCTTTGTCCAGCTCACCAATGGCGAAGTCCAGACGCGCTTTGACGCGGTCCAGGTAGCGCTTGTAGATGGTGAAGCCGGGCTGCAGGTCACCGCTCTTGAGGAAGTCGTCGAACTGCGTCTTCCACTTGTCGAACTCGGTGATGTCGCTGGCCAGGAAATAGCTGCGCGAGGGATCCAACAGCTTGAGGTAGCTGTCGTAAATGATCACCGAACGAGCGTCGTCCAACGGCGGCTTGCTGTAATGGTGGCGCTTGAGCAACTCGACGACGTTAAGGCTGGCAATCACCTCATCGCGATCAGGCTGAAGGTTGTCCCAGCTGTTGGCTGCGAACGTATTGCTCGACAGCGGCAAAAGGCCGATACCGATAAAAAGAGCGAGGGCGGTGCTGGGGAACAAATGCTTCATGCTGATTCGACGCGGGGGCAATTGATAACGCATATTAGGCCGTCTTTGAAGTCGCCGGTTCCATATGGGCCGGTCGCATAATGCAAAAAGCCCGACGCTACAGCAACGGGCTCAGTCCAGACTCACTATGGAGGCACTGTGAAAGCATTGCAAGGCGTTGAAGGTCATGTGGAGTGGCAAGAAGAGCCAAGTCCTACATGCGATGTAGGCCAAGTACGCATTCGCGTGGCGGCTGCGGGCCTGAATCGCGCCGATTTATTACAGCGTTCGGGGCTTTATCCGCCACCTCCCGGTGCCAGCCAGGTGCTGGGCCTGGAGTGTTCCGGGGTGATCAGCGAAGTCGGCGCCGGTTCGTCGTGGCAAGTGGGGGATCGGGTTTGCGCCTTGCTGGCTGGCGGCGGGATGGCTGAAGAAGTGGCGGTGGATGCGCGTCACGTATTGCCGGTGCCGGAGGGCGTATCCCTGGTGGAAGCGGCCGGGTTGCCCGAGGTGTACAGCACCGCGTGGCTGAATCTGTTCCAGTTGGCGGGCCTCAAGCCCGGTGAGAAGGTGTTGTTGCATGCCGGCGCCAGTGGGGTGGGCTCGGCGGCGATTCAGTTGTGCAAGGCGTTTGGCAGCCCGTGCTGGGTCAGCGTGGGGTCGGCGGATCGCCTTGCGTACTGTGAAGCGCTGGGGGCTCAGGGGGGTGTGGTACGTACTGACGGCATCGAGGGCTTGAGGGATTTTGGACCGTTCGATGTGATTCTTGACCCGGTGGGGGGGAATTACGCGGCGCTGAATCTCAAGCTGGTGGCGCGTGATGGGCGCTGGGTGTTGATTGGGTTGATGGGGGGGCGTGAGGCGCAGATCGATCTGGCGCAGGTGTTGGCCAAGCGTGTGCAGGTGTTGGGGTCGACGTTGCGCAGTCGGGATGATCAGTTCAAGGCTGACTTGTTCAGTGACTTGAGCCAGCATGTTTGGCCGTTGTTTGCCGAGGGGCGCTTGAGTCCGCAACTGGCCAGGACGTTTCCGATCAAGGATGCCGAGGCTGCGTTTGCGGAGCTGGCGACTAATCGGATTTCCGGGAAGCTGGTGTTGGTGATTGACGAGAGTCTGACCTGATTTCAGATGCGACATTTGTGTTGGGGGGGAGTTGGGCTGGGTGTATATCCGTTATTTTCGTAACGGCGACTATTGGTTCCGCTCTTACAGCGGCTCACTTTTGAAGAGCGCAAAAGTAAGCAAAACGCTCTTGCCCCACCACTCGGC
>NZ_AKVH01000035.1:0-12047 GCF_000278565.1 Pseudomonas sp. Ag1
AATGGTGGGGCAAGAGCGTTTTGCTTACTTTTGCGCTTTTCAAAAGTGAGCCGCTGTAAGAGCGGAACCAATAGCAGCCGTTACCCAAATAACGGATATACACCCAAAACTTCCCTAATCGTGCAAAGCCTTAGCCGCCCCCAACAACCCCCGAAACTTCAAATATCGCGCCTGCAAAACAGCCTGTTGAGCGCCGTCCGGGAAAAACCGTTGCTTCACCGGCATCCCCGCCTGCAACAGCGCCGCACCCTGGCCGCTCGACAGGAACCCCAACTTCGCTGCACCAATACACGCCCCCAACTCACTGCCATGCAACGTATAAATCTCCCGCCCAAGAATATTGGCCAACAACTGCGCCCAATACTCACTGCGCGCCCCACCACCCACCAACGCACAAGCCCCCACCGTGGCCCCGGCCGACTGCACTGCATTCAATGCATCCAGCAACCCGAACCCGACGCCCTCCATCACCGCATAACCCAGCATGGCCGGCGTGCAGTCATGCCCCAGGCTCATGAAACCACCCCGCAACAACGGGTCGTTATGGGGCGTGCGCTCCCCCGCCAAATACGGCAAAAACAACGGATTGGAAACCGGCACGCCCTGCCCGATCGGCAACTCGGCCTGCACCCGATCCAGCAACGCCTGCTCATCAACCGACCCCGTCAACCGCGTCACCCACCGCAAGCAACTGGCCCCGGCCAGCATGGCGCCCATGGTGTACCAGCGATTAGGCAACGCATGACAAAAACTATGCACCGCACTCGCCGGATTCCCCGCCGAGTGATCAGTAATCGCCACGATGGCCGCACTCGTCCCCAACGTGATAAACGCATCACCCGCATTCACCGCCCCTATGCCCACCGCCGCCACCGGGTTGTCCCCGCCACCGCCGGCAATCACCAGGCCCTCGGCCAAGCCCAGTCGCCCCGCCGCAGCCGTATTCAAACAAGCACTGGCCGCGCCACCTTCTACCAGCCGTGGCATCTGCGCCAACCGCAAACCCGTGGCCTGCAGCATCGGTTCAAACCATTCACGGTTGGCCACATCCAGCCACAGCGTCCCCGCACCATCGGACACATCACTCACGCGCTCACCACTCAAGCGCAGGCGCAGGTAGTCCTTGGGCGACAGCACGCAATCAATGGCGCTGAATACCGCCGGTTCATGCTCCTGCAACCACAGCAGCTTGGGCGCCGTGAGACCGGCCATCGGCAAGCTGCCGGTGACGTCGGCAAACTCACTGCCCAAGGCTTCAGCCTGGGCCATGGCACGGGAGTCATCCCAGAGAATCGCCGGGTACAACACCCGGTCGTCTTGCCCCAGCAATACCGCCCCGTGCATCTGCCCGGACAACCCGATGCAGCCGACACGGCCGTAGGCATCCGGCTGATCAGTGCGCAGTTGGTCCAGGGCCTTCAGGCATGCTTGCCACCACTCCTCAGGCGCCTGCTCGGACCAGCCGGTGTGCGGGCGCGAGACTGTCAGCCGCGCGCCCGCATGGGCGAGGACGTTGCCTTGCTCGTCCATCAGGATCGCCTTGAGTTCCGAAGTGCCGAGATCAATGCCAAGGGAAACCGCGTTGTTCATATCAGGGGCAGCCGCATGAGTTACGAATCTTCAGGGTGGGCGCGAGCCGCACGCTGTGTGTTTTACGCTTGGGCGACGCCATGCGCTCAAGCAGCAGGTTGACCGCCCGGGCGCCGAGTTCCTGGACCGGCTGTGCGATCAGGGTCAGGCGTGGCACGAAGAAATCCGCCCAGTCAAAATCATCGAAGCCCACCAGGGCCATCTGCCCGGGCACGTCGATATTCGCATCACGCAAGGCGTGCATCGCACCCAGGGTCATCAGGTTGTTGCCCGCCATGATTGCCGTGGGCGGTGTTGCCAGGGTCAATAACTGCGCGGTCGCTTGCCGTGCCGGCTCGCTGCTGGAACCACCGTTGACCAGCAATTGCGGGTCAAACACCAACCCTGCCGCCTGCAACGCGGCTTGATAGCCGGCCACGCGCTCATCGGAAGTGCCGAGCCCCGCGCGCCCGGAAATAAAGCCGATGCGCCGGTGTCCATGGCCGATCAAGTGCGCCACCAGGGCCTGGGTCGACTGGGTGTTTTCCACCCCGACCTGATCGAAACGATCACACATCATCCGGTCCACCAGCACCGCCGGCACTTGATTGGCCTGCAGGTATTCCAGGGCCAGCGAACCGGTAGACGGCGCCAGCAGAATGCCGTCCACCCGCCGATGGTGCAGCGTCGTGACTACGCGCAATTCCTGCTCGGGATCGTCGTGGGTATCGACAAACAACATCATGTAGCCGTGCTTGGCGCACTCGGTTTCAATCGCGTGCACCGTTTCGCTGAAGTAGTGGTTGGACAGTGCCGAGATCGCCACGCCAATCGTATTGGTGGTGGACCGCGCCAGGGACCGCGCCAGCGTGTTGGGGATGTAGCCCACCTGCCGGATCGCGTCCTGCACCGCTTGCACCGTGTCCGGGCTGACCTTGCGGGTGCCGTTCAAGACGTGGGAAACCGTCGACGTCGACACCCCTGCAATTCTTGCCACATCCTCCATGGTTGCCACGGTGCTCACTCCTGGGTGCTTTTAATGTTTGCTTGACCAACCGGCGTAGGAACCGACGTTATCGCGGGTGATCAATTTTGGCGCCAGCAGGGTAACCGCTTCGGCGGGTTGTTTGTCATTGAGAATGTCATTGCCGACATTGACGGCGGTCTGGGCCATGGCCCATGGGTCCTGGCTGGCGGAGGCCTGGATCAGGGTATCGGTCTTCAGGGCATTCTCGATGTCCGGCGCGCCGTCCACGGAGGTGATGATGATGCCGCTGCGTTTCAGTTGCTTGGCCGCCAGGTCGCTGCCGATGGCTTGCGGGTCGTTGATTGCGAACAGGCCGTCGATTTTCTGGAAGCGCGTCAGGTAACCCTGCATCACGTTCAAGCCACCTTCGCGGGAGCCCTTGCCGTCCTGGTCGTCCGACAGCAACTTGATCTCCGGGGCGCTGGCCAGCGCGGTTTTGCAGCCTTTGACCCGATCGGTCACGGCGGTGACTTGCGGGCCGTTCTGAATGATCACATTGCCCTTGCCCGACAGTTTGTCGACGATGAACTGGCAGGCGAGCTTGCCGGCCTCGACGTTGTCGGTCTGCACCGTGGCATTCACGCCCTTGGCGTCGACGTCCACGGCCACCACCACGATCCCGGCGTTGCGGGCTTTCTTGATCGCCGAGGCCATGGCCGACGGGTCGACGGCGTTGAGCAGGATCAGGTCGACCTTGGACGAGATGAAGTTGTCGATCTGCGAGAACTGCTTGCTCAGGTCATAGTCGGCCGACACCGAGGTGACTTTCACCGCCGGGTTCAGCTCCTTGGCCCGCGCCGTGGCACCGTCGGCCAAGGTCACGAAATACGGGTTGCCCAGGGACCCCATGCTGATGCCGATGGCTTTCAGTTCACGGGCTTGCACCGCCTGGGACATCAACACGGCAACGCCCAGGGAGGCGACAACAGGAAACATGCGTTTGAAGTTCATGATGACTCTCTTGTGATTGTTGTTTGAGTGAAATCAGGTCCGTGCACCGGACTGGCGATAACGATCCAGCGCCACCGCGCCAATGATCACGATGCCCTTGATGATGTACTGCCAGATATCCGAGACGCCCAGCAGCACCAGGCCGTTGGTCAATACCGCGATGATCAGCGCACCAATCAGCGTGCCGCCGATGGTGCCGACGCCGCCGGTAAAACTGGTACCGCCGAGGATCACTGCGGCAATCGCATCCAGCTCATAGGATTGTCCCAGTTGCAGGCCATTGGCGGCGAACAGGCGTGACGCGCTCATCACCGCGCCCAACCCGGCCAACGCACCGGACATGGCATAGACGAACAGCAGGACCTTCCACACCTTGATCCCCGACAGCCGCGCCGCTTCCGGGTTGCCGCCCACGGAGTAGATTTGCACCCCCATCACCGTGCGCCGCAGGATGAACCACGACAATGCGATGACGGCCACGGCGATGATCACCAGCCAGGGCACGCCCAGCACCGAATCGTTGCCAATAAAGGCAAACGGCAAATCAGGGTTGAACACGGTTTTATCGTCGGCCAACAGGCGTGCCAAACCGCGCATGGCGGTCAGCGCGCCGAGCGTGACGATAAACGGCGGCAGGCGCATGAAGGCGATCAGGCCGCCGTTGACCAGGCCCAGCAACAGGCCGAAGCCAACCCCGGCGGCAATCCCGAACATGCCGAACTGCGGTGACATCGACGCTTGCAACGCAACCACAGCCGAAGCCGCAAGAATCGCTCCCACCGACAAGTCGATGCCCGCCGTGAGGATCACAAAGGTCATCCCCGCCGCCAGCACCACGTTGACCGACGCCTGCTGGGTGATGATCGACAGGTTCTGCACCGTCATGAAGTTTTCGCTGGCCAGGGCAAAGCCCACCAGCAACAGCACCAGCACCGGCAACATGCCCACCGTGCGCATCAGTTCGCGAATACGCTCAGCCTTGCCGATCGTTGCCACAGTCATGGTGTTGCTCCCGCTTGTCGTTGAATTAGCCATGGGCGGCCACCTGTTCGCTGCCGGTGGCGAGGTCGATGATCGCCTCCTGGGAAATATCCAGCCCCGATGCCCCGCCCACTTCGGCCACCAGTTGCCCTTCGCGCATGATCAGCACGCGGTCGCAGGTGCCGATGATTTCCGGCAGCTCGCTGGAGATCACCACGATGCCCACGCCGGCCTTGGCCAACTGGTTGATGATGCGGTAGATCTCGGATTTGGAGCCGATGTCCACGCCACGGGTGGGTTCGTCGAGGATCAGTACGTGGGGCTTGACCTCCAGCAGTCGGGCCAGCAGCACCTTCTGCTGATTGCCGCCGGACAAGCTGCCGACATTGACCTTGCCCGAGGCCACGCGGATCGACAGGGACTTGATCGCATCGCGTGAGCGTTGTGCGGCGTGGCCACGGTCGAGCACGCCACCGGCATGGGCATCCGGCACACACGCACAGACGTTGATGTTGTCGGCCACGCTCATGTCGAGAAACAGACCCTGGGCCTTGCGGTCCTCGGTGAGGTAGACGACACCGGCACGAATCGCATCCGCCGGGTTGCGCAGTTGGGTCACGGTTTTGCCGACCACCTCCAGGGTGCCGGAGGTGCGTGGGTCGGCGGCAAAGATCAGCCGTGCCAGTTCGGTACGCCCGGCGCCCACCAGGCCGGCGATGCCCAGTACTTCACCGGCGTGCAGGTCAAAGCTGCAGTTGCGCACGCGCTTGCCGTCGGCCATGTCACGCACGCGCATCACCACCTGGCCGGGGTCGTAGGCCGCATGTTCCTTCTTGTAGAAACCTGACAGGTCGCGGCCCACCATCATCTTCACCAGCACCTCGGCCGACAGCACGTCCCGCGCCAGTTCGCCGACGTACTCGCCGTCCCGCAGCACCGAGACCCGGTCCGACAGCTCGTAGATTTCCGCCATTCGGTGGCTGATGTAGATGATCGCCAGGCCCTGGCTGCGCAGCTGTTTGATCAGCGCGAACAGGCGGTCGGTCTCCCGGGAGGACAACGGCGTGGTGGGCTCGTCCATCACCAGGATTTTTGCGTGGGCATGCAAGGCCCGGGCGATTTCCACCAGTTGGCGCTCGGCGATGGACAGGCTGGCGACGCGGGTGGTGGGCAGGAACTCCGCACCGAGCCTTGCCAGCACCTCGGCCACCCCGGCTTCCATGCCCTTGCGGTCGATGGTCCAGCCACGGCGCAGTTCACGGCCCAGGTAAATGTTCTCGGCCACCGTGAGGTTCGGACACAGGCTCAGTTCCTGGTAGATCACGGCAATGCCGAGGGCTTTGGCGGAGGCTGGGTTGTAGCTGGCGACGGGCTGGCCATCGATGCGGATGGTGCCGCCGTCGTCGGCCTGGTAGGCACCGGAGAGGATCTTCATCAAGGTCGATTTGCCGGCGCCGTTCTCACCCATCAAGGCGTGGATTTCACCGGGGTAGACCTTCAGGCTGACGTTCTTGAGCACCCGCAGACCATTGAAGGTCTTGCTGATGCCCTGCATTTCAAGCAAGGGTTCAAGGCTCATGACTGAGCTCCTGGTTTTATTATTGTTGTGTTCGGGCGTTTGCCGATGGCAGTCATCGGCAGACCTGATTGCTGCCGACTCTAATCAGATACATTTGCTTACGCAAGCGCTTGCGTCAGCCGTTTATCGTTTGATTAAACGTTTCACCTGATGAATAAATGTTCATCCAGCGACCTGGAGTGACTAATTGCAGATAAAATCCCCGTTTTTCCACCTTCACCTATCCGATTGAGTGCTTTTCTAAAAATAACACCGCGTTTGGCCACTACGATCCCTGTCAGTTGCGGTTTATCTGCTATCGTCCAAAGACCTCATCTCCTCCTCATCGCGCCTGCGCGATCTTCTGTGAGCATGCTCTGCGGCGCCGCCTTTGGCAGCGTCGGGCCTGAAGTTCACGGAACACTGCACGATGGACAACTCTTCAGTCGACAGCCCGGCGGAGCCGCAATCCCGGGCTGAAAAAATCGTCGAATTCAAACGCCAGAAAACCCTGCTCAAGGCCGGCGCCTTGCAAGATGCGATCTTCAACAGCGCCTACTTCTCCAGCATCGCCACCGACGAAAAAGGCGTAATCCAGATTTTCAACGTCGGCGCCGAACGCATGCTTGGCTACGCCGCCGCCGATGTGCTGAACCGCGTCACACCGGCCGACATTTCCGACCCCGCCGAGCTGATCACCCGCGCCGCTGCCCTCAGCCTGGAACTGGACACACCGATCACGCCGGGCTTTGAGGCCCTGGTGTTCAAGGCCTCCCGGGGCATCGAAGACATTTACGAACTGACTTATATCCGCAAGGACAACAGTCGCCTGTCGGCCATGGTGTCGGTGACCGCCCTGCGCAACCGCAACGACGCGATCATCGGCTACCTGCTGATCGGCACCGACAACACCGCACGCAAGCAGGAAGAGGCGCAACGCAAAGGTTTTGAGCGGGCCCTCGAAGAGAAGAACCTGGAGCTGGAACACGCCAGCCACATGAAGTCCGAATTCCTCGCCACCATGTCCCACGAACTGCGCACGCCGCTGAATGCGGTGATCGGTTTTTCCGAAGCCCTCAAGGATGGCCTGGTGGGCGACATGACCGATATCCAGCGCGAATACATCGGCGACATCTTCACCAGCGGCCAGCACTTGCTGTCGCTGATCAACGACATCCTCGACCTGTCCAAGGTCGAGGCCGGGATGATGGACCTGGAACTGGAAGCCGTGGAGCTGGCGGGGTTGTTGGCCAACAGCCTGCTGATCGTGCGGGAAAAGGCCGCGCTGCAACGCATCCAGTTGAAACTTGAATGCCAGGACGACTTCGGCACCCTGGAACTCGACCTGCGCAAGACCAAGCAGATCATCTACAACCTGCTGGCCAATGCGGTGAAGTTCAGCGAGCACGGCGGCTCCGTGACCCTGTCGGTGCGCGAGGTGAGTCGTGCACAAGTCGGGCAGGTTCCCGGCGACTGGCCCACCTACGGTTTTGCCCTGCAACCCAGCGAGCAGCAACAGTTCCTGGAATTCAGCGTCAGCGACACCGGCATCGGTATCGCCCGGCACGACATGAGCAAGCTGTTCAAGGCTTTCAGCCAGATCGACAGCAGCCTGGCGCGCAAATTCGAAGGCACGGGCCTGGGCCTGGCGATGGTCAAGCAACTCACCGACCTGCACGGCGGCAGTGTCGCCGTGGCCAGCCGCGAAGGTGCCGGCGCGCGATTTGTGGTGTGGCTGCCGCTGCACCGTGCCGCAGATGCGGAGGCCCCATGGCCGAAATCCTGATCGTCGAAGACAACGAGGCCAATATGCGCCTCGCCCGCCTGCTGCTGGTGAACGCCGGCCACAGCGTGTTGTGGGCCGCCGATGCCGAGACCGGGCTGACCCTGGCCCGGGAAAAACAACCGGCATTGATCCTGATGGACATCCAGTTGCCGGGCATGGACGGCCTGGCAGCCACGTCACTGCTCAAGCAGGACCCTCATACCGCGCACATCCCGGTGATCGCCCTGACGGCCATGGCCATGAAGGAAGACCGTGACAAGACCCTGCGGGCCGGCTGCGATGCCTACATCATCAAGCCCCTGCGCTACAAAGAGCTGTACCAAGTGATCGACACGCTGCTGCAAAAGAACATTACTCCCTCGACTTGAGTCCTCTCCATGGCCAGCCAACCCGCAACGCTGTTGATCGTTGATGATGAAATCCAGGTGCGCAAGCTGCTGGAAACCCTGCTGCGCCACGAGGGTTACCAGACCGTGAGCGCCGCCAGCGGTGAAGAAGCCTTGCAGTTGGTGGCGCAGCGGCCGCCGGACTTGATCCTGCTGGACATCATGATGCCGGGCATGGACGGCTATGAAGTGGCCAACCAGCTCAAGGGCAACCAGGCCACGGCGAACATTCCGATCATCATGCTTTCGGCATTGAGTGAGTCCAGCGCGCGGCTCAGCGGCCTGGAAACCGGTGCCGAGGAGTTCATCAGCAAGCCGGTGGAGCGGGTCGAGTTATGGCTACGGGTACGCAACCTGCTGCGGCTCAAGGCCCACGGCGATCGGTTGAAAAACCATAGCCAGTTGTTGGAGCAGCAACTTCAACACCACCAAAATGAGTCCTCGCGGTTGAATGTGCATGACCTGGCGCGCCTGGACCTGGAAAAAGCCCTGCGCCTGGCGGTCGAGCGCGAAGAATTCGTGCTGCATTACCAACCCAAGGTCGAACTGGCCAACGGTCAGGTGTGCGCCCTTGAGGCCCTGCTGCGCTGGGACCGGCCTGGTTACGGTGCAGTGTCTCCGGCGGTCTTCATACCGATCCTGGAAAGCCAGGGTTTGATCGTCACGCTCGGGCGTTGGGTGATCGACAACGTGTGCCGCCAGATCGCTGCCTGGCAATCCGGCACGGTGGGCGCGGTGGAGGTATCGGTCAACGTTTCGGGGCATCAATTGATCGAGGGTGACCTGATTGCCGATATCGCCCAGTCCCTCGCCCAGGCCGGCGTGGAAGCGCATTGGCTGGAAGTTGAATTGACCGAAGGCTCGCTGATGGAGAACACCCAGCACACCATCGCCAGCTTGCAGCGCCTGCGGGCGATGGGGGTGAAGATCTCCATCGACGACTTCGGCACCGGCTATTCCAGCCTGGCCTACCTGCGGCGGTTCCCGATTGATACGCTGAAAATCGATATCGCGTTTATCCGCGAAGTCACCAGCAACCCGCAAGACGCGGCCATCACCCGCACCATCATCGAACTGGCCCACAGCCTGAAGCTGCGAGTGGTGGCCGAAGGCGTGGAAACCCAGGCGCAGCTGGAGTTTCTGCGGGAAGCCGGCTGCGATCAGATCCAGGGGTATCTGTTCAGCCGGCCTTTGCCGATGAAGGAGTTGGAGCGCCTGCTGCTGGATAAGCGCAGCCTGGTCAGGCCGCAGCCTCACTGACTTCAAACAACCCCACCAGCTTCTGCAACTTGTTGGCATTCACCCGCACGGTTTCCGCGCTGGTCTGCAACACCCCTACGGTCAGGCGCATTTGCTCCGAAGAGTGGCTGACCTGCTTGATGGTCTTGCCATAGTCGAGGCTGCGGGCGTTGAGTTGCTGGATGATGCTGAACATGCTCTCCACCGCCTGGTGCAGGTGCACGTTCTCCGAGGAGGCGTCCTCGGCCAGGCGCAGGCTGCTGTCGACGTTGGTCACGCCGTTTTCCATGAAGCCTACGGCCTTGCGGGTTTCGCCTTGCAGGCCCTCGACCATCTGGCGAATGTCTTCCGCTGCCTTGGAAGTGCGTGACGCCAGGGTGCGGACTTCGTCGGCCACCACCGCAAAACCGCGGCCATGCTCGCCCGCCCGCGCCGCTTCGATGGCCGCATTCAGGGCCAGCAGGTTGGTCTGGTTGGTGATGTCGCTGATCAACCCGGTGATGTTGCTGATCTGTGCCATGCGGCTGTCCAGCAGTTGCACGCTTTCCGAGGAGCGCTGCACCACATCGCGAATCGACTGGGTGCCGACCTGTACCGCGAGGAATTGCTCGCGGGCCCGGCTGACCACCTCGTCCATGGCCTGCTTCATTTGCTCGGCGCTCACCGAGGCTTGCTGGATTTCTCCCAGTTGCTCTTCAACGATGATCATCATGCGGTGGGTCGCGTCGGCCACTTCATGGGACATCAACCCGGCCGCCTCGCTGCGGCCGAGCATCAATTGGTTGGTGTTGCCAACGCTGTGGCTGGCCTTGACCACCTGGCCGACCACCGAATCCAGGCGGTCGATGAAGCTGTTGATCCAGCGGCTCATGTCGCCGGTTTCGTCGTTGACCATGCGCCCGCTGTCCAGGCGTTGGCGCAGGTTGCCCTCGCCTTCGGCAATGGTGCGGATGACCTCGGTCATTTCATTCAGGCGTGCGGCCAGGCGCCTGGGGCCCAGGCGGCTGAACAGCAAGGCCGCGACGACCATGCTCAGCACCTCGCACGCATCGGTCCAGGCGGCGGGCAAACCACTGTAGTGACGGACCAGGAAGTTGCAGGCAAACAGGCCGGCCATGGTCGCCAGATAGGGCTTCATCAAGCCGTGGCTCAGGGAGCGCCGGCGGTAGACCTCTTCCAGGTCGGCCTCGCACATCATGCCCCAGCGATCCGGCGAGCCCGGCAGTTCGAAGGTCACGCCCTTGCCCACCACCGGGATGTGACGGTAGTCGGAATAGCCGGGATAGGTGACAAACAGGTTCGAGCCCTTGCGGATGGTTTCCCGCACGCCGGGGTGCAGTTGTTGGGTGGCGGGGTCGATAAACCGCAATTCCAGTTCGGTATGGCGCTGGATCTGTACGGTTTTCCAGGGTGTGTGCACGCCGCTCTTGAGATTTTCGCCGTGGGTGAAGGTGCCGTCCTCGAAGCGTGACCGGGACAGCGCAATGCCCGGCTGCAGCGCCGGGTCGAAGCGCGATTGCACCATGAACAGGTAGTTATCGCCGGACTCGGGGAAGATATGCCCGGCCTCGCGCTGGATCAAATCCCCGAGTATGTCGTTGGGCACCCGACCGCAGAGGCAGCCGACCACCCTGCCCTCGCGGGTCAATGGTTGGTAGAACATCAGGGTCACTTCGTCATGGAAGCGCGAAGACGAAGGGCCGATCTGCAAGGTCAGCGGGTCGCTGTAGGGACCGTGGAGGAATGGCGCCTTGAGCCCGGCGGCCAGGGCTTGTTGATTGAGCGCGCGGTGACTGGCCTGGCTCCAGGTACTCGCCAGTAGTTCGCCCTTTGGGTCGACGATAAACAGCTCGGAGAAATCCCCGGCCTGGTGCAGTTTTTCCAGCAGCAGGCTGTTGTCGGTGAGCACGGAATCGCGGGCCAGTGTCGTGGCCAGTTCGTTGAGGTGTTCCCACTGTTCGCGGGTCCAGGTTTGCAGGAGTTTGACCCGGGTTTCGGCAATGGCCTCGAAGGTTTGCTCCATCACCGGGTACACCGCGCGGTTGAGGCGGCAGGACCAGCCCATGGCGAACTTGCCGGTCTTGCCCCACCAGGGCAGCCAGCTTTTCTCGGCGGAAGATAACTGCATCGTGCTGCTCGACAGGCTGCTCATGGCGGACTCCGGGAGTGATGTCTAATTGCCATATTTCAAGGCAATTAATGCGCCAATTAGCTAGCTTGCTATTGATTAGGCTGCCTGGCCTGTCATGCGGGCCAACGGGAGCGAGCTTCCTCGCTACAAAAAGCTGTATGCAATCAAGAGCATGCACCAGCGGGTGGCAGTGAGATCGCTTGTCGGGTGGGATGTCCCTGGGGGGCCGTGGTTTTCGAGATCGAATATCGGCGGAATTTTGGGGGCATATCCGTTATTTAGGTAATGGCGGCTTATGGTTTCGCTCTTACAGCGAGTCACTTTGCAAAAGCGTGTACGGACCGGACACATGGTGGACACATGTACGGGGACATGGTTGACACATTATGAACCGTAATCAGGCTGTTTCACGTCGATCG
>NZ_AKVH01000036.1:0-13358 GCF_000278565.1 Pseudomonas sp. Ag1
CGAGGTGCCGAGTGGTGGGGCAAGAGCGTTTTGCTTACTTTTGCGCTGTTCAAAAGTGAGCCGCTGTAAGAGCGGAACCATAAGTCGCCGTTACCTGAATAACGGATATACACCCCACCTCAGCAACAAAGCCTACGCCGTCTTCCCGGTATGGTTATTCAGCGAAATAACCTTGGTCTTCCCAATCCGGTGACGATAAATCTCACGCAGGTACTTGATCGCCTTCTTCACACAATCCCGCGACAGACGAATATCGTTGATCGACACAAACTTGTCCTTGTCGTTGATCAACTCACGATACTTCTTCTCGTACATCGGCTTGATCGCATACCAGTTGGTATCCAGGATCTTCGCCGGGTTCTCGAACTCGTTGAGCAGCTCATCAATCCGGTCTTCATCAAAATCCTCATGGATGATGAAATCCAGGATCGAGTTATCCAGGGTGTCATCAAACCGATACGGATTACGCGCAAAACAGCGCTTGATAAACGCCACGATCAACGTCAGGAAATCATCAGACAGGCACGGGCTCTTGGCGATCAACGTGGTCAGCGATAGGTTGGCCGACGCCCCGATCACCAGCGCATACCGTTTGAGCGTCGTATTGGGAAACAGGCTGTTGAGGTGCGTCTTGAGGCGATTCAGGTCCATATAGGACAGCTTGTAATCCTTGGGCAACGACACAATCGACACCACCGACGAGCAGTTCTTGAAGAAGTGCAAGTCATGCAACGCCGCCGCGTCATAGCCGGAATTCTTGTACTGCTCCAGGGAGGCCTTGTACCGCTTGGACTCAATCGGCAACAGGCTGATGCCTTCGATCGCCTGGGTCACCTTGTTGAAGTGCGGCAGATCAATGGAACGGAAAAACAAGTCGTCGATGTTCAGCCGCTGCGGCTCTTTTTCGAACACCTTGAACTTGTCGCTCGAAGGCGCCGGCGTTTCCGGCACCACCGATTCGGCATAGGCAATCGCTACCGGGCCGGCCAGGCTCATGAACAGGTCGTTGGCATCCAGGCGGATGGTCTCGCCAATGTCGATCCCGGCGCGACGGAAGTAGTTCTGGTCGTAGTCGGTGGTAACCGCCTGGGCCGTCAGAATGTTGAAGATCTGCTGCGAGATGTACTGGTTGGCGTGCTTTTCCATGGCATTGACATCAATGTTCTGGATGTTGCCGTCATCGCTTTCCTCGGCGTAACGCATGATGTCGTTGGAGATCAGCATCATCGCGTTCCACGGTCGGATACGGCCTTTCACGCTGGCTTCGCTGCTGTCTTCATTGTCGAAGTTGTACGAGAAGTCCCATTCTTCCGACAGGTATTTGCACAACAGCCGCCCGGCGTTGATGTGCAGCGCCTCTGACATTTCGCTGCGGTGATCGGAGATGTTCGGCAGCACACAAATCCCGCTGGTGAAGATCGGTTCGAACACGAAGGCGTGACCGCTTTTGCTGTCATGTTCATCGGCGGGCTTGGTGTCGAACGTCTTGTTCATGTACGAGTGCTGCTGGGCCAGGCCGAACTCCGAGGCCATGCCTGAACCGGTACCGCCGCCGGCACTGAAGATCGAGAAGTACAGGCGCGACTGGTTGGCCTTGATGCCGCAGGAGTCGATCAGGTACGAGTGGATCATCTTCCAGTCGGGGCTGGAAAAACGTTGGGTGTCTTTGTTGAGGATGATTTTGGCCAGGTACTGGCCAAGGATCGGCGCGTTACCGGCGCCGCCGGCATGGACTTCCGAGAGGTCCATGATTTTCATCTTGCTGTAGTCCCGCAGGAAACCGCTTTTCTCACCCTTGCGCGAGAAACGGATGCGCCCGGCAATGTCCTTGTCCAGGTCGCCCAGCATCACCAGCGGCTCGACCAGGAACACCGGTTTGGTGCCCTTGTTCGAACCCAGGCGCAGGTTGTTGCGAATCCACTGGGCGGGGCGGTAGCCCTTGTCGGTGGATTTGTCTTCGTTGCTGAATTCGTTGAGGTAGAACTTGCGGGCGTTGTACACCAGCTCTGCCACATCCAGGGCAATGTTGGAGCCACAGCGGCCCAGGCCGATCAGGCACACCGAGGGGAATTCCTGCTCATTGCGCAGTTCACCGTCGACTTCCATGTGCGGTGCGCGCGGGAACACCATGTCGCGCAGGCCGTCGAGGTTGTCGAGGATACGGTCGGTGTTGGTTTCGGTGAAGTACAGGTACTGCTGGGTGGCCAGTGGGCGGGCGGTGCTCAATGACTTTGAACCTGAGGGTTTTTCCGCAGGGGCTGTCAGCAACACGTCGGATACCGCGGTGGCAGAGTTATTTTTAGAAGTCATTGTGCGCCATGTGCCTGGACGGATGGCTGAGTAAGTATCAAATAGCCATCACAGAATGAGAGATCGCGACTTTACAGTGCGTCCTGGTCCTGGGCGATAGGGTTTAACCCTAGGGTTTTAAGGGGAAAGCCTGGCCGGACTCTGATGAATCGGCCGTTCGTCGGGGTTCTTTAGTGAAATGATGGCGATTTGCCAAATAAACGGCGTCAGCGAATTGGCCGAACGATGGACGCCGGGCCCGCACGACCCGAAGGCGGATCTTTCGGCGCGGGGTCACCCCCCGTCAGGCCCAGCAGGCTGAACATGTTGTTCTGGTCCAGGCTGTTGATCACCGCGCTGATATCACTCAACGGCACCGCAGCGCTGAGCAGGTAACCCTGAACAAAATCACAGCCGTGTTTTTGCACCACTTCAAATTGTTGCAGGGTTTCCACGCCCTCTGTCACCACCTGCAGGTGCAGGGTGTGGGCCATGCCGATAATGGCCTGGACGATCTCGATGTCGGCGTTCGACTTGGGGATATCCTGGATAAATGAACGGTCGATTTTCAAGGTGTTCAACGGCAGGCGCTTAAGGTAGGCGAGGGACGAGTAGCCGGTGCCGAAGTCGTCGATGGACAGCGACACGCCCAGGGCGCGGATTTGCCGCAGCAATGCCAGGGTGCTGCTGATATTACCCATCAGCGCGTTCTCGGTTACTTCCAGTTCCAGGCGATTGGCGGCGATCCCGCCGAAGCGCAGGGCGTTTTCGATCTCATCGGCCAACTCGTCACGGGTCAGGTTCAGGGCCGAGCAGTTCACGGCCATGACCAATTCGGTGTGGCCTTGTTCCGACAGCAGGCTCAGGTCGTGGCAGGCCTGGCGCAGCACCCAGTGATCCAGTTCGGCAATCAGCCCGTTGCTTTCGGCAATGCCGATGAACCGGTCCGGGGTCAGCAGGCCATGTTGGGGGTGTTGCCAGCGCACCAGGGCTTCGAGGCGCGTGACCCTGCCTTTTTTCAGGTCAAGTATCGGTTGGTAAAACAGCACCAACTCGTTCTTGCCCCGCAGTGCGGCGCGCAGTTCCTCTTCCAGCTGCAGTTCCAGGAAGGCCCGGGTTTTCAGGTTGGAGCTGAAGAAGTTCAGGCTGTTACGCCCGGCATCCTTGGACTGATACAGCGCCAGGTCAGCGGTCTTCAGCAGCTCTTCGCTGGTTTTGCCGTCTTCGGGAAACAGGCTGATGCCGATGCTGGTGGTCATCACCATGCGCCGGCCGGCCAGTTCGATGGGGTCTTTCATTTTCTGCATGATGCGCTGGGCCATGTGCCGCGCTTCATCGCGGTGATGGATGCTGATCAGGATGCAGAATTCATCACCGCCAAACCGCGCGACCACGTCGTCATGGCTGCGCACCGAGCTTTTGATATGGCCGGCCAGCACCGTCAGCAGTTCGTCGCCGGCGTCATGGCCGAGGCTGTCGTTGATGCGCTTGAAGTGGTCGATATCCAGGAAAATCACCGCCAGCATGCCGTCGGTGGCGGTTTTTTCCGCGAGTTTCTCGGCGAAGATCTGGTTGAAACCACGGCGGTTGAGCAGGGTGGTCAGGGCATCGTAATGCGCCACCTGTTGCAGCGAGGCGCGGGCCTGGTCCAGTTCGGTGAGCAGGGCGTTGACCCGGCGCAGGTCGGTTTCCTTGTGTTGCAGCTTCTTGTCCGCGAGGGCAGCACTGATGCTGCTGCCAATCACCAGCAGGGCGATGACCGCCACCAGCAACCCCAGTTGGACCGGGTTGTTGTCCACCGGCAGTGCCGACTGTACGAGGTCTTCGGGTACCAGCAGCTGCATGGCCGCCATGCCGGTGAAGTGCATGCTGATAATGCCCGCGCCGAGCACCAGGCTGGCCGCGTACTTGAGCAATTGATGGAACATGCCGGTGCCGTTGCGCAGGTACAGCGACAGCAGCAACGCCGCCAGGCTGGCGCCGATCGCGATCAACACAGAGGCGAGGAACAAGCCAGTCTCGAAATACACGCCCGCCTCGGAGCGCATGGCCGACATGCCCACGTAGTGCATCAGCGCAATACCCAGCCCCATCCACACCGACGCCAGCACATATTGGTGGGCGCGCAGCCTTGGATGACTAAGGGTTTGCATGGCGAACAGCGCCGCGATCAGGGCGATCAGCAGCGAGGCGAATGTCATGATCAATTCGTAGTGAATCGCGATAGGCGCCTGGAAGGCCAGCATGCTGATGAAGTGGGTCGACCAGATGCCGCCTGCCAGGCAGCCCGCGCCTACCCAGCGCCAGTGCCGTTGAGCCTTGGGGTTGTCGACATGGCCGACCCGCTCGGCCATGTCCAGGGTGCCGAAGCCCGCTGCACACGCCACTACATACGCCAGTAGCACCAGAAAGGGGTTATGACTGCAATTGAGTAATAAGTGCCCACTGTCCGGAAGGTCGGTAAAAAAATGCAAACCAAGCCATTCCATAGCATGTCCCGTCACAGAGTTTTAGTCTGACTGCGTCTTTCAGTATAGAGAGCGTGAGCGAGTTACAAGGATTGATGGCAGATTGCTTCTAATCATTTGGCGATGAGTTTATAAACAACTAGAACCAAATGATTAGGGATGACCGCCCGGGTCGCCCGATGGAGTGACATCAGACTTACGAATCATTACAGACAATCCCCACGAGGCTGACTAGATTGCAGGTTCCGGGCTCAGGATGCGTCTGGCATCGCGGCTCACATAACAATAAAAGAGACGGACCCATGCAGAACTCGACCCAAGCGGCGAATGCCTGGCGCATTCTGTTCCTGCTGTTCCTGGCCAACCTGTTCAACTTTTTCGACCGCACCATTCCCGCGATCATCATCGAGCCGATCCGCATGGAGTGGCACCTCAGCGACTTCCAGCTCGGGATCATCGGTACCGCGTTCACCATTGTTTATGCAATTGCCGGCTTGCCGCTGGGGCGCCTGGCCGATACCGGCTCGCGCAGCAAACTCATGGGCTGGGGCCTGGCGGCGTGGAGTGGCCTGACAGCGGTCAATGGTCTGGTGGGCAGTTTCTGGACCTTTTTGCTGGTGCGCATGGGCATCGGCATCGGCGAGGCCAGTTATGCGCCGGCGGCAAACTCGCTGATCGGTGACCTGTTTCCCGCCCACCGCCGTGCCCGGGCCATGGGGATCTTCATGCTGGGCCTGCCCTTGGGCCTGTTGCTGGCCTTCTTCACCATTGGTGCGATGGTCAAGGCGTTCGACAGCTGGCGTGCGCCATTCTTTATTGCCGCGGTGCCGGGGCTGATCCTTGCGGTGTTCATGTTCTACATCAAGGAACCCAAGCGCGGCGCGGCGGAAGCCGTGCAAGTCTCCCAGGAGAAAGTCGACCGGCCGATTCGCCGGGTGCTGGCGGTGCCGACATTCCTCTGGCTGGTGCTGGCCGGGTTGTGCTTCAACTTCGCCACCTATGCCTGCAACTCGTTCCTGGTGCCGATGCTGCAGCGCTATTTCCTGCTGCCGTTGCAGGATGCGGCAGTCGCCACCGGTGTCATCGTCGGTATTACCGGCCTGGTGGGCCTGACCCTGGGCGGCTGGATTGCCGACAAGATCCATCAACGCATCGCTAACGGCCGGCTGCTGTTCGCGGCGTGCAGTTTGATTATCTCTACAGTGACCACTGCCTGGGCGTTGCACGCGGGGCGGATCGAGATTGGTGTGTTTGTGGCGCTGTTCAGTGTCGGCTGGCTGTTTGCCTATAACTTCTACACCTGCGTGTACACGGCGATCCAGGACGTGGTCGAGCCGCGCCTGCGGGCGACGGCGATGGCATTGTTCTTCGCCGGCTTGTATTTGCTGGGCGGGGGCATGGGGCCGATTGTGGTGGGCGGGTTGTCGGATCATTTTGCCCATTCGGCGATGTATGCCGACGGTGCCCAGCAGATGACTGAGGCTTACAAGGCGGTGGGACTGCATGACGCCATGTACCTGATCCCGGTGGCGCTGTTTTTGACCATGCTGTTTCTGTTCCAGGCGTCCCGCAGTTTTGTGCACGATGCCAAGCGGATGAAGGATGGGTTGGGGGTGGCGGAGGTGCCGGCCAGGGCGGTTACTGCCTGAGACCGAGGTGACGCCTTCGCGAGCAAGCCCGCTCCCACATTTGACCGCATTCTCAAGATGGAACTCGGTCAAATGTGGGAGCGGGCTTGCTCGCGAAGAGGTCATCAATAACAACGATGTCTACAGTGAATAAAAAAGGCCCGCATTGCGCGGGCCTTTTTGTTTGGCAGGGTAGGGCGGCGAAGTTAGCCCGCGACCAACACCCGAATCGCTTCCAGTCGCAGCGCCGCCTTGTCGAGCATCGCCAGGCCTTGCTCGCGCTGTTGGCGCAGGGCAACCAGTTCGCTGTCGCGCACGGTCGGGTTGACCGCTTGCAACGCGGTCAGGCGCGCCAGTTCTTCGTCGGTATCCGCCGCCAGGCGACGTTGAGCCTCGGCCACACGCTCGGCGTGACGCGGGGCGATCTTCTCTTCACCGGCGTTGATCCGCGGCGTCAGCTGGTCGCGCTGGGCCTGCACGAACTTGTTGGCGCTGGCCCGCGGCACGCTTTCCAGCTGGTCGTTCAAGGTCAGGAACGACACGCGGCCCGACAGGTCATTGCCATTGGCATCCAGCAGGCAACGCAGTGCCGCCGGTGGCAGGTAACGGCCCAACTGCAGCGAACGCGGAGCAACCACTTCGCTGACGTAGAGCAGTTCCAGCAACACGGTGCCCGGCTTGAGCGCCTTGTTCTTGATCAGCGCCACGGCGGTGTTGCCCATGGAACCGGACAGCACCAGGTCCATGCCGCCCTGCACCATCGGGTGTTCCCAGGTAATGAACTGCATGTCTTCGCGCGACAGCGCCTGGTTACGGTCGTAGGTGATGGTCACACCTTCGTCGTCGCCCAGGGGGAAGCTGGCGTCGAGCATTTTTTCGCTGGGTTTGAGGATCAGCGCGTTTTCCGAATGGTCTTCGCTGTCGATGCCGAAGGCGTCGAACAGGGTTTCCATGTAGATCGGCAGGGTGAACTGGTCGTCTTGCTCAAGGATCGCTTCCACCAGCGCATCACCTTCGCCAGCGCCGCCGGAGTTGAGCTCCAGCAAACGGTCGCGGCCGGTGTGCAGTTCGGCTTCGAGGCGCTCGCGCTCGGCACGGGCTTCGTCGATCAGCCCTTGCCACTCGCCGTCGTCGGCGTTTTCCAGCAGCGGCAGCAGGCGCGGGCCGAACTGGTGCTGCAAGGCGTTGCCGGTCGGGCAGGTGTTGAGGAACGCGTTCAGCGCCTCGTGGTACCACTGGAACAGGCGCTCTTGCGGGCTGGTTTCCAGGTACGGCACGTGCAGTTCGATCACATGTTTCTGGCCGATCCGGTCCAGACGGCCGATCCGTTGTTCCAGCAAGTCCGGGTGGGACGGCAGGTCGAACAGCACCAGGTGGTGGGAGAACTGGAAGTTGCGGCCTTCACTGCCGATTTCCGAGCAGATCAGCACCTGGGCGCCGAATTCTTCGTCCGCAAAGTAGGCGGCAGCGCGGTCGCGCTCGAGGATGTTCATGCCCTCGTGGAACACCGTGGCCGGGATGCCGGAGCGCACGCGCAGGGCGTCTTCCAGGTCCATGGCGGTTTCGGCGTGGGCGCAGATCACCAGGACTTTGGTGCGCTTGAGCATCTTCAGCTGGTCGATCAGCCATTCGACGCGCGGGTCGAAACGCCACCAGCGTTGTTCTTCATCGACGTCCGGCTGCGACTGGAAGCTGACTTCCGGGTACAGCTCGGCGTGCTCGCCCAGGGGCAGCTCGAGGTATTCGTCCGGGCACGGCAGCGGGTAGGCGTGCAGCTTGCGCTCCGGGAAACCTTGCACCGCGGCGCGGGTGTTGCGGAACAGCACACGGCCGGTGCCGTGGCGGTCCAGCAGTTCGCGGACCAGGCGGGCACTGGCTTCGGCGTCGCCATCGTTGACGGCGGTCAGCAGCGCTTCGCCTTCGTCGCCGAGGAAACCCTGGATGGTCTTGTGGGCGGCGGGCGAAAGACGGCCCTTGTCCAGCAGCTCCTGGACGGCTTCGGCCACCGGGCGATAGTTTTCGCTCTCGGCGCGAAAGGCGTGCAGGTCGTGGAAACGGTTCGGGTCCAGCAGGCGCAGGCGCGCGAAGTGGCTGTCCTGGCCCAGTTGCTCAGGGGTTGCAGTGAGCAGCAGCACGCCCGGAATCACTTCGGCCAGTTGTTCCACCAGCGAGTACTCGGGGCTGGCTTTTTCTTCGTGCCAGACCAGGTGGTGCGCTTCGTCGACCACCAGCAGGTCCCAGCCGGCCGCGAACAGCGCGTCCTGGGCCTTCTCGTCGTCCACCAGCCATTCCAGGGCCACCAGCGCGAGCTGGGTGTCTTCGAACGGGTTGGTGGCATCGCTTTCGATAAAGCGCTCTTCGTCGAACAGTGCGACCTGCAGGTTGAAGCGGCGGCGCATTTCCACCAGCCACTGGTGCTGGAGGTTTTCCGGCACCAGGATCAACACGCGGTTGGCGCGACCCGACAGCAACTGGCGATGGATCACCAGGCCGGCTTCGATGGTCTTGCCCAGGCCCACTTCGTCCGCCAGCAGAACCCGCGGCGCGATACGATCGGCAACTTCACGGGCGATGTGCAGTTGGTGCGCGATCGGTTGCGCACGTACGCCGCCCAGGCCCCAGAGCGAGGACTGCAACTGGCGACTGGTGTGTTCCAGGGTGTGGTAGCGCAGGGAGAACCAGGGCAGCGGGTCGATCTGGCCGGCGAACAGACGGTCGCTGGCCAGGCGGAACTGGATGAAGTTCGAGAGCTGGGTTTCCGGCAGGGTGACCTGCTCGTTTTGCCCATTGAGGCCGTGGTAGACCAGCAGGCCGTCGACGTCGTCGACTTCTTGCACGGTCATTTTCCAGCCTTCGAAATGGGTGATGGTGTCACCCGGCGAAAACCTCACGCGAGTGAGGGGCGCATTCCGTAGCGCATACTGGCGAGTGTCGCCAGTGGCCGGATAGAGCACGGTTAACAAGCGGCCGTCCTGTGCCAGAACGGTGCCTAACCCCAGCTCTGCTTCGCTGTCACTAATCCAGCGTTGCCCCGGTTGATACTGCTGCGCCATGCTGCCTGACTCCCGCCGTGAAAAAGCCGACTATTCTAACGGAACACGGCTTCCAGACCAAAAGGAATAGGTGCAGCTTCGAGCTTTAAGCTACAAGCGGCAAGAAAAAGGGCGGTATCTTCGTCGGATAGATGACGATTGGTTCACAAGTTGGCGGCTTGACGCTCAAGTCGTCACCCACGCAGCCGACAGTCTGCTGAACAGGAGACTAATAATATGCTGCCACCCATGCTGCCCTTGAGTGTTGTGCCGGTCACGTCGCAGCTTGACCCGGTGCGCCAGAAGCCGGATATCCCGCCCGTGGCGCCGGTTCAGCCAGGCTCCAACGAAAGTACCATCGACCTGCAAAAGCGCGATCCCGAGGAAGCGGCTTTGCTGCTGCGCGAGGAGCAACGTCGCCAGCAGGAACAGCAAAAGCGTCGCCGCGAAGCCGATGAAGACTCGCAGGAGCACCTGGCTGTTCCCGGTGACGAACTCAACGCCGACAACACCGTGCCGGTGGTGCCGTTGATTGAAGACGCACCACGGCAAGGCTTGTGGGTGGACGTCGAGGTTTAATCCCGCAGTTCGCGCAGGGCGGCGATCAGTTGCTCGATGTCTTGCGCCGTATTGAGGTAGCTCACGGAGATTCGCGCCACGCTGTCCAGCTCGCGGGCCTGCATGTCCAGTGGAGTGTAGGGCACGCCATTGGCACCGATATTGATCCGCTTGAGGCCCAGGCGGCGCTTGAGCTCGAAGGCGTCCCAGCCGGCCAGGTTGAACGCGATCAGGCCGGACTGGTTTGCGCTGGTTCCCAGGTCATGCAAGGTAATCCCGTCGATTCGGCGCAATTGTTCACGGATTGTGTCGCTTAATAGCCGGACCGTCTCGCGGACCCGCTCGACCCCCAATCGATTGACCTCCAGCAACGCATTGCCCAGGCCTGCCAGCAAGGCGAACGACACTTCGCTGGTTTCTAAGCGCCGGGCGTCGTTGCGCAAGTCAAATCCCGCAGGGCTCCAGGGCGCCGAAAACACATCGCGTTGGGCAGGGTTCAAGCGCTCGAGAAAATCCGGCCGCACATAGAGCAGGGCGGTCCCGCGTGGGCCGCGCAGATGCTTGCGCCCGGCGCCCTTGAGCACATCGCAGTGCAGCGCTTGCACATCCACCGGCACCTGGCCGATGGCTTGCCCGGCGTCGATGAAATAGGCAATGCCATGACGCCTGGCCAACGCGCCGATGGCCTCGGCCGGGTTGATCAAGCCGCTGTTGGCGGGGAGCCAGGTCAGGTCGATCAGCCGCACCCGGGCGTCGAGCATGGCTTCCAGCCCGGCGACGGAGACCGCGCCGGTTTCATCGCAGGGGATCACTTCTACTTGCGCACCCGATTGCACGGCCGTTTGCATGCTCGCCAGGTTGCCGCCCCATTCGTGGCGGCCCACCAGAATGCGGTCGCCTGGCTGCCACGGGCCCAACGCCTGGAACGCCATGCTCCAGGCGGTCGAGCCACTGCTGGCGAAGGCAATCGATGACACGGGCGCATTGAGCAGTTGCGCGGCGGCGCGACGGGCTTTTTCTGTCAGCAGTGCGCCGTGTTCGCCGGCCTCCATCGGGCCGTCGCGGGCTTCGCGCTGCAACTGGTCAATGATTGCATCGAGCGTCCCTTGGCTGGGCAGGGAGGCCCCGGCGTGGTTGAAGTGGACGATGCCGGACTGGCAGCCCGGCGTTTCGTCCCGCAGCTCCCGGACCTCGGTCAGGGACAGCGCAGTCACGGCTGCAACTCGAAAATCGCGTCGATCTCCACGGCTACGCCGCCCGGCAAGCTGGCGACGCCCACGGCCGTACGGGCATGCCGGCCTTTGTCGCCGAGGGCGTTGACCAGCAAGTTCGAAGCGCCATTGGCGACTGCACCCTGGCGCTGGAACTCACCGCTGCTGGCGATAAATACGCCCAACCGAATGATGCGCACCAGCCGCGACAGGTCATCGCCAAGGGCATCGCTTAATTGTGCCAGCAGGCCCAACGCCGCGAGTTCGGCGGCCTTGGCGCCTTCGTCTTCGCTGATGGATTCGCCGAGTCTTCCGATGTAAGTCGGTTTGCCGTCCAGCAGCGGGATTTGGCCGGAGATGAACAGCTGGTTCTGGCTGATCACGTAATTGACGTAGTTGGCAATCGGCTGGCTGGGTGTCGGCAGGCTCAGGCCGAGGGCTTGTACGCGTTGTGAGATGGAGTGGCTCATGGTGAATCCTCTTGGAAAGAGTCTTCAGCATGGGCGGGGCGATTTTCGCCGACAAACGGATAGATTTAACTCGACGTATCGAAATAACTCATGCGTCGGCACAGATTTCCCGCAGCCATTCACTGAAACAAGCGGCCGCCGTGCTGGTTTCGCCATGCGGGGCAATCAGCCAGTAACCGATCTCGCTTTGATAGGGCGGCCAGTCGAAGGCCTCCACCAATGTGCCCTCCTTGAGCCTGCGTTCGATCAGGCGGTGACGGCCCATGGCGATGCCCTGGCCGGCGACGGCGGCTTCGACCACGATGTTGTAGTCGTGCAGCAGCGCCTTGGGGTAGTGCTCCACATCCACCTGATAATGCCGGGACCAGTCGGTCCACTCGAAAGGGCGGTGCGAGGTGGCCATCAGCAGCGGGCCATTGGCCAGTTGGCTGGCCTTGAACGCCGGGCTGCAGACGGGTGACAGTGTTTCGCTCATCAGGCGCGTGGCCTGCACGTCGGTCCAGTCGCCCTTGCCGTAGCGAATCGCCAGGTCGACCTCGGCGGCGGCGACATCTGCCAGCTGAATCGCCGGCACCAACTCCACCTGGATGTGTGGGTAGCGGCTGAGAAACCCCGCCAGGCGCGGTGCCAGCCACAAGGTGGCGAACGAGGCGAGCAGGCCGATGCGCAGTACGCTGGTGGCGGGCGGTGTTTGCTGCTGGCGGGTGGCGGCGGCGATGGTGTCGAGGGCGGGGCGGATCTGGTCGTAGTAGTGTTGGCCGTCTTCGGTCAGATCGATGGCGCGGGTGCGTCGGATAAACAGCGGTTTGCCCAAATGCTGTTCGAGTTTCTGCACTTGATGGCTGAGGGCGCTTTGGGTCACTGACAGCTCGGCGGCGGCCTTGATAAAACTCAAATGCCGGGCCACGGCCTCAAAGGCGCGCAGGGCCAGGAGTGGGGGAAGGTCCTTGTGCAGTGCCACGTCGAACGCTCTGTGTGAGGGGGTGGGATGGGGGGATTTTGCGGGCAAATGCGCGGGATGACATCGATTTTGTTTACGCGGGATTGGCGCAGGACGCATTATTGGGGCATCCAAGCCATTACGTAAGCCAAGCCATGAGTGACGATGACAAGCTGATTGACCTGAATGCCGAACGGGCCAAACGTGTTCATGATCTGAATGACAAGCGACTGAATGAAGTGCGCCAGGCGTTTGAACAGGCGATGCCGTTGGGGAAGCCCAAGAAAAAGCCGAAAAGCAAACCGAAAAAGCGTTGATATAGCCTGCATCGTTTGATGCAGGTCAGTTATTTCCCTTCTTTACGCTCCGTCGCGGGCGACATTGATCCTCGTCAATTTCTTCTTTCGTCTTCTTGGTTAACTTAGCCCTATCGCAACAGGGCAAGTGCAGGAGGCCGGTCATGTTTTTCGATAATGTGGTGTTTGCCGGAGTGCTGACGGTTGGCCTCATGGTGATGTTCTTTGTAGGGTTTGGAATTTTTATCTGGAAAGACGCTAATAAGCGTAAGAGGCCTTAGGTCTTTTCGGATACATGAGCACGCAAGGCATTTTGGGCGACTTCGGTCGCCTTTTTTTTGTTTTGGATTTTTTGATTTGTGTACATATCCGTTGCTGCGGTAACGGCCACTTATGGTTCCGCTCTTACAGCGGGTCACTTTTTTACAAACGCCTAAAAAAGTAACMCGCTCTTGCCCCACCACTC
>NZ_AKVH01000037.1:0-14458 GCF_000278565.1 Pseudomonas sp. Ag1
AGTGGTGGGGCAAGAGCGTTTTGCTTACTTTTGCGCTTTTCAAAAGTGAGCCGCTGTAAGAGCGGAACCATAAGTGGCCGTTACCGCAGCAACGGATATACACCCAAACCCAAAAAACACCTCACCCCCGCAAAGCCAACTCAATCAACTCATGCAGCTCCTCAACCTCCAACGGCACAGTAGAAAACAAACTGCGAAACACGGTGGGCGCAACGATCAAATTGATCAGCCGATCCACGCTGGGAAGTGTCCCGGCGTCGTCGGTGTACCGATCCAGGATCGTCTCCAACTGCCCGGTGAGAATCCCCACGCAATACCCCGGCGCCTGACTGCATTGCACATCACGCATCATCTCGCGGCCAAGGTCCGAGCTCATCTCATCACGGTATTGCTCACCCCAGGCCCGCAGGTCTCCGCGCAGGCTGCCGGTATCAGCCGGCTCACTGTCCGGGCGCAGACGGGCCATCGCAACATCGGCCAGCAGCGCCGCCAAGTCACCCCAGCGCCGGTAGATGGTCGAAGGCGTCACTCCGGCGCGCGTGGCTATCTGCGGCACGGTCACACTGGAACGGTCCTGCTCTTCGAGCAATTCACGCACTGCCGAATGCACTGATTCCTGGACCCGGGCACTACGGCCCCCCGGGCGGAGCCCTTCTTTTATCGCCATGCGTAAAACCTTAACACAAAGAATTTGCTTTAAGCGCCATCCGGTAGCACACTCCGCAAAAGCAAAATATTAGCTTTAGCGGAGCGTGCCCATGTCCAGCGTTACTTCTCATCGTTCCAGCCTGGTGTTTCTGGCGATCACCTTGCTGACGTTTCTCGCCGCCTCCAGCGCGCCGACCCCGTTGTACCACCTCTATCAAGAGGGCCTGCACTTTTCGGCGGCGATGTTGACCCTGGTATTTGGCATTTACGCCTTGAGCCTGCTGGCTGCATTGCTGACCGTGGGTTCACTGTCGGACCACCTGGGGCGCAAGCCGGTCATTTTTGCCGCGCTGCTCCTCGATATGCTGGCGATGTTGCTGTTTATCAATGCCGACAGCGTCGGCTGGCTGATTGCCGCCCGCACGGTACAAGGCTTTGCCACCGGCATGGCCACCGCCGTACTGGGCGCCGCATTGCTCGACACCGACCGCCAGCAAGGCCCGCTGATCAACAGCGTAGCGCCTTTGCTGGGCATGGCCTGCGGGGCCATGGGCTGCAGCCTGCTGGTGGAGTTCGCGCCGATGCCGACCACGTTGATTTACTGGACCCTGCTCGGGTTGATGATCCTGCAGGCATTGTACGTCTGGCGCCTGCCGGAGACAGTCAGCCGGATTCCGGGGGCCCTGGCCTCGCTATGGCCCACCTTGCATGTACCGCCCCAGGCCCGACGCGCCTTGTGGATCTCGTTGCCGGTAGACGTAGCCGTATGGGCCATGGGCGGTTTTTATCTGTCCCTGGCGCCCTCGCTGGTGCGGGCGGCGACCGGGTCCACCTCGAACCTGATCGGCGGCGGGCTGGTGGCGGTGTTGACGCTGAGCGGTGCGGTGATGATTTTCAGCCTGCGCAACCGCCCGGCGGACAAAGTCCTGCGGTTGGGCGCCGTGCTGCTGGCGGTGGGTGTTGCGCTGATCCTCACGGCCGTCCACAGCGCCAGCCTGCCGCTGTTCTTCATTGCCACGCTGATCGCCGGCGGTGGTTTTGGCTCGGGATTCCTCGGTGCGCTGCGCAGTGTTTTGCCGTTGGCCTTGCCCCATGAGCGGGCGGGCTTGATGTCGGCGTTCTATGTGCTGAGTTACCTGGCGTTCTGTGTGCCGTCGCTGTTGGCGGGCAACTTGACGCGCACCTTCGGTTTGATCGCCACCACCGACGGTTATGGCGTGGTGCTGATCGTATTGGCACTCGGCGCGTTGGTGGCGTTGCTAATGCAGGATTTGGCGAAGAGCAGGGCGACGGCGGGTAATTGATTCGGTAATAATTCGTCACCCTTACGCCTTGGGATTCACCCATGAAGATCATCCGCAGCAAAGAATTCACCGGCAGCCGCGCCTGGGAGGCGCTGGACATCGCCAATATGAACGGCATCACCACCCGTTTGCATTGGACCGACCAGCCGTATCGCTGGCACGTGAATGACGGCGAAGAGGTGTTCGTGGTGCTTGATGGCCAGGTGCAGATGCACTATCGCGAAAACGGCAGCGAACAGATGGCCTTGCTTCAGGTAGGCGACATCTTCTACGCCAGTGTCGGCACCGAGCATGTGGCCCATCCACAGGGCCCGGCACGGATTCTGGTGATTGAAACCGAAGGCAGCGTTTAATCACATATCTACGAAACAGATAACAGTTAGAGATATTACCCGTTATATAGATATTCGATTCGGTTCTACCATGGTCTCAACCTCATGCGAGGAAGAGGACTACACCATGACTTGCCCGAATACGCTTCACAGCAGCTTGAAACCCTTCAGTCACCTGACCCGTCCCCGGGAAGTGATTCGCCAGTTCACCCCCAACTGGTTTGCCGCCACCATGGGCACCGGGGTGCTGGCGTTGGCGCTGGCGCAATTGCCGGTCAACCTGGCGGGGCTGCACGCCGTGGCCGAAGGGCTGTGGCTGTTTACCATCGGCCTGTTTGTGCTGTTCAGCGTGCTGTATGCGGCGCGCTGGGTGATGTTTTTCCACGAGGCCCGGCGCATTTTCGGGCACTCCACGGTGTCGATGTTCTTCGGCACCATCCCCATGGGCCTGGCGACCATTATCAACGGCTTCCTGCTGTTCGGCGTGCCGCGCTGGGGGGATGGCGTGGTGCAACTGGCCGAGGTGCTGTGGTGGCTCGACGTCGCGATGGCCCTGGCCTGCGGGGTGCTGATCCCGTTCATGATGTTCACCCGCCAGGAACACAGCATCGACCAGATGACTGCCGTGTGGCTGTTGCCGGTGGTGGCCGCGGAAGTCGCCGCCGCCAGCGGTGGCCTGCTGGCGCCGCACCTGGCCGACGCCCATTCGCAACTGGTGATGCTGGTGACCAGCTACGTGCTGTGGGCGTTCTCCCTGCCGGTGGCGTTCAGCATCCTGACCATCCTGATGCTGCGCATGGCCCTGCATAAACTGCCACACGCCAATATGGCCGCGTCGAGCTGGCTGGCTCTAGGTCCCATCGGCACCGGTGCCCTGGGCATGCTGGTACTGGGCGGTGATGCACCTGCCATCTTTGCCGCCAACGGTCTGCCCGGCGTCGGTGAGATGGCCAACGGCATCGGCCTGGTCGCAGGCATCACCCTGTGGGGCTTCGGCTTGTGGTGGATGCTGATCGCGGTGCTGATCACCCTGCGTTACCTGCGGGCCGGTATCCCGTTCAACCTTGGCTGGTGGGGCTTCACCTTCCCGTTGGGCGTGTACTCGCTGGCCACGCTGAAACTGGCGAGCACCTTGCACCTGGGTTTTTTCAGCATCGTTGGTTGCGTGTTGGTGGCGGCGCTGGCGCTGATGTGGCTGATTGTCGCCAAGCGCACGGTGCAGGGCGCCTATAAAGGCGAGCTTTTTGTATCGCCGTGCATTGCAGGACTAGCGAATAAGTAAGCAGGATTAGGTAAAGTCGTGGCCTGGAAAAACCAATAACAGCCTTCAGGCCACGCAGGAACACGGACGATGAGCCACCCCTCGCAATTCACTTTGCTGCGCAAACGGCGTTTCCTGCCGTTCTTCATTACCCAGTCCCTTGGTGCGTTCAACGACAATATATTCAAGCAGTCGTTGATCCTGGCGATTCTCTACAAGCTGACCATCGAGGGCGACCGCTCGATCTGGGTCAATCTCTGCGCGTTGCTGTTTATCCTGCCGTTCTTCCTGTTCTCGGCCCTGGCCGGGCAATTTGGCGAGAAGTTCAACAAGGACGCGCTGATCCGGGTGATCAAGATCGGCGAAATCGTGATCATGTCCGTGGGCGCGGTGGGTTTCATGTTCAACCACCTGGAGCTGATGCTGCTGGCGCTGTTTGCCATGGGCACGCACTCGGCGCTGTTCGGGCCGGTGAAGTACTCGATCATGCCCCAGGCCCTGCACGAAGATGAGCTGGTGGGCGGCAATGGCCTGGTGGAAATGGGCACGTTCCTCGCGATCCTCGCGGGCACCATTGGCGCCGGGATCATGATGTCGTCCACCCATTACGCACCGGTGGTCTCGACGGCCATCGTCGGCATTGCGGTGCTGGGCTACCTGGCCAGCCGCAGCATTCCGCGCGCGGCGGCGTCCAGCCCCGAGATGCGCCTGAACTGGAATATCTTCAGTCAGTCCTGGGCCACCTTGAAGCTCGGCCTGGGGCAGACACCGGCGGTGTCGCGCTCGATTGTCGGCAACTCGTGGTTCTGGTTTGTCGGCGCGATCTACCTGACGCAAATCCCGGCCTACGCCAAGGAATGGATGTACGGCGACGAGACTGTGGTAACGCTGATCCTCACGGTGTTCTCGGTGGGCATCGCACTGGGTTCGATGCTGTGCGAAAAGCTCTCCGGGCGCAAAGTCGAGATCGGCCTGGTGCCGTTCGGCTCGTTCGGTTTGACCGTTTTCGGCCTGCTGCTGTGGTGGCATTCCGGCGGCTTCCCGCAGAACGTCCAGGCCAACGACTGGATCGCCGTGCTGAGTTACGGCCAGGCGTGGTGGGTGTTGTTCGATATCCTCGGCCTTGGCGTATTCGGCGGCTTCTATATCGTGCCGCTGTACGCGTTGATCCAGTCGCGTACCGCCGAGAACGAGCGGGCGCGGGTGATCGCGGCCAACAACATTCTCAATGCGCTGTTCATGGTGGTCTCGGCGATCGTCTCGATCCTGCTGCTGAGCGTGGCCAAGCTGTCGATTCCCGAGTTGTTCCTGGTGGTGTCGCTGCTGAACATCGCGGTCAACACCTACATCTTCAAGATCGTGCCCGAGTTCACCATGCGTTTCATGATCTGGCTGCTCAGCCATTCCATGTACCGCGTCGAGCACAAGAACCTCGAGCTGATCCCAGACGAGGGCGCGGCGTTGCTGGTGTGCAATCACGTGTCGTTTGTCGATGCGCTGTTGATTGCCGGTTCGGTGCGTCGGCCGATTCGTTTTGTCATGTACTACAAGATCTACAACCTGCCGGTTTTGAACTTTATCTTCCGCACTGCCGGGGCGATTCCGATTGCCGGGCGGCATGAGGACATCCAGATCTACGAAAAGGCCTTCCAGCGGATTGCCCACTACCTTAAGGACGGCGAGCTGGTGTGCATCTTCCCGGAAGGAAAATTGACCTCCGATGGCGAGATGAACGAGTTCCGAAGCGGCGTGACGCGGATTCTTGCAGAGACGCCGGTGCCGGTGATTCCGATGGCGTTGCAGGGGTTGTGGGGGAGTTTTTTCAGTCGCGATCCGAACAAGGGCTTCTTCCACCGGATCTGGTCGCGAGTGACCCTGGTGGCCGGCGCGCCGGTGACGGTGGAGGCGGCGACGCCCGAGGCGTTGCATGGTCTGGTTGGCACGTTGAGGGGTGATCTCAAGTAGTCAAGTTCTGGTGCTCAGGACCTTCTGCGCTGAAGGGCCTGGGCAGGGACTGACTTTGATGTGGGACAACGCTTGCAGTTTGTAGTTTTGGGTAATAAATCACTCATCCTGCGGAACCATTTCTTTCTAATTGCCACGCAGTCATCGTAGTTGTCTAACGCTAAGGATGATTTTCGATGAACATGCAAGTGAGTACTAACCCTCCCGCTTTACAATCGCCTTTACATACTCTTTCTACAGCACCCTCCGATAAGTTACAGGATAAACAGGGCGAGCCTTCTGCGCCGATAAAAATCATCCCGAATATGCCATTCAATGAAGGTGGGGTCCAGATAGATTTAAGTGTTAGGGGCGGCGGGCGTGGTTTTTTCTCCCCGCCAAAAGACCAGGCGTTAACGATTAAGACGGGTGACAGCGCGGACAAAATTCATATTAAAAATTCGGCTGATGGAGGATTGACCGCCGAGATTAATGGCAAGACCTACGACATTCCTTTCGATACCAAGAGTAATGGTCAGCAGCATCTTGAGATCCAAAGCAACGGCGGAGACGACAATGTCACTATTGACGACGACGTAAAAGTGCCCGTCAGCGTCAAGCTGGGAGCCGGCAACGATCGATTCAACGCTGGAGGCGGCAGGACCAATGTCTACGGCGGTGTTGGTAATGACACCATTCAATTGGGCAGCGGTGTCGGGTATGCCGAGGGCAACGATGGGGATGACACGATCACCGGAGGCTCGGCATATAGCGTCATGTATGGGGGTAACGGCAACGACAAGTTGCGGGGAGCAGGTGGTGGCACTTACATGGACGGTGGCAGCGGCAATGATTCGCTGCGTGGGGGCGGTGGGAAGAACGTCATGAATGGCGGGAAGGGAAATGATGTTGTAGATGGTGGTGCTGGTCAGAATACAATTTATACCGGCAAGGGGCAGGATACGGTTAATTCAGTATCTGATAAGGATATTGTTTACGGCAAGAAAGACGACACTATAAAACGCACGGGGAACTCTAAGTTCGTTGAGGTGACGCCGTCTGACGTTGGTAAAAAAGCGTTTGAGGTTAAAGGGGATGGTGAGTTCAAGCAGCGCGTTGAAGATGATCTAGAGTTTTTTCGGGGTTCTCCAGTAGGGCAAAAAATGCTTGGGGCGTTAGACAAGACTCCCGCGCCGATAAAAATAGAGAAGGTGCCAGAGTCGGAGGGTATCTTTTATAAGTACGGACGTAAGGACTTACAACCACTCAATGAGCACCCACCTCAAGATTCGCAACACGGATTCATCACTAATAACACGCCAGGTATGCCGGCTGATGATGCAACAGTCTCCTACAACCCTTCGTTCATTATGGACAAGTACGAGCGTCCAGGCGTCTCAACCCTGTTCCATGAGTTCGCCCATGCGTACGACGGTGTCGACGGTAAGTTCTTGCCCGGAGAAACTGAAGTACCGCCAGAAACTAGCGATCCCCGCAGGCCAACTCGTGAGCCAAATTTGGAGCGGCAAGCCGTTGGGTTACCAACGGACAGTGAACCTTATGATTTTGATAATGACCCCTCAACGCCCCCTACCAGTACAAACCCGGAGCCGTATAACGAAAATGCACTTTACAAGGAATGGGGGAAAGAACCGCGTGAACGCTACTATGACGTCTGATGCATCACAGAGTAGTAAATAGCGTGCCGTACTCGGTGGACTATTAAGTCCACCTTGTTTTTATTGCCGGTGAGTGGCTCAGGCGCTGATCTTCAGCCCGATCAGCCCACAGATAATCAACGCCACACTGGCCAGTCGAAACAGCGCCATGGACTCCCCGAACAGGATAATCCCGGCAATCACCGTGCCCACTGCACCGACACCGGTCCAGATGGCATAGGCGGTACCCAGCGGCAGTTCCTTCATGGCCAACCCCAGCAACCCGAGGCTGACGGCCATGGCGGCAATCGTCAGGGCCGTGGGCAGTGGCTTGCTGAAACCGTCGGTGTACTTCAGTCCGACGGCCCAGCCGACTTCAAACAGTCCGGCAAAAAACAGAATGATCCAGGACATGATGACCTCGCTTCTATAAGGCGGGGTCGTCCCCTGAATTAATCGCGCGATAGCGTCGCGAGGTCGTCCACGCGAAGCCCGTTAGAGTGCCGAATATTGATCAGGTGATCAAGTTTCGGACTTGCCCGCCAACAATTCGCGGTCTTCCTTTTCGCTCATTCGCCGGAAGTACGTAGCCAGGAGTGCCCCGGAAATATTGTGCCAGACGCTGAACAGCGCACTCGGCACTGCGGCTAGCGGTGAGAAGTGTGCACTTGCCAGTGCGGCGCCCAAGCCGGAGTTCTGCATGCCCACTTCCAGCGACAGGGATTTGCGTTGTGCCAGCGGCAGCCCGAACACACGGCCGGTGAAATAGCCCAGCAGGAAGCCAAAGGTGTTATGCAGGATCACCACCGCCATGATCAACAGGCCCGACTCGGCAATCTTCGCCTGGCTGGCCGCCACCACGGCGGCGACGATCGCCACGATGCTGACCACCGACACCAGCGGCAATACCTCCACCGCGTGCCGTACCCGGGTACCCAGCAAGCGCTGCGCCAACACACCGAGCACGATCGGCAACAGCACCACTTGCAGGATCGACCAGAACAACTCCATGAACGACACCGGCAACCAGGCCGAGGCCAGCAGCCAGATCAGCGCGGGCGTCAGCAGCGGAGCGAGGAGGGTGGTGACGGCGGCAATGGCCACCGACAGGGCCAGGTCGCCTCGGGCCAGCCAGGTCATGACGTTGGACGACGTGCCGCTCGGGCAGCAGCCGACGAGGATCACACCGACGGCAATTTCCGGTGGCAGGTGAAAGACCTGGCACAACAGCCAGGCCACGCCGGGCATGATCACGAAATGCGCGACCACACCCAATGCCACGCGCCACGGATGGCGCGCGACTTCAGCGAAATCTTCAAGTTTGAGGGTCAGCCCCATGCCGAACATCACCAGGCCCAACAGCGGCACGATGGCGCCTTTGAGGCCGAGAAACCAGGCGGGTTGCAGGAACGCAACCACGGCAAAAATCAGCACCCAGTAGGCGAAGGTATTGCCGACAAAACGGCTCAAGGCGGCGAGTGCGCGCATGGGGTTGGTCCTTGTTATTCGATTTTGGAAGTGCGCATGCGATCAAATGTGGGAGCGGGCTTGCTCGCGAATGCGGTGTGTCAGCCAGGAAGATATCAACTGAAAGGACGCATTCGCGAGCAAGCCCGCTCCCACATTTTGATCTTCACAAGGCTTTAGATACCTTGTGGGGTTTCTTCGCCACCCAGTGCCTCAACCAACGCCGGCAGGAAGTCGCCAAACGTCAGCATCATCAGGGTAAAGCTGGCGTCCTGCTGGCCCAGTGCTTCGTCGCCGCCGTCCTGTTCCGCCTGATCCTGCAGCAGGTCTTCGAACTTCAGGCGCTTGACGGTCATTTTGTCGTCCAGCATGAAGGACAGCTTGTCCTGCCAGGCCAGGGACAATTGGGTCACGACTTTGCCGGTGGTCAGGTGCAGTTGGATCTCTTCGCCGGTCAGGTCCTGGCGTTTGCAGCGCACGATGCCGCCGTCTTCGTGGGTGTCGCGCAGTTCGCATTCGTCGAGGACGAAGAAGTCATCGGCCGGTTTCTGGGTGGTGACCCAGTCGGTCATGATGGCGGTTGGCGCGGTTTTCACGGTCAGCGGACGTACCGGCAGGGTGCCGATCACTTCACGCAGGGTGGACAGCAGGTCTTCGGCACGTTTCGGGCTGGCGGAGTTCACCAGGATCAGGCCCTGTTTCGGCGCGATGGCGGCGAAGGTCGACGAGCGACGGATAAACGCGCGCGGCAGGAAGGCCTGGATGATTTCATCCTTGATCTGGTCGCGTTCCTTTTTGTAGACCTTGCGCATTTGCTCGGCTTCGATCTCTTCGACCTTTTCCTTCACCGCGTCACGCACCACGCTACCCGGCAGGATACGTTCTTCCTTGCGCGCAGCGATCAGCAGGAAATCACCGCTGACGTGTACCAGTGGCGCGTCTTCGCCTTTACCGAAAGGGGCGACGAAACCGTAAGTGGTCAACTCCTGGCTTGCACAAGGGCGCGCCAGTTTGGTGGCCAGTGCAGTTTCCAACGCCTCGGCATCAACAGGCAGATCTTGGGTCAGGCGATAGATAAGCAGGTTTTTGAACCACATGGGGTGAGTCTCTCCTTATATACAAAGGGGGGCATTATTCTCCTCATGGCGTCATAGGCCAACCCTCGCTAAGCCATTGGAAGGCCTGAAAAAAATTATTTAAGAAAGTGCTTGCCAGACTATGGGTCGCTCCGTAGAATGCGCGCCACACCGAAAGTGAAGGGTGATTAGCTCAGCTGGGAGAGCGTCTGCCTTACAAGCAGAATGTCGGCGGTTCGATCCCGTCATCACCCACCATTCGCTTTATGTGTTACGCGCAGCGGTAGTTCAGTCGGTTAGAATACCGGCCTGTCACGCCGGGGGTCGCGGGTTCGAGTCCCGTCCGCTGCGCCATATTCGGTCACCTGGAAYGCTGAACGCCAGGTACCACAGGAAGCCCGCTCATTGAGCGGGCTTTTTGCTGTCTGGGGTTTGCTAAAACCATCAGTCAGAAAAGCGCCCCCGATCATGTACCGTGATCGGGGGCGTTTTTGATTGGGTTCAGAAATCCCAGCGGGTGGTGACCATAAAGTTGCGCGGCTCACCATAAGCGGCGGAGTTATAGAAGCCGATGTTGGTGTAGTAGGACTTGTCGAAGATGTTGTTGACGTTCAGCGTCGCCGACACGTTCTTGGTGATCTGGTAACGGGTCATCAAGTCCACCAGCCAGTACGCCTCCTGGGAGAACTCTTCATAACCGCCATGGGGGGTGTTGTAGATGTCCTGCCAGCCCACGCTTTGCCAGCGCACGCCACCGCCGACGGTCAGCTTGTCCAGGTCGCCTTTGAGCTTATAAGTGGTGTACAGCTTGACCTGGTCTTCGGGCTCGAACGTGGAAATCTTCTGGTCCTGGTCGTCACGCACCACCTTGTGGGTGTAGCCGGCCTGAATCTGCCAGCCCGGGCTCAACTCGCCGGACACTTCAAGCTCGTAGCCCTTGGTGACGGCCTTGGTGCCTTTGTAGGCATAGTTCTGCGGTGTAGGTTTCAGGTTGTTGTAGTCGTCGTCGGAAACGGCGCGGTTGTTTTCATGGACCTCGAAGTACGCTGCGCTGGCGTTCAGGCGTCCGTCGAAGAAATCAGCCTTCATGCCCAGCTCGTAGTTTTGGCCTTCGTCCGGCTCAAGCAACTGGTTTTGCCGGTCGCGGTTGTAGTTCTCCTGGGGCATGAAGATATCGGTGTAGCTGGCGTAGACCGAGTAGGTTTCATCCAGGTCATACACCACGCCGACATACGGTACGAAGCGTCCGGTCTCGCGGTAGGACGGGTTATTGCCGGTCAGGTGGTAATTGACCACGCGGCCACCGAGCAGCAGCTTCAGGTCATCGGCCAGGTTCAGGCGTGTGGTCATGTAGGCGCCGGTCTGGCGAATGGTGTCGTCGATGTATTGCTGCGGCGCGCCCCAGTAAGGTTGGGGGGCGTGGCCGTGCCAGTTATTGAAGTCGACGAGGTTGGGGGCGAGGTTCCAGTAGCCCTTGCCGTTCCAGTCCGAAATGCCGATGGAGCCGCCCACCACCAGTTCATGCTCACGGCCGCCCAGGCTGAAGGGGCCGCTTGCGTACAGGTCGGCGGAGTCGCTGACGGTTTCCCCGGTGTATTTTTGCGAAGTGACATGTGCGGTGCCGTCTGCACGGGGCTCGTCACCCTGAATCGAAGCCATCAGTGCATGGTAGCCGTTGATCTTGTGGTCCAGTTGCAGTTTGGTCACCCAGCCGTTGCCGAGGTCATGTTCAAGCATGGCGAAGGCGGTACGGGTGTATTGCTCCCAACTGCTCCAGTTGGCCGCGTTGTTGAACGAGCGCTTTACGCTATTGCGATCGCCATTGGCGTTGATCAGCGGAAAACTGCCGGACCAGCTCGAGGCGGTGGGCAGGCTGTCCTGATAGTCGCCGCCCACGGTCAGCATCGTGTCGGGGGACAGGTCGAACTCCATGATGCCGTAGTACACCGGGCTTTTGCGCGAGTAACGGTCCATGAACGAGCGCTTGTCCTGATACGCCGCGACGGCCCGGCCACGGACGTTGCCGCTTTCGGTCATCGGGCCGCTGACGTCCAGTTCGCTGCGGTAGTTGTCCCAGGAGCCCGCGCCGAGGCTGGCATGGCCCTGGAAGTCAGCCGTGGGTTTCTTGCGCACCAGGTTGATCGTGGCACCCAATGAGCCGGCACCCGTGAGCAGGCCGGTGGCGCCTTTAAGCACTTCGACCCGATCATAGATCGCCATGTCGCTCAGGGTATTGCCCGCCGAATAGGCGACGTTGCGCGCGGTGGAAGGAATGCCGTCGTACTGGAAGTTATTGATGGAGAAACCGCGGGCGTAGTAGTTGGTGCGGTCGGTGTCGAAGGCCGACACGGTGATGCCCGGGGTGTGGCGCATCACGTCGTCGACGTTGTTCAGGCCGAAATCATCCATGTGTTTGCGGGTGACGACGGTCACCGATTGCGGGGTTTCCTTGGGGGTCAGCACCAGCCGCGTCGCAGTCGCGATGCTGCCTGGAGTGTAGGAATCAGTCCCTTCAGTAACGTTGCCCAACTGGTTGGAGCTGACCTGGGTCGGGCCTAGTTCCATGGCGTCGGTGGCGGCAGGGTCAGCTTCGAGCGCGTACACCTGATCACCTTTGATCACGCGGTAGCCGCTGCCCTGTAACAGCCTGTCGAACCCTGCGTCCACGCTATAAGTGCCTTTCAGCCCCGGCCCATTCAGCCCCTGCAGGTTCTGGGACTGGAACACAATGGCCACGCCCGCTTGCTGGGCGAACTGGTTGAGTGTGGCGCCCAGCGGCCCGGCAGGTATGTCGTAGGCTTGGGCCGCAACGGCTACCGTTTCGGCCTGGGCCAAGTGGGTATTGAGCAGCGTCGTCGCGAGCAGTGTGAGGGTCAGCGGCGCGCTGCTCAGCAGGCGTCTGCGGGGTTTGGAAGGGAGCGGCATGACGATGGCAGTCCTTTAGTTATCGATATACCTTCCTTGACGGGTAGCTTTAAACAAAGCGGAAACAATTTGGATAATTATTTTTTGCTCTCGGTATCCGGGCTGACGATCATCAGCCACGGCGTAAAGGTTTTCAGCGTGATCGGCAGGGTTTGAGCCAGCATCTGCAAGGTGCGGTCGGTGTCATCCAGGGGAAGTACGGCCGAGACCTTGAGACTGGCCAGTGCGGCGCGATCAAACTGCAAGCGGCCCGAACGGTGACGGGCGATCTCATCCAGCACTTCCGGCAACGGTCGGTTATCCACCACCAGTTGATGGCGGCGCCAGGCCCCATTGATGCTCGCCGTATCGATGCTGCCCGAGAGCCGCACGGCATCTTTGCTGAGTCGCGCCTGCGAGCCCGCATCAACTTCCAGTGTCTGCTGCCCGTTCGCGCTTTTTGCTGCCACGCGGGATTCGAGCATGCTCAGCACCGTAACGTCATCCTCGCGCCTGACCACAAATCGCGTACCCAGGGCGCGCAGGGTGCCTTGGGCGGTCTGCACCACAAATGGCCGTTCGCCATCGTGGGCCACTTCCACCAGGATCTCGCCTTGCAGCAATTCGATGCGGCGCTGCCGGCTGTCGAAATGCAGATTCGCCGCACTGATGCCGTTCAGGGTCAGCGTCGAGCCGTCCGCCAGCCGCAGGGTTTTCCATTCGCCGGGGCCGTTGTGCACATCGGCCATCCATTGTTGTGGATAAGGACTGTAGAGCAGCGCCATGGCGGGAAGGCCCAGGCTGCAGGCCAGTACCAACGCGCGGACGTAGTTTTTGCGCGCCTTCCCATGCCTGGGAAAGGCCGCACTCAAGGCCGCCCGGGCCGGTGCCTTTTGCCCGCGCAGGGCCTGCATCCGCGCAATCACATCTTCCATGCGCGCTGCTGATGCGGCGTGTTGCGGGCCTTGCTGCTTCCAGCGCTCGAACGCCTGGCGCTGGGCCTCGGTCAATTTACCTTCGTGCAGGCGAATCATCCATTCGGCGGCTTGTTCATCGATCTGTTGGCGGGAGTCGGGCATGCGCGGCTCAGATATCCACGCTGTGGCTGCAATGCAGCAGGGCCTGGATCAGGTATTTGCGTACCGTACGTTCCGACAGCTTCAGTTGTCGGGCGATTTGCTGCTGGGTCAGGTCTTCGAGGTAATACAGCACAAACGCCTGGCGCATGTTGTCGTGCATGCCTTCCAGCATGAAGGCAATGTGCTCGAGGGCTTCCAGGGTGGTGTGGATCTGTTCGGGCGACTGGAAACCTTCCAGGGTTTCCACCGTCAGCATCAATTCCTGAAGGTAGGCGTGCTCAATCTGCTTGCGCCGTGCCTGGTCGATGATCAGCCGCCTGGCGGTGGTACTTAAATAGGCGCGGGGTTCGCGGATGGCGGTCACCGACTCGCGGGCGTGCAGAATCCGCGCGAAGGTGTCCTGCGCCACGTCGGCGGCGTTATGGGTACAGCCCAGTTTTCGGCGCAACCAAGTGAACAGCCAGCCGTGATGCTCGCTGTACAGTTCGGTAATCTCCCGTTGGAACGGCGGTTCACCTACAGACATAAGGCCCGGCCCAGGTGTTATTGAGAATAATTGTTAATTGTGGGGCCAAGGCTTGGGCAAACGCAATAGACTCGCGTTTGCACCCAAAGCGCCGGTTTTGCGGGGTGCGCGAGGTCGAAGACAAAATATTTTAAATAAATTGCATTTAAATCATGACATTACGGAAAAATGCTATAGAATGCGCCCCACACCGAAAGTGAAGGGTGATTAGCTCAGCTGGGAGAGCGTCTGCCTTACAAGCAGAATGTCGGCGGTTCGA
>NZ_AKVH01000038.1:0-15573 GCF_000278565.1 Pseudomonas sp. Ag1
GGTGGGGCAAAGACCTTTTGGTTACTTTTGGGGCGTTTGCCAAAAGTGACCCGCTGTAAGAGCGGAACCCTAAGTGGCCGTTACCGAAGAAACGGATATGTACCCCCCTCCCCCCATCTCATGCTAAACCCCTGGCCCGCCAGCAAAACACCGCACTGACCGCAATCGCCGCCCCCGCCACGCCAAACACCCAAGGCGCCGACGCCACCGGCAACAACAACCCCGCCAGCAAAGGCCCAAGCCCCGCCCCCACATCACGCCACACCGCATTCGACGCCAACGCCGAAACCCGCATCGCCCCCGGATTACGCTCCGCCACCAGCGTCGTCACCAACGGCAACTGCAACGCCCGCAACACCAACACCGCCGCCGCCCCCACAATCACCCAATGACTACCAAACGCCCCCAACGCCAACGCACTGAGAAACGAAAACAGCAGCAACATCGACGTAGCACCAAACTGCTGCGCAGCACGCCCCCCCAGCGGACTCAGAAGCAACTCCGAAACATATCGCAGCGCCATCAACCCACCGGCAATCAATACCGCATTGCCACCCAGCAGCTTCTGCGCCTGAATCGACAGGCCAAAGATAAACAACCCATCCAGCGCCACCCCTTCGATAAACGACCAGGTCGCCACACTGTCAGGCAACTTGAACCGCCGCCCCGGCGTGCCATGCAAATTGTGACCCGCAGTCGGCAACCCCCGCGCCATCCACAACCCCACCAGGCAACACACCGCCAGAATCCAGAAGATCGGCCGCGGCCCCACCTGCAACGTCAGCCACCCACCCAACGGCAAGGCCAGCATCGGCCCCAGGGCAATCAACGCCCGCGACCGCCCCGCCCGCCGCGCCGCACCCTGCGGTTCAGAGGTGGCCAAGACTTGAGTGGAAAGGTTCAACGCCGCAAAACACAGGCCCCAGACCAACCGCAGCCCGAGCAAGGCCGCAAACCCGGACAGCATCGAGTTGCCAAGGGCACACACCGCCGCCGCGCCGGCGGCAATGGAGCACGTCAGCCGATCACCGTTACGGGCGTAGAAATTCAGAACATGCTTGTAGCCGAAGATCCGCACCAGGCGGTTGGCCGCCAGCAGCACCCCGGCCTGGGCCAGGGTGATACCGAACGCCTGGGACTCCATCGGCAGCACCAGGTACAGCAACACGTCACTGGGCAGGCACAGGCCAAGGGTCAGCGCGGCACGGCGGGAGTGGGAATCAGCACTGCGTTGGGCCAGATCAGACATAAAAGCTGAAACATTCAGAATTATTTAGACGGCCACGGTAGCCGTCTACCTCAAGGTTTTACAAGGCCCAAATAATTAAACCTTGGCGCCGTCCTGCATCAGGCGCAACCCGCTGGCCACCGCGCCCACCAGGGCAAACCCGCAGCCCAGCCACAACGCGTACTGCGGGCCGCTGCTCAGGGACAGGTGGAAACACAACGCCACCAACGAAGCGCCGAGTGTCTGCCCCATCAACCGCGACGTGGCGACGATCCCGCTGGCTCCCCCGCTGCGGGCAATCGGTGCGCTGGTCATGATCGCCTTGAGGTTGGGCGACTGGAAAAAACCGAACCCGGCGCCACACAGGGCCATGCGCCAACCGATGTCGAAGGTCGAGGCGTCGTTGCCCAGGGTCGCCAGCGAGGCCATGCCCGCGCTCAACATCACCAGGCCGATGCCGCACAACAACGCCAGGGAGATACGGTCCGCCAGGCGCCCGGCAATCAGCGCCATCACCGCGACCACCGCCGGCCACGGCGTCATCAGGAAACCGGTGGCCACCTGGCTGTGCCCCAACACGGTTTGCAACAGGAACGGCAGCGACACAAACGCCAGCCCCTGGGCGCTGAACGCGCAAATCGCGGTGAGGGCCGACAAGGTGAACAGCGGGCGCTTGAACAGATCCACCGCAAGCATCGGCGCCGGGTGCCCGGCCTGACGGCGGATCAGCAACAGCCCGCACAGCAGCGCCACGGCGATCAGCCCCAGCGTCAACACCGCCTGCGCACCGTGCACCGCCGAGCCCAGGCCCAGCACCAGCAGGGCAAACAACCCGGCGCAGAGAATTGCCGCCAGCCGGTCGAAGGCATGCCCGGTGATCGGGATCACCGGAATCGCCCGCACCCCGAGCCACAGGGCCAGTGCCCCCAGGGGCAGGTTGATCAGGTACAACCAGTGCCAGGTAGCCACCGATAGAATCGCCGACGCCGCCGTCGGCCCCAGGGTAAAGGCCAGCCCTACCACCAGTGAGTTATACCCCAGCCCCCGGCCGAGGATTTTTGCCGGGTAGATGTGCCGCAGCAGCGCAATGTTGACGCTCATGATTGCCGCAGCGCCCAGGCCCTGCACCACCCGGGCGGCAGTCAGCGTCGGCAGTGACCAGGCCAGCCCGCAAAACAGCGACGCCACCACAAACACCAGCAAGCCGCCGAGGAACACCCGGCGGTGGCCGACCACATCACTCAGGGACGCAAAGGGCAGCACCGCAGCGATGGTCGCCAACTGGTAGGCATTGACCACCCAGATCACCGAAGCGGAGTCGGTGCCAATCCCTTCGGCCAGGGTCGGCAACGCGGTGTTGACGATGGCCGTGTCGAGGGTCGCCATGCCTATCCCCAGGGAAATGGCGACAACCGCCGCTAGACGCTTATCACTGGGCAACCCATCAGCTACTGAAGACATGGACAATCCGCACACGTGGCAAAGGCGTCTAGATTACGGGCAGCGGCCTTTTTTTTCAGCGGGCAAATGCGCGGCTGTCCAAATATTCATGTTCAGGTGCGCCATTTGCCCATCTGCGCCATCTGCACCAGCACCTCGGCCAGGGCGGGCTGCGGCGCGCTGTTGACGGTGACCAGCGCCACACAGCGGCTCGGCCGCAAGGTGGCCGCTGCCGTGACGGCACGACCGCCGAGGTCGAACCCGCCGAGCACCGCCTCGGGGATGTGCAAGGCGTTCATCAGGTCCAGCACGTCCTGGCCGAGAACGACTTCCTGAGTGACGGCGGGCGCAGCCTTGTCCAGTTGCGTGGTGCTGCCATGGCCTCGCAGGTACGGGATGACTACCCGAAAGCCTTGGGACACCAGATGCGGCGAGACCTCGGCAAAACGCTCAAGGTCGCCGTCAGCCCCATGCAGCAAAATGATCGGCCGGCCGCCTTCCGGGCCGGCTTCGTAGTAGCCGATATCCAGCAGGTCGGTGCTGACCTGGCGGATCGTCCAGGGCGCAGGCGCCGCCCATACCGGCAGTGACAGCGCGACTGAAGCAATGGCGCTGGAAATCAGAAAGCGACGGCGATTGAAAAAAGACATGGGTTTATAACTCCGAAAAATTCGACACTGGAAGGTCGTCAACAACCCCCACAATCAACTCGCTGCCGATCCAGCCGGCCAGCCACTCACCGGCTTTTGCCACGCCCTCCTCCTCCCCCAGGCGCTCCACCAGAAACTCGCACAACCCGGCAAAACTGCCGTCGCCTTGCAGGTGCACCAAGGCCTGGAACTCCAGCGCATCGACCTGGCGCAAGCGCGAGGTGAACTGGCGGCGCCACACCAGCAGCCCACCGGCCTCGGCCAGCATCAGCGCCTCGGGCGCCGGGGTTTGCTGCCACAATGCCGACCAGATCGCCTCGGCGTTGGTGGTCAGCCCATGGCAGCGCAGCGATGGCGTGAGTTGCAGGCGTGCCGTGTCCCAATCCACCGACGCCAGCACGTCCATGGGCAACGGGCTGGCATCGGCGGCGACAAACGCTTCATTGAGCGACGACTCGATCCAGGCCAGTTCATGCACGTCGGGATTGTTGGGAAACAGTTCGCCCAGGGTCAGGTGAAAACCCTCGGGATAGACGTCCAGGGTCCAGGCATGGGGCGGATGCCGGTCGATATGGCTGACGCACGCGGCCAGGAACGCCTCGTCCCCGACCCAGCGCCGCAGGTTGGGAAACGCCTGTTCCAGGCAACCCACCAATTGCGCGCGGTAGTTGTTCTGATACACCGCCAGTCCCGCGGCCTTGTTACCCAACATCTCGGCCGACTGCTCCGAGGCACTCACCAGCCAGGTATGAAAAGCCTGCTGCCATTGCGCGAGATTCATGAGCGCACCTGCGAACGCTTGTAGGCCTCGGAGGCACCGAGCATGCGGGCGATCGACAGCTCCTCCAGCAGCTCTGCCAGGGGCGGGATCTCGTCATCGCGCTCGATCATCGTGGCGACCGGGCCGAGCAACGCAACGGCCTTGGCATACAAGTCCCAGACGCCGTCACACACCGGGCTGTCGTGGCTGTCGATCAGCAAATCGCGGCCCTGGCTATGGCCGGCCAGGTGAATTTGCCGGACCCGCTCGGCCGGAATCCCGTCGAGAAACGCGAGAGCGTCAAAGCCATGGTTGCTGGCGCTGACAAACACATTATTGACGTCCAGCAACAGCTCGCAGCCGGTGCGCCGGGACATGGCGGCGATGAATTCCCACTCGCTCATGGACGCGTCATCAAAGGCCAGGTAGCTGGACGGGTTTTCAAACAGCATCGTGCGGCCCAACACTTCTTGAGCCCGGTCGATATTGGCGCAGACCCGGTCCAATGCCTCATGGGTGTAAGGCACCGGCAACAGATCATGGGAGTTGAACCCCCCGCTGCGGGACCAGCTCAAGTGGTCGGACACAAACAGCGGTTCGATCTCGTCCACCAGCGACTTGAGGCGTTTCAGGTAATCGCGATCGAGGCCCTCGGCCGTGCCGATCGACATCGACACCCCGTGCAGCGCCACCGGATACCGCTCGCGAATCTGGCGCAGGATGTGCCGGGGCTGGCCGCCCGCGACCATGAAATTCTCGGAGATCACTTCAACGAAATCCACCGCCACCGGGTTCTCCAGGAACTCGCTGTAGTGTTCCTTGCGCAGCCCCAGGCCATAGCCTGGAAAACGCGGGTTGGGTGTCGGCATCATGTGGTCTCCGTTGCATAAATAGGCGGCGGGCCCAACCTGGGCCCGCCGGGGTGTTACTTCGGTTCGGTAGTGGTGCCGCCCAGCTTCAGGCACTCGGACGGGGTCTTGACGACAACGCCCTGGCCCTTGCAGCTGTTGAGGCCCTTGCAATCGTTCTTGGCCGTGGCGCACAGGCTTTCGCCCTTGCAGTTGTTCACGCCGTAGCAGCGACCCGGCTGTTCCGGCTGGTCGGCGGCGCTGGCGGCCGCCGCGAAGGAAGCGGACGCCATGGCGATCAGGGCGGCAGCAGTGGCAAGGCTCAAGCGGGATTTGATGGATGTGCTCATGGGTATTACTCCTCGGGGGTGGGGTTTATTTGATGACGGATGCCGCGTCTTCGATGACCTTCGCCACAGCCTCGGGCTGGGAGATGTACACCGAGTGGCTGGCCTTGATTTCAGTGACTTTCGAGCCGGCGCGCTTGTACATCCAGCGCTGCAGATCGGGGCTCAGGGCACGGTCTTCGGTGGACACCACGGCGTAGGTCGGCTTCTTGTGCCAGGCCGCGGCCCACACGGTGCCGCCGAACAGCGCGGTGGTGGCCGGCACCTGGGAGGCGGCCATGAAGTCGGTGCGGTTGGTGGTCAGGTCGGCAGCAAAATCGGCATTGAACTTGGTGCGATCAAAGAACAGATGCCCGTCGCGGGTCTGCATCACGTCATTGCTCGGCGCCGGCATCGACGACAGCAGCTGGCTCATGTTCTCGCCGACTTCCGGTTGCAGGGCCGAGACATAGACCATCGACTTGACCTTGTCGCGGTCACCGGCAATCGAGATCACCCCGCCGCCGGAGCTGTGACCCACCAGCACCACCGGGCCGACCTGCTGCTCCAGCACTTCGCGGGCCTCGGCCACGTCGGCGGCGAGGCTTTCATGGCCCTGATGCACCACGGTGACCTTGTAGCCCTTGTGAATCAGGATGTCGTGCACCACTCGCCAGCCGGAGCCGTCGACAAAGGAACCGGGCACGATCACCACGCTTTTACCGGTGCCCGGCTGGGGCTTGGCTGCATCGGCGGCCGAGGCCACCAACGGTGTAGCGAGTGCCATGGCGATCGCCAGGGAAGAAAGAATACGCATGCGACTCTCCACAGGCCTTGGGGCCTGATCATTGTTGTGAAAGGGTTAACGGCGTTGGCCGGACAGCACGCGGTCCACTGACCAGGCCCCGCCGCCATACGCCAGCAGCGGCAGCAACAGCCCGGTCCAGGTCAGGTGGGTCGGCCAGGCGTCGGGGTATACGAACACCTCGATCACCAGGGTCATGCCCAACAGCGCGGCAGCCGCCGGGCGGGTCAGCAGGCCCAGCACCAGCAACAGCGGGAACAGATGCTCGGCGTAGGTCGCCAGGTGCGCTGCCCAGTCCGGCGGCACCAGCGGCAAGGCGTATTCCGAGCGAAACAAGGTGTAGGTCGACGGCTTGAGCTGCAGGAAACCGGTCACCTTGGTGCGGCCCGAGAGGAAAAACACCGAAGCGATCCCGAGGCGGGCCACCAGCAACAGCAGCGCCTCAGGCAGCACACGCTTGAGCACCGCAGGGGCCAGGGCAATCATGGTTGTTCCGTCAGGCTGCCGAAGCCTTTGGGGGTTTTGATCTGGGTGCAGGTGCCTTTGTCCACCAGCACCCAGGCGTTGCCCTGGTAATCCGCCTTGGCGGTGCCGGCGCAGGAAGTCCCGGCACCGGCGGCGCAATCGTTGGCACCGGCGAGGGACACGCCGAAGCATTTTTCCTGAGGCTTGGCATCCTCGGCATGGGCGGTGGCGGCGAAGGCACCGAGGGACAGTGCGAGGGTGGCGGCAAGGGCTGCGTAATGGCGCTTCATTGTTGAATCTCCTGGCTTGACTGAATGTGGCCAGGGCGCTTGTGCGGTGGGTGACCGCCTGCGCCATCTGGTAGACAGATTTAAAGCCAGGCGTGTATCCCGTCTGTGTCGCGTTTCCTCCTTCTATTCATGCCGGTGTATCAGGTGGGTGCTGATACACAGTCTGATACACAGCCAAAAAAACCACGCCAAACCACCGCCGTTTTATTCGGCATCCCGAACGACACAATTAGAAATATTCGCCTTTCCGAACACCCACCTTCCCCCGCTTTCGACGACCTCAAAAATCCCCATAAATTTCATACGGTTGTTGTCATCTTTGTTACATGCCAACTGGCATACATTCTGCTACATCAGGTTTTCTAGTAATAAAATGTTTCTAAATTGAAACAGTCTCATCGCCTGAAACCCAACGGCCCCGCGCCCTATAACAACGTCCATGCCCCAAAGGAGGGCGACAACTCTCACCTTTTTGATCGACTTCAACTCTCCAAGCCTGCTGCCGCACGTAAGCACCCAAAAGGGCGAATGGCCTGATCGCCAATAACAAGCCCGACTACAAAAAAGGACAAATTGATGAGTTCGAGCAAATACCCCGCAGTGTCCTTCACGGACCTCGTCCCCCAGGCCCCGGACCACACCGAGAATGCAATCGGTTTTGGCCCCTTTCTCTTGTTGGCGCGCCAGCATGTATTGCTGCGCAACGGCGAGCCGGTGACCCTCGGCAGCCGCGCCTTGTACTTGCTGATCGCCCTCGCCAGCCGGGCTGGCGAGTTGCTGGAAAAGTCCGAGCTGATCTCTTTCGCCTGGCCCAAAGTGGTGGTGGAGGAATGCAACCTGCGCGCGCAGATCGTTGCGCTGCGCCGGGCGCTGGGGGATGACGGCAACTTCAGCTACATCGTCACCGTGCCGGGCCGGGGTTATCGGTTTGTCGCGCCGGTGACGATGCAGGCAGTGAGTGAAGGCGCCATCGCCCAGGCGCTGGTACCCGCCCCGACGGTGGACGTGCCCAACCTGCAACCGCCGCCCAGCACAGTGATTGGTCGCGAACAGCTGATCCTGAGCCTGGCCGACCAGGTACTTAGCCAGCGTTTCGTGACCATCACCGGCCCCGGCGGCATCGGCAAGACCACCGTGGCCCTGGCCGTGGCGCAACTGTTGCAGGGCCGCTTTCACCAGGGCATGTGCTTCGTCGACCTGGCCCCCGCCACCAGCGGCCAATGGGTGGCCGGCATGCTCGCCAACGCCCTGGGCATTCAAAGCGTAAGTGACGAGCCCTTGCAAAGCGTGGCCTCGATGCTCGCCAACAGCCCGTTGCTGCTGGTGCTCGACAACTGCGAACACGTGCTGCAAGCCACCGCCGACGCGGTCGAGGTGCTGCTGCGTTGCGCGCCCCAGTGCTGCGTGCTGACCACCAGCCGCGAGCCGCTGCGGGCCGAGGGCGAACGGGTACACGACCTCGCCCCGTTGCTGGTGCCGGACGAAGACGTGAACTTGAGTGCCGAGCAAGCCATGACCTGGTCGGGCATCGCGTTGTTCATCGAACGGGTCAAGGCCCTCGACCCCGGCTTCGTGTTCAAGGACACCGACGTCGCCGCCGCCAGCGCCATCTGTCGCAAGCTCGATAGCAACGCCCTGGCCATCGAAATCGCCGCAGCGCGGGTCCGCACCTTTGGCATCCAGGACCTGGTGGGGTTGCTCGACGGCAGCTTCCGCCTGCAAATGACCGGCCGGCGCACCGCCCTCGCCCGCCACCGTTCACTGAGCGCGACCCTGGACTGGACCTACTCGATGCTCACCGGCGACGAACAGGCCATGTTGCGCCAACTGGCGGTGTTCACCGGTTCTTTTACCCTGGACGCGGTCAAGGCCATGACCGCCAGCAGCACCCTCGATGCACGCAATGCCCTGCCCTTGCTGGAAAGCCTGATGGACAAGTCGCTGCTGATCGCCGGTGAATCGCAGTTGCTCAAGCGCTACCGCCTGCTGGAAACCACCCGCGCCTACGCCCTGGAGAAACTCAACGAACACGGCGAAGCCGACGCCACCCGCCAGCGTCATGCACTGTATGCGCTGGGCGTATTGCAGGAAGCCGGGCAGACCCTCGACGGGCTTTCTCCCGAGACCTGGATCGGCCTCTACGGCCCGGAAATCAACACCATCCGCACCGCGCTGGAGTGGGCCTTTTCAGCCTCGGGCGACCTGCCCACCGGCATCGAACTGACCCTGGGCGGTGTGCCGCTGTGGCTGCGCCTGTCGCTGGTCAGCGAGTGCCGCACCTGGGTCGACAAAGGCCTGGCCAGCGCCGCCACCACCCCGCTGCCGCTGCGCCAGCGCATGCTGTTGCAAACCGCCCTGGCCAGCGTGCTGATGCTCACCTATGGCACCGGCGGGCCAATGCGCGAAGCCTGGCGCCAGGTGCGTGAAGACGCCCGCGACCTGGGCGATGCCGAGCACAAGCTGCGGGCGCTGTGGGGCCTGTGGAGTGACCGCTGCGGCTGCAACCAGTACGCCGAAGCACTGGAATTGGCCGAGCGCTACATCAGCCTGAACAACTGCGGCAACCAGCAACTGCTGGGTAAACGCATGCGCGCGCTGGCGTTGTTTCACATGGGCGACCTGGCCGGCGCCCGACAGAATATCGACGAGGCACTGGGGTCACCGTCAGCCCCGCGCTCGCACATTATCGACGTGCATTTTGACCAGCGCATCGCCGCCCGCTGCCTCAAGGCACAGGTGCAGTTGCTGGAAGGCGATGTCGACCCGGCGCTGCGCCTGATCGGCAGTTGCGTCGATGAAGCCATCACCCTCGATCACCCCGCGACCCTCTGGTACACCCTGTGCCTGGGGGCAATTCCCCTGGCGCTGTTGGCGTCCAACCTGCCCAAGGTGCGGTACTACCTGGGCTTGCTGCAAGACAGCACGACCCAGCAGGACCTGCACATCTGGCGTCAGTTTCGGCTGTGCTTCGAGAGCATCCTGCTGATCCGCCAGGGGTCGCCCGAAGAAGGCGTGCCGTTGCTGGGTGAGGCCTTGCATCACCTGCATGGCCAAGGCGATAGCCAGCTTTATAGCTTGCTGCGTTGTGAATACGCCCTGGGGCTGGCGCGGCTGGGCCTGGAGAAACTGGCGCTGGAGGTGTTGGAAGACACCCTGCAATTGGCGCTGGGCCGGCATGAGCGCTGGTTCGTGCCGCAGATGTTGCGGATCAAGGCGCAGCTGATTCTGCGCCAGGCCCAGTACGGGTCGGTGGACAAGGCCAAGGTGTTGCTGCGCCAGGCGTGGGTGGATGCGCAACTGGCCGGGGCGCATTTCTGGCGGGCGCAGATTGCCAGTGACCTGGCCAGGTTGCAGGAACCGAAGATGCGGATTGCTTCGTTGCCAAGGTTTCAACACCGGTAGAGGCTGCCGGCATGTAACGGTAAAAAGGGGACGGTAAAAAGGGGACAGATTTATTTTATAAATAAATCTGTCCCCTTTTCGCTCTTTTTGAACTCCGGCAGCCGCGCTATTGATCCGCCGCATAAATGACGGTTTGCGCACTGTCGGGTGCAGCGGGTCGGCGGGTGAAGTAGGTGTCGCCTTCATCCGTATGAATCTCATATTCAAACTTGCTGGTCGCGCGGCCCGTGGCGATGGCGTGCTTGATGATCTTCAGCACCCGCTGGAATTTCACACTTTGGGTGCCGTTCTGGCTGGGCCCGGTGAGCACGTTGACGCTTTGAAACCAGCCGTCGTTCTTCTTGTTCGCCACCAGGGCGCCGGTCATGGCTTCAAACCGCTCCAGCCGGGTAAAGCCCCACAATGTCTGCTCTTCCACGGTTTGGCCGAGGGCCGCAGAGCCGGTAAACACGAACAGGTTGATCGCCGGGCTGTCTTCACAGAAGAAATCGTAAGGCACCAGGCCGTCGACCATTTTCTTGCCGGCCACGAAGCCTTTTTTATGCACCTGAAACATCGCCACCTCCACGCCAATGGCGTCACTGAACATCAGCTCACGCAGAGGAAAAGTCTAAAGGCGCAGGGCGTACAGGGCGGTCAAGCCAATGTAATATCGTGTAAAGATCCCACCCGAGGCAGGATGATTTCCACGCTCAACCCGCCGGACGGCTCGTTGTGCGCCTCGATGGTGCCGCCATGCATTTCCACGGACCTCAAGGCGATCGCCAGGCCCAGTCCGAAACCGGCATCGGTGTCATGCGGGCCACGTTCGAAAGGCTCGAAAATACTCCGCAACCGCAGGTTTTCAACGCCCGGACCCTGATCGGTGATCAATACCCGCAGCCAACGGGTGTCGGGGCTGACCTCCGCCGAAACCCGCACCGTGGTATCAGGCTGCGTGTAGCGCACGGCATTTCGAATGACATTTTCGAAACACCGATACAGCAGCTCGCCGCTGGCCCGACTGACAAAGTCCGGACACGCCTGCAAGCTGACACTGCAGCCTTTGATACCCGCCTCGAACTGAGCATCCTCGACAATCACGGCCAGCAATTCGACGATATCCACCGGCTCGCGCTCGATGCTTTCGGGACGGCCCTGCACACGCGCCAGGGTCAGCAGCGCCTCGATCAGCGTGTCCATGCGCGCCGATTCACGCTGGATGCGCCCGAGCATTTCCTGGCGTGCCGGGTCTTGCTGCAACAGCCCGATGGCCACTTGCAGGCGCGTCAACGGTGAGCGCAGTTCATGGGAGATGTCGTGCAACAGCTGTTGCTGGGCCTCCACCAGCAGCTTGAGCTGGTTGGCCATGCGGTCGCAGTCTTCGGCCAGGTCGACGATTTCATCACGGCGCTTGCCCATCATCGGCCGCACCCGGGTTTCGAAGCGGCCCAGCGCAACGTCGCCCATCGCCCGCCGCAGATAAGCCAGCGGCCACGCCAGGTAGTAGGCCATGTACCCACTGAACAGCGCGCTCATCAGCGTGCCGATGATCAGCGGGATCCAGTGGCCCAGGCGCCCGGGTTCGTGGGGAGGATGGGAAGACCTGAGGGACAGCGCGGCCCCGTCCTTGCTGATCAGCGACTTTTCATAAGCCACCTGCGAGACCGGCGTGCCGGCCAGCAATTGACCGGCACTGTCATAAACGCCAATGGCTTGGCCGTGGGGTGGCTGCCACACCGCCAGGAGCTGGCGGCCCGACTCGACACCGTACTGTTCCAGCAACTGTTCTTCGCTGGCCAGGATCGCATCCAGATGATGGTCCCCGGGGCCCAGGCTGCCCGCCACGAGAATGCTCAAGCCCACCAGGAACGTCAGGCTGGTGGCCAGCCAAAAGGCCAGGAACAGTTTCCAGAACAGCCGGCTGGGTTTCATCATTCGGCGATCAACAGGTAACCGAGGCCGCGCACGCTCTGGATCCAGGCCTTGGCATCCGGGCGCGGGCCCAATTTCTGGCGAATGCTGCTGATGTGCACGTCGATGCGTCGGTCGTAACGGGTCAACGGGCAGCCCAGGGCATTGAGGGACAGGTCCTTTTTGCTCACCACCTGGCCGGCGCACCGGGCCAGCACTTCAAGCAGGCTGAATTCGGTACTGGTCAGCCCCAGCTCGCAACCGTTCCAACGGGCCTGGCGTTTGCCGGGCCACAGCATCAGGGCGCCGGTCGTTATGACCTCCCCGGTCGGCTGGCCCACGGGCTGCACCCGGCGCATGATCGCGCGCAGCCGCGCCACCAGCTCACCCGGGGAACTGGGCTTGGGCACATAATCGTCCGCGCCAAGCTCCAGCCCGGTGATCCGGTCGATGTTGTCGCCACGGGCGGTGAGCAACACCACCGGCACCTGGCTGCTGGCGCGGATGCGCCTGAGCACTTCTATGCCCGACAGCCTGGGCAGCATCACGTCCAGCACCACAATGCTGTAGCGCCCCGACAGTGCCTCGACCTCACCCTCCTCGCCGGTGTGCACGCAGGTCGCCTCAAAGCCTTCATGCTCCAGGTATTGGCCCAGCATTTCAGTCAGTTCCTGGTCATCGTCGACTAGCAATACGCGGATCATGGCGAGCTCGTGAAAGGGTACCCCCACAGTATCGCCCAGCCTCATCGCCCCGGGGCCAACCTTTACCTAACTTGACACTTGGTTAACCGCACCAAACCCCCGGCGCTCTTATGCTTGCCGTCCACCCGTCTGGCCGCGTCGTGGTGACCCGCCTGCGGCGAGTCATCCCGGCGCGCTTGCGCTGCTTGTCGATGTGTTCTGGAAAAGATCTTGATGAATTTTTCGCGCCTGCTCTGCTCGGTTGCGCTGCTGCTCAATGTCACACTTGCACACGCTGAAGCCTTCAAAATCTCGGATATCCGTATCAACGGTCTGCAACGGGTCTCGGCGGGCAGCGTGTTTGGTGCCTTGCCCCTGAACGTGGGGGACGAAGCGGATGACCGACGGCTGGTGGATTCCACCCGTGCGTTGTTCAAGACCGGCTTCTTCCAGGACATCCAATTGAGCCGCGACGGCACGGTGCTGATCATCAATGTGGTCGAGCGCCCATCGGTGTCCAGCATCGAGTTCGAAGGCAACAAGGCCATCTCCACCGAAGACCTGCTCAAGGGCATGAAGCAGTCGGGCCTGGCCGAGGGCGAGATCTTCCAGCGCGCCACCCTGGAAGGCATGCGCAACGAACTGCAGCGCCAGTACGTGGCCCAGGGTCGTTATTCGGCCACGGTCGACACCGAAGTGCAGCCGCAACCGCGCAACCGCGTGGGCCTGAAGGTCAAGATCGACGAAGGCTCCGTGGCCGCGATCCAGCACATCAACGTGGTGGGCAACCACGTGTTTACCGACAAGGAACTGATCGGCACGTTCACCCTCAAGACCAGCAACTGGCTGTCGTTCTTCACCAACGATGACAAGTACGCCCGTGAAAAACTCACCGGGGACCTGGAACGCCTGCGCTCCTATTACCTGGACCGTGGTTATATCAACATGGACATCACCTCGACCCAGGTGTCCATCACCCCGGACAAGAAGCACGTCTATATCACCGTCAACATCAACGAAGGCGAGAAATACACGGTGCGTGACGTGAAGCTCAGCGGCGACTTGAAAGTGCCCCAGGACCAGCTTGAAGCCCTGTTGCTGGTGCAGAAAGGCCAGGTGTTCTCGCGCAAGCTGATGACCACCACCTCGGACCTGATCACCCGGCGCCTGGGTAACGACGGCTACACCTTCGCCAACGTCAACGGCATGCCCACGCCCCACGATGAAGACCACAGCGTGGACATCGTGTTTGCGGTCGACCCGGGCAAACGGGCCTATGTGAACCGCATCAACTTCCGTGGCAACACCAAGACCGACGACCAGGTGCTGCGCCGGGAAATGCGCCAGATGGAAGGTGGCTGGGCGTCGACCTACCTGATCGACCAGTCCAAGGTTCGCCTTGAGCGCCTGGGCTTCTTCAAGGAGGTCAACGTCGAAACCCCGGCCGTGGCAGGGGTCGACGACCAGCTTGATGTGAACTACGCGGTCGAAGAACAAGCGTCTGGCTCGATTACCGCCAGCGTCGGTTTTGCCCAGGATGCCGGGCTGATCCTTGGCGGTTCGATCACCCAGAACAACTTCCTGGGCACCGGAGATTATGCCAGCCTGGGCCTGACCCGCTCGCAGTACCAGAGCAAGTACAACATTGGCTTTACCAACCCCTACTTCACGCCGGACGGGGTGAGCCTGGGCTATAACGCGTTCTACAGTGCCACCGATTACAACAACTACTACGACGATGGCAGCGGTGTTTCCTACTACTCCATCAACAGTTACGGCCTGGGGGCCACACTCGGCTACCCGATCAATGAAACCTCGCGGTTGAGTTTCGGCCTGACGGTGCAACACGACAGTATCGACCCGGGCATCTACAGCTCTGATGAGATTTACGATTTTCTTCAGCGCGAAGGCAGTGAGTTCACCAACTTCAAGGCCAACCTTGGGTGGTCGGAGTCGACGTTGAACAAAGGCGTGATGCCGACCCGTGGTTACTCGCAGAACCTGAACCTGACGGTGACGCTTCCGGGCAGTGACTTGAGTTTCTACAAACTCGATTATTCCGGGCAGACATTTGTGCCGATCACCAATTCGACGACGCTGCGTTTGCATACCAAGCTCGGTTACGCCAACGGGTACGGCTCTACGGACGGCCTGCCGTTTTATGAAAACTACACGGCCGGGGGTGAAGGTTCGGTGCGCGGGTTTGAAAGCGGCACGCTTGGGCCGCGCAGTACGCCGGCGACCGGGGCGTATGCCAGTGCGGGCCAGCAGTACTACAGCGACCGCAGTCCCGAGGCGTTGGGGGGCAACATCCTGATTACCGGGGGGGCGGAATATCTGTTTCCGATGCCGTTCCTTAAAGATAATAAATCGGTGCGTACGTCTGTGTTCTGGGATGTGGGTAACGTGTATTCGGACAAGTGTGCCCTCAGTACTACCCAGGGTTGTAATGGGGTTGACCTGAGTCAGCTGGGTGCCTCTGTGGGGGTTGGGGCTACGTGGTACAGCCCGTTGGGGCCGTTGAGTATCAACCTGGCGTTGCCGGTTCGTACGCCGGAGAATGCGACCAAGCAGGTGTTCCAGTTCTCCATGGGGCAGAATTTCTGATCTGCCTGGGTACATATCCGTTTTTGCGGTTATGGCCGCTATTGGTTCCGCTCTTACAGCGGCTCACTTTTGAAAAGCGCAAAAGTCCAGTTCGGCCAGCGTGGTTTAACGGGGCGCCCAAGATCAAGATCAAAAGCAGATCAAGAGCACAGCGGCCTACCGGCCGGCTTGAGTGT
>NZ_AKVH01000039.1:0-16042 GCF_000278565.1 Pseudomonas sp. Ag1
GTGGCGGGTCACAGTGCGGGAGAAGCCATAGTCGCGACGCAACGTGGAGCGCACCTTCGACGCCAGCGGGTCATTGAACGTACGGTTCAAGTCACACACCTGAATCAACGTCGGATCAATCTGCCCGCCCGCGCCGCCGGTGGTGATGATCTGGATCTTGCGCCGCTTGCACCAGGCAATCAGTGCGGCCTTGGCGTTCACACTGTCGATGCAGTCGATCACGCAATCGATATTGGGCGTGATGTACTCGGCCATCGTCTCGCGAGTCACGAAGTCCGCCACCGCGTGCACGGTGCAATCCGGGTTGATGCCTTTCAGGCGCTCGGCCATGACCTCGACCTTGGCCTTGCCCACGGTGCTGTCCAGCGCATGCAGCTGGCGGTTGCTGTTGCTGACGCATACATCATCGAGGTCAAACAGCGAAATCTCGCCCACGCCACAGCGAGCGATGGCTTCCGCCGCCCACGAACCCACCCCGCCCACGCCGACGATGGCCACATGGGCCGCCTTCAGGCGCTCCAGGCCTTCAATGCCATACAAGCGGGCGACGCCGGCAAACCGTGGATCTTCTGTACTCATGACCATTACCCCAAAAACCGGCGCGCATTATAGGGCTACACAGCGACAAGTTTTAAACTACAAGCTACAAGTAAGAGAACTTACGACGAGTTGCACTGCCCAATGTCCGGTTTTTCCCGGCTTGCTGTACGGTCGGTGAAAGGCCAGTGTAGGATGCGCGCCGTTCGGCGCAGGCCGACACCTCTTTTCGTTCCACACCCTTTGGAACCCGAAATAGCCATGTCATCGCGTAAATTTGGACTCAACCTGGTGGTGGTGCTGGCAATTGCCGCGCTGTTCACCGGCTTCTGGGCGCTGATCAACCGCCCGGTCAATGCCCCTAACTGGCCCGAGCAGATCTCCGGTTTTTCGTACTCGCCGTTCCAGCAAGGCCAGTACCCACAGAAAGACCAGTATCCGACCGACGATCAAATGCGTCAGGACCTTGCGATCATGAGCAAGCTGACGGACAACATCCGTACCTACTCGGTCGACGGCACCCTGGGGGATATCCCCAAGCTGGCGGAAGAATTCGGCCTGCGGGTGACCCTGGGGATCTGGATCAGTCCGGACCTTGAGCGCAACGAGCGCGAGATCCAGCGCGCCATCGAAATCGCCAACAGCTCCCGCAGCGTAGTGCGGGTAGTGGTGGGCAACGAGGCGCTGTTCCGCGAGGAAATCACTCCGGAAGCGCTGATCGTGCTGCTGGATCGGGTACGGGCCGCCGTCAAGGTGCCCGTAACCACCTCCGAGCAATGGCACATCTGGGAACACAACCCGCAACTGGCCAAGCACGTCGACCTGATCGCCGCGCACATCCTGCCGTACTGGGAACATATCCCGGTGGACAAGGCCGGCCAGTTCGTCCTCGATCGCGCACGGGACCTGAAGAAGACCTTCCCGAAAAAGCCGCTGTTGCTGTCGGAGGTTGGCTGGCCGAGCAACGGCCGGATGCGTGGCGGTGCTGACGCCTCCCCCGCCGACCAAGCGATTTACCTGCGCACGCTGGTTAACACGCTGAACCGCCAGGGCTACAACTACTTCGTGATCGAAGCGTTTGACCAGCCATGGAAAGCCAGCGACGAAGGCTCTGTAGGGGCCTATTGGGGCGTGTTCAACGCCGCACGCCAGCAGAAATTCAACTTTGATGGCCCGGTGGTCGCGATTCCGCAATGGCGAGTGCTGGCGATCGGCTCGGTGGTGCTTGCGCTGCTGTCCCTGACCCTGCTGATGATCGACGGCTCGGCCCTGCGCCAGCGCGGCCGTACGTTCCTGACCTTTATCGCGTTCCTGTGCGGGTCGGTATTGGTGTGGATCGGTTATGACTACAGCCAGCAATACAGCACCTGGTTCAGCTTGACGGTGGGCTTCCTGCTGGCACTCGGCGCCCTGGGCGTATTTATCGTGTTGCTGACTGAAGCCCATGAGCTGGCCGAAGCAGTCTGGACCCACAAACGCCGGCGTGAATTCCTGCCGGTTGAAGGGGATTCGGACTACCGCCCGAAAGTCTCGATCCACGTGCCGTGCTACAACGAGCCGCCGGAGATGGTCAAACAGACCCTCGACGCCCTGGCCGCCCTCGATTATCCGGACTACGAAGTCCTGATCATCGACAACAACACCAAGGACCCGGCCGTGTGGGAGCCGGTGCGCGACTACTGCGAAACCCTCGGCCCGCGCTTCAAGTTCTTCCACGTCTCGCCCCTGGCCGGTTTCAAGGGCGGCGCACTGAACTACCTGATCCCGCACACCGCCAAGGATGCCGAAGTGATCGCGGTGATCGACTCCGATTACTGCGTGTCGCCAAACTGGCTCAAGCACATGGTGCCGCACTTCGCCGACCCGAAAATCGCCGTGGTGCAGTCGCCACAGGATTATCGCGACCAGAACGAAAGCACCTTCAAGAAGCTCTGCTACGCGGAATACAAAGGCTTCTTCCATATCGGCATGGTCACCCGCAACGACCGTGACGCGATCATCCAGCACGGCACCATGACCATGACCCGTCGCTCGGTGCTGGAAGAGCTGGGCTGGGCCGACTGGTGCATCTGTGAGGATGCCGAGCTGGGCCTGCGGGTCTTCGAGAAGGGCCTGTCGGCGGCGTACTACCACGACAGCTACGGCAAGGGCCTGATGCCCGATACCTTTATCGACTTCAAGAAACAGCGTTTCCGCTGGGCCTACGGCGCGATCCAGATCATCAAGCGCCACACTGCGAGCCTCTTGCGCGGCAAGGACACCGAGCTGACCCGTGGCCAGCGCTACCACTTCCTCGCGGGGTGGTTGCCGTGGGTGGCCGACGGCATGAACATCTTCTTCACCGTGGGCGCCTTGTTGTGGTCGGCGGCGATGATTATCGTGCCGACGCGGGTTGACCCGCCGCTGCTGATTTTCGCGATCCCGCCACTGGCGTTGTTCGTGTTCAAGGTCGGCAAGATCATCTTCCTCTACCGTCGTGCGGTGGGTGTGAACCTGAAAGATGCGTTCTGCGCGGCACTGGCCGGGCTGGCGTTGTCGCACACCATCGCCAAGGCGGTGCTGTACGGGTTCTTCACCACCAGCATTCCGTTCTTCCGTACACCGAAGAACGCCGATAACCACGGTTTCTGGGTGGCGATCTCCGAAGCCCGGGAAGAGATGTTCATCATGCTGCTGTTGTGGGGTGCGGCACTGGGGATTTACCTGGTGCAGGGCCTGCCGAGCAATGACATGCGCTTCTGGGTGGTGATGTTGCTGGTGCAGTCGCTGCCGTATGTGGCGGCGCTGATCATGGCGTTCCTGTCGTCGCTGCCGAAACCGGCACCGAAGCAAGAGCCTGTGGCCGCTGCTTAAAATCCTGCGCAATGCACTAAACGGCGGCCTCTGGCCGCCGTTTTGCTATAAGATAACGGCCATTTTGTGAGACTTGGCCCAGGCCATTGCTTTGTGTGGGAGCGGGCTTGCTCGCGAATGCGCCGGGTCAGTTCATACATTGTTGACTGACACTCCGTATTCGCGAGCAAGCCCGCTCCCACACAAGCCCCCTCCCACATAAGCCTTGCGCCCTGACATGCTTCTGGAGTTTTTACATGACGGCCCACGCCGACCTTTCGCCGACCCTCCAACTCGCTATCGACCTGATCCGCCGCCCGTCGGTGACGCCGGTCGACGCCGATTGCCAGAAGCTGATGATGCAGCGCCTGGGCGACGCCGGTTTTGCGCTTGAGCCGATGCGCATCGAGGATGTGGATAACTTCTGGGCCACCCACGGCAAACACGAAGGCCCGGTATTGTGCTTCGCCGGCCACACCGACGTGGTGCCGACCGGCCCGGTCAAGGCCTGGCAGAACGACCCGTTCGACGCGCTGATCGATGAAAACGGCATGCTCTGCGGCCGTGGCGCAGCCGACATGAAAGGCAGCCTGGCGGCGATGCTGGTCGCTTCCGAGCGCTTCGTGACGGACTACCCGGACCACAAGGGTTCGGTGGCTTTCCTGATCACCAGTGACGAAGAAGGCCCGGCGCACCACGGCACCAAGGCCGTGATCGAACGCCTGGCAGCCCGCAAGGAGCGCCTGGACTGGTGCATCGTCGGCGAACCGTCGAGCACCACCCTGGTGGGCGACGTGGTCAAGAACGGCCGTCGCGGCTCCCTCGGCGCCACCCTGACCGTGCGCGGCGTGCAAGGCCATGTGGCCTACCCGCACCTGGCGAAGAACCCGATCCACCTGGCGGCTCCGGCCCTGGCCGAACTGGCCGCCGAGCACTGGGACGATGGCAACACCTTCTTCCCGCCTACCAGCTTCCAGATTTCCAACCTCAACTCCGGCACCGGCGCCACCAACGTGATCCCGGGCGACCTGACGGCGGTGTTCAACTTCCGCTTCTCCACCGAGTCCACCGTCGAAGGCCTGCAGCAGCGGGTCGCGGCGATTCTCGACAAGCATGGCCTGGACTGGCATGTGGAGTGGGCGCTGTCGGGCCTGCCGTTCCTCACCGAACCGGGCGCGTTGCTCGATGCGGTCTCCGCCAGCATCAAGGCCGTCACCGGTCGCGAGACCCAGGCGTCCACCAGCGGCGGCACCTCCGATGGGCGCTTCATCGCGACCCTCGGCACTCAGGTGGTGGAGCTGGGCCCGGTCAACGCGACGATCCATCAGGTCAACGAGCGCATCCTCGCCAGCGACCTCGATGTGCTGACCGAAATCTACTACCAGACCCTGATCAAGTTGCTCGCCTGATGCTCGCTTGCCCCATTTGCAGCGCACCACTACATGAAGTGGACAACGGCGTAGCCTGCCCGGCCGGGCACCGTTTCGACCGGGCGCGCCAGGGTTACCTGAACCTGTTGCCGGTGCAGCACAAGAACAGCCGTGACCCGGGCGACAACCTGGCGATGGTGGAAGCGCGCCGCGACTTCCTCAACGCCGGGCATTACGCCCCGGTGGCCAGGCGCCTGGCCGAACTGGCCGCTGAACGCAAACCCCAGCGCTGGCTGGATATTGGCTGTGGCGAGGGTTACTACACCGCACAGATCGCCGACGCCCTGCTGCGCGCCGATGGTTATGCCCTGGATATTTCCAGGGAAGCGGTCAAGCGCGCCTGCAAGCGCAACCCCACGGTGACCTGGTTGATCGCCAGCATGGCCCGGGTGCCGTTGGCCGATGCCAGTTGCCAGTTCCTGGCCAGCGTGTTCAGCCCACTGGACTGGCTGGAGGCCAAGCGCCTGCTCAGCCCGGGTGGTGGTTTGATGAAAGTCGGCCCGACCCGCGGCCACCTGATGGAGCTGCGTGAGCGTTTGTACGACGAAGTGCGCGAGTACACCGACGACAAGCACCTGGCGCTGGTGCCGCAGGGCATGAGCCTGCAACACAGCGAAACCCTGGAGTTCAAGCTCAGCCTGGCCGATCCCAAGGATCGCGCCAACCTGCTGGCGATGACGCCCCACGGCTGGCGCGCCAGTGCCGAACGCCGGGCCCGGGTGATCGAAGCCGCCGAACCGCTGCTGGTCACTGTGTCGATGCGCTACGACTATTTCGTGCTTCAATAACCCATTATTTTTGTGGGCCTCGGGGCCCACACCGAATCCGCGAATGGATTTTCAAAATCCCGCAACGAGGAACATCCATGCGCCAACCTGATATCGAGATTTACCTCAAGGACGCCGACGTCGACCACAAGGCCATCGCCGCCTGGTTGGGCGCCGCCCTGGGCCCGTGCACCGACTGGGTCCAGCGCGGCCAGACCTACAAGTGCAAAGCCGGCAGCGTACCGGTCACCTGGCTGCCGAAAGCCGTAGGCAAATGGAACAGCCTGTACCTGGAAAGCGACCAGACCCCGTGGGAAGACGACATCGCCTGCGCCCGCGCAGCCTTTGCCGCGCTGAACGTCGAAGTGCGTTGCGCGCCGGGCAGCTGGGTAGAGGAAGAAGGTGAAGAAAGCGCGGATACCTGGATTCGTATCAGCGCCGACGGTGAAGAGCAGATCACCTGGAAAACAACCTGAGGGATCGTTCCCACGCTCTGCGTGGGAATGCAACCTGTGACGCTCCGCGTCACGATTAAAAGCAGACGCGGAGCGTCCAAAGAAGCATTCCCACGCAGAGCGTGGGAACGATCACGCCAAGGTTACAGGCCCACCACATCCTCAGCCTGCAAGCCCTTCTCGCCCGTCACTACGGCGTATTCCACCTGCTGGCCTTCGGCCAATGAACGGTGCCCTTCACCGCGAATGGCGCGGTAGTGCACAAACACATCCTTGCCATCTTCCCGCTGGATAAAGCCATAGCCCTTGGCGTCGTTGAACCACTTCACATTGCCGGTTTCGCGCGTTGCCATCTGTTTTGCTCCCACATGCTTTTTATAAGTACGTTTATTGTTGAGTCGTCGCAGTTGAACTGCCGAGTATAAGACAGGCTCAAAAAGCTTCAACTCAAGATTACTTCGCCGCTTTTTTGCCGATTTTCGGCTAATACTGCACACTAGCGCCCCGAGCACCTGCCCGGTTTATTTCCCCACTCAAAGCAGAAGCCGTATGACCCGTTCTCCCTTTCGCCGTCTGGTATTTGGCACCTTGCGCCGGCTGTTGTACCTCTGGGTTCGCTCAGAGACGATCAACCAGTCGTCCCTTACCTTGAACCTCGACCGCAGCCGTCCGGTGTTTTACGTCCTGCAATCTCCATCCCTCACCGAATTGGCGGTGGTTGATACCGAATGTACCAAGGCCGGCCTGCCGCGCCCGGTGCTGCCGGTGTCGGTCGGCCCGCTGATGGAGCCGGCAGCCTTCTTCTACCTGACGCCCGACCCCGACTGGCTGGGGCGCCAGGACAAGCGTGGGGCCCCACCCACCCTGACCCGCCTGGTGGATGTGCTCACCGAACACGCCGAAGAGAATGCACAGATCATTCCAGTCAGCGTGTTCTGGGGCCAGTCGCCCGACAGCGAGTCCAGCCCCTGGAAACTGCTGTTCGCCGACAGCTGGGCCGTCACCGGCCGCCTGCGCCGGCTGCTGAGCATCCTGATCCTGGGCCGCAAGACCCGGGTGCAATTCTCCGCGCCCATCAACCTGCGTGAGTTGATCGAGCACAATAAAGGCCACGAACGCACCGTGCGCATGGCCCAACGCATCCTGCGGGTGCACTTTCGCAACCTGAAAACCGCAGTGATCGGCCCCGACCTGTCCCACCGGCGCAACCTGGTGAAGGGCCTGGTGAACATGCCACTGGTACGCCAGGCGATCCTCGACGAGGCCGAACGCGAGAAAATCACCCCCGAGAAAGCCAAGGCCCAGGCTCTGCGCTATGGCAACGAGATCGCCTCGGACTACACCTACACCGCCATCCGTTTCCTCGAAGTGGTGCTGAGCTGGTTCTGGAACAAGATCTACGACGGCATCAAGGTCAACAACATCGAAGGTGTGCAAAAGGTCGCCCAGGGCTACGAGGTGATCTATGTACCGTGCCATCGCAGCCATATCGACTACCTGCTGCTCTCCTATCTCCTGTTCAAGAATGGCTTGACCCCGCCGCACATCGCCGCCGGGATCAACCTGAACATGCCGGTGATCGGCAGCCTGTTGCGCCGTGGCGGGGCGTTTTTCATGCGCCGTACTTTCAAGGGCAACCCGCTGTACACCTCGGTGTTCAACGAATACCTGCACACCTTGTTCACCAAGGGTTTCCCGGTGGAATACTTCGTCGAAGGCGGACGCTCGCGCACCGGGCGCATGCTGCAACCGAAGACCGGGATGCTGGCGATCACCCTGCGCAGCTTCCTGCGTTCCTCGCGCATGCCCATCGTGTTCGTGCCGGTGTACATCGGCTATGAGCGGGTGCTGGAAGGCCGCACTTACCTGGGCGAACTGCGCGGTGCGAGCAAGAAGAAAGAGTCGATTTTCGATATTTTCAAAGTGGTCGGCGCCCTCAAGCAGCGCTTTGGCCAGGTCGCCGTGAACTTCGGCGAACCGATCAAGCTGGCTGAATTCCTCGACAGCGAGCAGCCCGACTGGCGCTCCCAGGAGCTGGGCCCGAACTACAAGCCGGCGTGGCTCAACGAAACCACCAACCGCCTCGGCGAACGGGTGGCGCAACACTTGAACGAAGCGGCGGCGATCAATCCGGTGAACCTGGTGGCCCTCGCGCTGCTGTCCACCACCCGCCTGGCCCTGGACGAACAGGCGATGGCGCGCCAGCTGGATCTGTACCTGGCACTGCTGCGCAAGGTGCCCTACTCGCCCCACACCACCCTGCCGGAAGGCGACGGCCTGGCGCTGATCAAGCACGTCAAGGACATGGACCTGCTGTCGGAACAGAGCGATGCACTGGGCAAGATCCTCTACCTGGACGAGCAGAACGCCGTCCTGATGACCTACTACCGCAACAACGTGCTACACATCTTCGCCCTGCCGGCGCTGCTGGCAAGTTTCTTCCAGAGCAGCTCGCGGATGAGCCGCGAACAGATCCTGCGCTATACCCGTGCGCTCTACCCGTACCTGCAATCGGAGCTGTTTATCCGCTGGTCCCTGGACGAGCTGGATGCTGTGGTCGACCAGTGGCTGGACGCCTTCGTCGAACAAGGCCTGCTGCGTTTTGAAAACGACGTGTACCTGCGCCCGGCGCCGAGCTCACGGCAGTTTGTGCTGTTGACCCTGCTGTCCAAGAGCATCGCCCAGACCCTGCAACGCTTCTACATGGCGATCTCGCTGCTGCTCAACAGCGGCCAGAACAGCATCAGCGCCGAAGAGCTGGAAGACCTGTGCACGGTCATGGCCCAGCGCCTGTCGATCCTGCACGGCCTGAATGCCCCGGAGTTCTTCGACAAGAGCCTTTTCCGACATTTTATCCAGACCCTGCTGGAGCAAGATGTGCTGCGTCGCGACGAGGCCGGCAAACTGAGCTATCACCCGCTGCTGGGTGAGCTGGCCGAAGGTGCAGCCAAACGCGTATTGCCCGCGGAGATTCGCCTGTCGATTCGCCAGGTCGCACTGCATCGCAGCGAAGAGGCGCCAGACCAGCCTGTGGTACCCGAAGAAACACACTAGAGTGACCGAGGCGCCAGGGTGTTTCTGGCGCCGTTGACAAGGAGCTGCACCATGAAAAAAATCATCCTCCTGGGCCTGACCGCCCTGCTGGGAGCCTGCCAGACCATGAGCCCCGCGCCCAAAGCCAGCCTCGATGGCGAAGTGTTCTACCTGCAACGCATCGCCCTGCCGCCCGCCGCCACCTTGAGTGTGACCCTGCAGGATGTGTCCTTGATGGATGCCCCGGCCGTGACCCTGGCCGAGCAGAAAGGCCCGGTGAAAGGCCAGGTGCCGCTGCCCTTTCACCTGAGCTACGACCCGACCCAGGTCAAGCCTGGCCACAGTTACTCGGTAAGCGCTCGCATCGAACTGGAGGGCAAGCTACTGTTTATCACCACCGAACGGCACTCCGTGCAGTTGAACGGCCAGGACCCACAACCGCTGCGCCTGCGCGTGGATGCGGTTGCACACTGATTAAAATATCGAACATAAGGAAGCGCCCATGCTCCGTAACTCCCTTCGCCTCACTGCCCTGTGCGCCGGCTTGCTGCTCGGTGCCAACGCCATGGCCTTGTCCCTCGGCAGCCTGTCCCAGGGCGACGCCACCGGCGGCCTCAAGGATGCACTGACCCAAGGCGCACAGATTGCCGTGAAACAACTGGGTGTGCCCGGTGGTTTCAGCAACAACCCCGAAGTGAAGATCGGCCTGCCGGGCAAGTTGGGCAAAGTCGCTGACAAGTTGAAAATGTTCGGCATGGGTGACCAGGTCACGCAACTTGAAACCAGCATGAACAAGGCGGCCGAGTCTGCTGTCACCCAGGCCCAGCCGATCCTGGTAAACGCGGTGAAAAACATGAGCGTGACCGATGCCAAGGGCATCCTCACCGGCGGCCAGGACTCGGCCACCCAGTACCTGAACAAAAGCAGCCGTGACGAGATCCGGGCCAAGTTCCTGCCGATCGTCAAGGCCGCTACCGACAAGGTCGGCGTGGCCCAGCAGTACAACGCGCTCGCCGGCAAGGCCGCCACCTTTGGCGCCATTGATGCCAAGAGCGCCAATGTCGAAAGCTACGTGACCGAACAGGCGCTGGACGGGCTGTTCAAGATGATCGCCCAGCAGGAAGAAACCATTCGCAAGAACCCGGCGGCGGCTGCCACCAGCTTGGCCAAGAAGGTGTTCGGCGCGCTGTAGACCATACCCGGCAACTAAAAACGCCCTGAACTATTCAGGGCGTTTTTTTTAATAGCGGCACTTGCAAGGCAAATCACTACCCACGGCATTGCTGTTGCTGCTGTTGGTGGTGTTGTTTTCGGTTTTGATATTAATGTTGATCTCGGGCTGGCCATTGCCATTGGACCGACCGAAATTCGGCCCTATTCCAAATACAGCCCCCAACAGGTGCAGTGGTGAAACCAGTACTGGAAAAATCATACACACTCCTCGATATCTATGGTCAAAAGCCCCCTCTGAGTGGCAAGGCAGCCCGAGTGGTTCCCGGGCTGCCTCGAGTCAGCGGCTATCGATGGATCGGAAAGAGTGCCGATGACCTCTGGTAGGGTTGGTGGGCCTCATGCACCGGCGCCTGGTGATACGGCTTGGGCCGCGCAGGCAGGACAGGCCCCGTTGGTCGGGAGTGATGGCCGTGGTTGAAACCGGGCCGTCCATGGCCGGGCTTGTGCGGTCGCGCCGTATCAGCTTCTTTATTGGAACCAGGCAACAGATTGCCCAGCAGTGACCCCAGGAAAGCACCTTTGAAAGCTGCCAGGGCAGACAAAATAAACATATGACACTCCATGAACTCATTGTTGTTCATCGGGACCGCAGGCTTGCGGCCCCGACAACGACGTCTGTCAATCAGACAATTCTGAGTGGAGCACCACGGGCAAACGTTCCGTCGCCCAGGGTCGCAGTTTGCGTCTATGTGTGAATGACCAGAGGCATTTCCTTACAGGACACCCCTGCCACTCGCAGCCTTACACCGCCTCCTTGCGCACCCGAAACCACGCCGCATAAAGCGCGGGCAGGAACAACAGGGTCAATGCCGTCGCAACAATCAAGCCGCCCATGATCGCCACGGCCATCGGCCCGAAGAACACGCTGCGGGACAGCGGGATCATCGCCAGTACGGCCGCCAGCGCCGTCAGCACAATCGGCCGGAAGCGCCGCACGGTCGCCTCGATAATCGCCTGCCAGGGAGCCAGGCCGGCCTTGATGTCCTGCTCGATCTGGTCCACCAGGATCACCGAGTTACGCATGATCATCCCCGACAGCGCGATGGTCCCCAGCATCGCCACGAACCCAAAGGGCTGGCGGAATACCAGCAGGAACAGTGTCACCCCGATCAGGCCCAAGGGCGCCGTGAGAAACACCATCGCGGTGCGGGAGAAGCTGCGCAATTGCAGCATCAGCAAGGTCAGCACCACCACGATAAACAGCGGCACACCGGCCTTGACCGAGTTCTGCCCACGGGCGGAATCCTCGACCGTGCCGCCAACTTCCAGCAGGTAGCCGTCCGGCAGTTCAGCACGCACGCCTTCGAGGGTCGGCAGGATCTGCTGCACCAGGGTGGCCGGTTGTTCCTTGCCGTAGATATCGGCGCGAACGGTCACGGTCGGCAGGCGATTACGGTGCCAGATGATGCCTTCCTCAAAGCCGTATTCCAGGGTCGCGATCTGCGACAGCGCCACGCTCTTGCCGTTGTCGGTCGGCACCGCCAGGCTTGGCAGCAGCGACAGCTCGGTGCGCTCATGCACCGTGCCGCGCAGCAGGATTTCGATCAACTCGTTGTCCTCGCGGTACTGGCTGACGCTGGAGCCCGTGAGGGAACTCTGGAGGAATTTCGACAGGTTGGCGGTGCTCACGCCGAGGGCACGGGCGCGGTCCTGGTCAACGTTGAGGTAGACGATCTTGCTCGGTTCTTCCCAGTCCAGGTGCACGTTGACCACGTGGGTATTTTCGCGAACCTTGGCCGCCACTTTCCGCGCCAGGGCCCGGACTTCTTCGATGTGCTCGCCCGTTACCCGGAACTGCACGGGGTAGCCAACCGGCGGGCCGTTTTCAAGCCGCGTAACCCGCGAACGCAGGTCCGGGAATTGTTCGTTGAGGGTTTCGATCAGCCAGGTGCGCAAGCTTTCGCGCTCCTCGATGGTCTTGGCCAACACCACAAACTGGGCAAAGCTGGCGGCCGGCAGTTGCTGGTCCAGCGGCAGGTAGAAACGTGGCGAACCGGTACCGACATAGGCCACATAATTTTCAATACCTGCATGTTCCTTGAGCAAGGCTTCAAGGCGTTTGACCTGGTCAGCCGTATTGCTCAGGGACGCGCCTTCAGCCAGTTTCAGGTCGACCATCAGTTCCAGTCGCCCGGAAGCCGGGAAGAACTGCTGGGGCACAAAGCGGAACACCGCCACCGAGCCGATAAACAGCAGCAAGGTCAGGACGATCACCGTCTTGCGCCGACGCACGCACCATTCCACCAGGCGTCTTACGCGCTGATAGAAGGGTGTGCCGTAGGGATCCGGCCCATCGGTGCCATGCTTGGCCGCATGAATCTTCGCCAGGTCCGGCAGGAGTTTTTCCCCCAGGTACGGCACGAACATCACGGCGGCGACCCACGAGGCCAGCAGCGCAATGGTCACCACCTGGAAGATCGAGCGGGTGTATTCACCGGTGCTCGATTGCGCCGTGGCAATCGGCAGGAAACCCGCGGCCGTGATCAGGGTGCCGGTGAGCATCGGGAAGGCTGTGCTGGTCCAGGCGAAACTGGCGGCCTTGAGCCGGTCGTACCCTTGCTCCATTTTGATCGCCATCATTTCCACGGCGATGATCGCATCGTCCACCAGCAAGCCCAGCGCCAGCACCAGCGCGCCGAGGGAGATTTTGTGCAGGCCGATGCCGAGGTAATACATGGTGGCAAACGTCATGGCCAACACCAGCGGAATCGCCAGGGCGACCACCATGCCGGTGCGCACGCCCAGAGAGAAAAAGCTCACCAGCAGCACAATCGCCAGGGCCTCGGCGAGCACCTGGACGAATTCGCCGACACTGGTTTTTACCGCTGCCGGCTGGTCCGACACCTTGCGCAGTTCCATACCGGCAGGAAGGTTCTTCTGCAGGCGTGCGAATTCGCCTTCCAGGGCCCTGCCCAGCACCAGGATGTCGCCACCATCACGCATGGCCACGGCCAGCCCGATGGCGTCGGCGCCCATGTAGCGCATGCGCGGTGCCGGTGGATCGTTGAAGCCACGATGAATCTCGGCCACGTCACCGATACGGAACGTACGATCACCGACGCGGATCGGGAAGTCGCGAATCTCCTTAACGGTCTTGAAGTTGCCGGACACCCTTAACTGCACGCGCTCGCTCGGGGTTTCAAAGAAGCCGGCGGTGGACACCGCGTTCTGTTCCTGCAACGCCTGCTGCACGGCCGCCAGCGGCAGGCCGAGGGTGGCGAGCTTGAGGTTGGACAGCTCGATCCAGATCTTCTCGTCCTGCAAGCCCAGCAGTTCGACCTTGCCGACATCCGGCACCCGTTGCAGCTGAATCTGGATGCGGTCGGCGTAGTCCTTGAGCACGGCGTAGTCAAAGCCATCGCCGGTCAGGGCGTAGATATTGCCGAAGGTGGTGCCGAATTCATCGTTGAAAAACGGGCCCTGGATATCCGGTGGCAGGGTCTGGCGAATATCGCTGATTTTCTTGCGCACCTGGTACCAGAGGTCCGGGATCTCTGCGGAGTGCATCGAGTCCCGGGCCATGAAGGTGACCTGGGATTCACCGGGCCGCGAGAAGGAGACGATGCGCTCGTAGTCGCCGGTCTCCATCAATTTCTTTTCAATACGCTCGGTGACCTGGCGCGACACTTCCTGGGCCGTGGCGCCTGGCCAGTTGGTCTTGATCACCATGGCCTTGAAGGTAAACGGCGGGTCTTCGCTTTGTCCCAGCTTGGTGTAGGACAAGGTGCCGACCACTGCCAGCAGGATCATCAGGAACAGTACGATCTGGCGATTACGCAACGCCCATTCGGAAAGATTGAAACCCATCGGGGACTACTCCTTGGCCGCCAGACTTACCACTCGATTGGCGCGATCCACCGGGCGCACTTGCTGGCCCTCATGGAGTACATGCACACCGGCGGCGATCACCCAATCAGTGGGGTTCAAGCCTTCCAGCACCGGCACGGTTTTCTCGCCAAAGGCGCCGATCCGCACCGGTGTGCGCTTGAGGGTATTGTCGGGCTGCACCACCCAGACGTAGGACGCGCCGTTCTCCGCACTCAGGGCAGACAGCGGCACCGCCAGGGGAATCACCCCGTCAGCCTGGATGAAGACGCGAGCGCTCTGCCCCAGTTCCGCAGGCACTTTGCCGCCGGTAAACGCGACGCGGGCGGCGAAGGTTCGCGACTTTGGATCGGCAGCCGGCGACAGTTCGCGGATGCGGCCGTTGAAGCGTTGGTCGGGCTGGCTCCACAGTTCCACGGACACCGGCTGGCCAATCTTGAAACGCCCGAAGCTTTGCTCCGGCAGGCTGATCAACACCTCCCGCTCGCCATCGGTGGCCAGGGTGAATACGGTCTGGCCGGCCGACACCACCTGGCCGACTTCCACTGCACGCTTGGCGACCACGCCATCCTGGGGTGCGCGCAACACGGCGTAACCGGCCTGGTTATTGGCCACGTCGAATTCGGCCTTGATCTGCTTGAGGCGTGCTTCACCGGAGCGGTAGAGGTTTTCGGAGTTGTCGTACTGGGAGCGGCTGACCATCTGACGGTCCATCAGGGTCTTGTAGCGGTCACGCTCGGCGCGCACCAGGCTCAAGTTGGCGTCGGCAGCGGCGACCTGGGCGCGGGTGGCTTCCAGTTGCAGGCGTACGTCCTGAGGGTCGAGTTCGGCCAGGGGCTGGTTGGCCTTGACGCGCTCGCCCTCCTCCACCAGTCGTCGGCTGACTTTGCCGCCAATGCGAAAGGCCAGGTCGGGTTCATAGCGTGCACGCACCTCGCCCGGGTAGCTGTCGGAAGCCTGCGCCGAAGGCTCTGGCTGAACCACCATGGCCGGGCGGACGGTGGTTTGCGCCGCTTCTTCATGGCCACAGGCAGCCAACAGGAATAACAAGCTGGCAGGCAACGCGAGTGGCAGGAAATAGCTGCGCATGCTGAAGGACCTTTCGCTAATGGTGCTAGGAATAATTATACTGGCCAGTATGTTATTAATACCAAACTCACCAGTCCAGTAATAAAGTGAAAATGTCCGACAATCCTGTAAACACCAATAGCCCCGGGCGTCCCAAGGACATGGCAAAACGCCAGGCGATTCTTGATGCGGCGAAGATCCTGTTTTTGAGTAATGGGTATGCCAGTACCAGCATGGATGCCGTGGCAGTGGAGGCCGGGGTGTCGAAGCTGACGGTGTACAGCCATTTCACCGACAAGGAGACGCTGTTCTCGGCAGCGGTGGTTGCCAAGTGCGAAGAGCAGTTACCGGTGATGTATTTCGAGCTGCCCGAGGGTGTGCCGGTGGAGAAGGTGCTGCTCAATATCGCCCGCGGGTTTCATGTGCTGATCAATAGCGAGGAGTCGGTGAACCTGCATCGGTTGATGATGACTTCCGGGAGTCAGGATCCGAAGTTGTCGCAGATCTTTTTCGAGGCTGGGCCGATGCGTATGTTGCAGGGGATGGAGCGGCTGCTCGGTAAGATCGACCAGAGTGGCGCATTGCGTATTGCCAAGCCGTTCACCGCGGCGGAGCATTTTTTTTGCTTGCTCAAGGGGACGGCGAATTTTTGTTTGTTGTATGGGTGTGGGGGGCAACTGAGCGCTGAGGCGGCCGAGGAGCATGTGCAGGAGGTTGTGGGGCTGTTTATGCGGGCTTATCGGGCTTTTTGAACTGAGTACATATCCGTTATTTAGGTAACGGCCACTTAGGGTTCCGCTCTTACAGCGGCTCACTTTTGAACAGCGCAAAAGTAAGCAAAACGCTCTTGCCCCACCACTCG
>NZ_AKVH01000040.1:0-16705 GCF_000278565.1 Pseudomonas sp. Ag1
AACCCGGCGTCCTGCCGGGTTACCCACGCTCCAAAGCCTGCGTTCGGCCAGCGTGGTTTAACGGGGCGCCTAAGATCAAGATCAAAAGCAGATCAAGAACACAGCGGCCTACCGGCCGGCTTGAGTGTTTAAAAGCCAAATCAAAAGCTAAAGCAGGCACGGTCCAAATGTAGGAGCGAGGCGCCGACAGGCGGGGCAGAGCGCTTTGGTTACTTTGCCGCTTTTTGTTCGGACCGCAACAACGGATATGTACACAAAGTGCTTCACCTACAGCACCCACTGCTGACCCAGTGTTGCTACAGACGCACCCCCACCCCCAAAAAACCCACAACCCCCTGCCCCCGTTGGCCCAAGCCCCCATGGCATGCCCGTTGCAGTCCCAATCCCCAAAGGTCCCCGCACCCAACACGACTGAACCGGAGCACCCATGACCACTGAATTCTTCTGGCGCCTGCCGCTGGGCACCGACGGCCCCCAACTCACCACCGACAAACACAACCGCGGCAACCCCACCTACCGCCCCGGCAACATCGCACCAGGCCGCCTGCCCAACGGCCAACCCGACGACTTCACCTACATCGACTACATCGCTCAGGTCGCCAAAGCCGCCGAACTCGCCGGCTTCGAAGGCGCCCTGCTGCCCACCGGCCCCGAACCATGGATCGTCGCCGCCGCCCTGGCCCGAGAAACCCGGCGCATCAAATTCCTGATCGCCTTCCAGGCCACCTGGACCCTGCCCGCCTACGCCGCCCAACAAGCTGCGATCCTGCAAAACCTCAGCCGTGGCCGCGTAGAGTGGAACATCATCACCGGCGGCAACCCCGCCAGCCAGCGCGCCAACGGTGACTTCCTCGAACACGACCTGCGCTACAAGCGCACCGGCGAATTCCTCGACATCATCCAGGGCCTCTGGGAGCACGAAAAATTCTCCTACAACGGTGATATCTACCAACTGGAAAACGGCGCTCTGCCCCACGGCCTGCACCACGAACGCAAGCCCGGCGTGTACTTCTCCGGTTTCTCCGACGCCGCCCTCGACGTCGCCGCCAAACACGCCGACGTGTACCTGAACTGGGCCGAACCCATCGACAAGCTCAAGCCACACATCGAGCGCGTACGCGAATTGGCCGACAAACAAGGCCGCACCGTGCGCTTCGGCCTGCGGGTAGACCTGTTCGCCCGGGAGACCGAGGAGCAAGCCTGGAAAGACCTGCGTCGCCAGTTCGACAAGCTCGAAGGCAAGAGCAGCCAGGTCGCCAAGGGCTTTACCAGCGGCTCGGATTCGGTCGGCGGCGCGCGCCAGACCGCGTACCACCAGAACGTCGACCGCTTCGACGACCTGATCATCGGTCCCAACCTGTGGGCCGGTTTCGCCAAAGCCAAACCGGGTCCGACCGTGGGCCTGGTCGGCAGCCACCAGAACATCGCCGAGCGCCTGGTGGAATACCGCGACGCCGGCTTCTCGACCTTCATCCTCGCCGGCAATCCACACCTGGAAGAAGCGTTGCGCATTGGCCAGGAAGTCCTGCCGCTTGTGCACCAACGCCCGGCGATCCAACCTCTGAAAGCCAGCGCCTGAACGCTGTGGGAGAACTCCTGATGACCCAACCTCTCGATACGCTCTGGTACACCCGCTGCCCCGTGCCCACCGGCCTGGGCATTGCAGTGCAAAAAGGCTGGCTGCAAGACACCGTCGGTGCCCTGGGCACCGAGGTGCAGTCGCTGCGCGAGTCCGATGACAAGGCGGTGCGCGAATCGCACTTCGATCACACCCTGCGCAATTCGGTACGCCATGGCGGCAATATCCCGGCGATCTGGGCCCGCGCCCAGGGCCGGGAAACCCGAGTGATCGGCCTGTCGTGGGCAGATGAAGTGCAACTGATCCTGACCCGCCAGGACAGCGGCATCAAAACCGTCAAGGACCTCAAGGGCCGTACTTTCGGCTTGCCGGACTGGGCCGGCGCACAGATCGACTTCACCCGCGCCCAGGCCCTGCGCGGGCTGGAAAACGCGTTGTCACTGGAAGGCCTGAAAGTCGGCGACGTGAAGCTGAAGAACTTCCGCTACGGCGGCACCTTCAGCGATACCCCGGTGCGCAATATCGCCGGTACGCCAGTCACGCAAAAAGTAAGCGAACGCAACCTGGAGCTGATAGGCCTGCTGCGCGGTGAAGTCGATGCGATCTTCCTCAAGGGCGCCCACGCCGCCCAACAGGCTCATGATTTCGGCCTGCACACGGTGATCGACACCGGCTCGCACCCGGACCCGCTGATCCGCAGCAACAACGGCACGCCGCGCACCCTGGCGGTGGACCTGAACCTGCTGGAAAACCACTTCGACGTAGCCACCGGCATTCTTGACTCGGTCCTGCGCGCCGAGCAATGGGCCCACACCCACTCGGAGGAAACCCGGCGCTACCTGGCCAAGGAAACCAACAGCAGTGAGTATTGGGTCACCGCCGCCTACGGCAACGACGCCCACTTGCGCCTGCGCACCGAACTGGATGAACAGGCAATTGCCGCGCTGCAGGACTTCACGCATTTCCTGCACCGCTGGCGCTTTATCCCGAAAAGCTTCGACGTGCGTGAATGGATTGATGCACGGCCGCTGGAAGCACTCTTGAACGGCAAAACCGCGCTGGCAGGCTAACCCCTGTAGGAGCCGGCTTGCCGGCGATGACGGCCTTGAATGGGGTATTGACCTTTCGGGCCTCATCGCCGGCAAGCCGGGCTCCTGCAAAGGTTTCCTATTTCATGGATTTGAACGAAGACCCTTATGAGCAAACCACTCGATACTCTCTGGTACACCCACAGCCCGGTTCCCACCGGCCTTGGCATTGCTGTGCAGTCCGGTCGCCTGGCCGAGGCGTTCCTGCCTTTTGGCACCAATATCCAGTCGTTGCGCGAGTCCACGGAACGGGAAGTTCGCGAGGCGCATTACGACCATCACCTGAAAAACTCGGTGCGCCACGGCGGTAATATCCCGGCGATCTGGGCCTACGCCAGTGGCGTGGAAACCCGGGTGTTGGGGCTATCGTGGAGCGACGAGGTGCAGTTGATCCTGACCACCGCCGAGAGCGGTGTGCGCAGCGTGCGCGACTTGAAAAACCGGCGCTTCGGCCTGCCGAAATGGGCCAACGTGCAGATCGACTTCACCCGTGCCCAGGCCCTGCGCGGCCTGGAAAACGCCCTCAAGCTCGAAGGCCTGGAAGTCTCGGACGTAGAGCTGGTGGACTACCCCTACGGCGGCACCTACAGCGACAACCAGGTGCAATACGTCTACGGCTCCCCGGCGAGCCTGGGGGTGAGCCGCTTCAGCCGGCGCAACAACGAACTGATCGGCCTGCTGCGCGGTGATATCGACGCGATCTTCCTCAAGGGTGCCCACGCCGTGCACCTGGCCAACGAGTTCGGCCTGCATGTGGTGGTGGACACCGGTTCGCACCCGGACCCGCTGATCCGCTCCAACAACGGCACGCCACGCACCCTCACGGTTGACATCAACCTGCTGCAGGAGCACTTCGACGCCAGCGTGAAAATCGTCGACACAGTGCTGCGCACCGAGCAATGGGCCTGGGCCAATCCGGACGAGACCCGGCGCTTCCTGGCACAGGAACTCAACACCAGCGAGTACTGGGTAACCGCGGCCTACGGCGAAGATGCCCATCGTCGGCTGCGTACCACGCTCGATTCGCGCTCCATCGAAGCCTTGCAGGATTTCACCGATTTCCTGCATCGCTGGAACTTCATTCCACGGCGCTTCGATGTGCGCGACTGGATTGATTTCAGCGTGCTGGAAAAGGTCATCGGCTCCACCTCCCGCGTGGCTGTTTGACCTCCCCCATGTAGCAGCTGTCGAGCCCAGGCGAGGCTGCGTTTGCGGTGTGTCAGATACACCGTTTACGCAGCCTCGCCGGGGCTCGACAGCTGCTACGGCAACACCTCCCCTGCTGCTCCAGCAGCACCCTCCAAGCAACTTCTGCTGAATCTTCGACAGGCTTTTCAAGCGGCCTTCGGCTGCGCTTTCAATGGTTCGAAAACGCCCTTTTCCTTAATTTTTTAATCGTTATATATCAATATCTTACAAACATGTATCGACCCTGAAATCTGCTTGGCACGATCTCTGCTCTAGCCCCTTCAAGGAAACTTTTCCGGGGGAGATTTCATGCACACACTTAATCCAATCACCAAGGGCCTGTGGCTCGCTTTACTGCTGGCAGGCGGCACCGCCAGCGAACCTCTATTGGCCGCCGACGCTGCCGAAAACGACGCCGGCAAAACCGAACCGTCGCTGAAGACCGTGACCGTGACCGCACAACACCGGGAAGAAACCCTGCAAGAGGTTCCGGTCGCGGTGTCGGCGGTACAAGGCACCAGCATCATTGCCGACGGCGTGCGGTCGATGGGCGATATCACCACCTTCATTCCCAACGCCTCGGCGAAAAACCCCGACGGCGACGGGCGCCCGCGCTGGTACATCCGTGGCCTGGGCACCGGCGACACCGGCGCAGCCACTGTGTACCCGGTGGGCATCTACGCCGATGACGTGTACCTGAACGCACCGATTGCCGGTGGCGGTCCGCTGTTTGACCTCGAGCGCATCGAGATCCTGCGCGGCCCCCAAGGCACGCTGTATGGCAAGAACACCACGGCCGGCGCGGTGAATATCATCTCGAAGAAACCGACCTTCGACACCGACGGCTATGGCACGATCGGTTTTGGCAGCAAGAACGAACGCATCGTCAACGGCGCCATCGGCGGCACCCTGGTTCCGGAAAAACTCGCGGCGCGGATCTCGCTGTACTCCGAGGAACGCGACGGTTTCCAGAAAAACCTGATCGACGATCACACCTACGGCGACGTCAACAAAAAGGCCGTGCGCCTGCAATTCTTCGCCCAGCTCAACCCGGACCTGGACGCGCTGTGGAAGATCCACAGCCGCGAGTTCAAGGGCGACGGCGCCAACGGTGCGCTGACCCTCGGCCGTTACTACAACGTGGGCTACACACGCCCCGCCGGGCGCAATATTGCGCTGAACGTGGACGACGACTCCAAGCTCAACCATGACGGTACTTCGCTGACCCTCAACTGGCACTTGGGCGATTACACCCTCACGTCCATCAGCGCCTACGACTACATCCGCGGCCAGTCCAGTGGCGATGCCGACTACACGCCCTACGAGGTCAACGGCACCTCTACCGCCGACAACAAATACACCCAGTACTCCCAGGAAATCCGCCTGGCCTCGCCCCAGCAGGAAACCCTGCGCTGGTTGGCCGGCGCGCACTATTTCCATGAAGACCTGGACAGCAGCGCCGGACGCTTCATCGCCCCGGGCCCGACACCCAATGGCACCGGCTCGAACCAGGTCAACGGCGCGACGGACTTTCGCGACCTCAATTACAACCACACCACCGACAGCTACGCGCTGTTTGGCAACCTGACCTACGACCTCACCGACAACTTCAGCGTGACCGGTGGCCTGCGCTGGACCCAGGAAAAGAAAGACATCGACCTCAACCTCACTCAGTTGACGCGCGCCACCGCCAATGGCCCGCTGATTCCCCTGGGCGGCGTCGGTACCAACGGCAACCGCCAGGAAGACAAGACCTGGGAAGCCTGGACCTATGACCTGACCCCGGAATACCGGATCAACGACAACGTGCGGGTGTTCTTCCGCTATGCCCACGGCTTCCGCTCGGGCGGCTTCAACACCGGGCTGTCCACCAGCCTGTCGCAGCTGACCACGGTGGACCCGGAACAACTCGACGCCTACGAATTCGGCGTGAAGTCCGAGTGGTTCAACCATCGCCTGACGGCCAACGCGAACATCTTCTACTACGACTACTCGGACATTCAGGTCAACCTGCTGACCGTCAACAACGGCGTACTGACCACCGCGCTGACCAACGGCGCCAAGGGCAAGGTCAAGGGCGCCGAGCTGGAACTGGAAGGCCAACCCACCGACTACCTGCACCTGCGGGCGGCGATTTCGTTCCTGGATACCGAATACACCGACTTCAAAAACACCAACCCCAACACCGGTGCGGTCACGGGTGACTACAGCGGCAACAGCTTCGTGCGCTCGCCGCGCAACGTGGTGTCGCTGGGTGGCGACTACACCATCCCGCTGGAAATCGGCGGCAAGCTGGTGGCCGGTGCCGACGTGAGTTTTCGCGACAAGGAATACTTCCTCGCCGACCGCCAGAGCAGCGCCGACAAGGACTTGAGCCAGCCGCACTACACCTTGGCCAACAGCCGCCTGACCTGGTACAGCGCCGACGAAAAACTCAGCGTCACCGGGTTTGTGAACAACCTCACCGACCGCCGCTATCAGGTGCATGGCCGGCCGAACGGCGGGCTGGGGCAGTACGTGATCACTTACGGCGACCCACGCACCGTGGGGCTGAGCGTGACCAGCCGCTTCTAACTTCAGCCGCCGGACACTATTCACCAAACGCCGGAGATCAAATGTGGGAGCTGGCTTGCCTGCGATAGCGGTGGGTCAGCCAACCATTATGTGGCTGTGCCGCCATCATCGCAGGCAAGCCCGCTCCCACAGTTGACCTTCTTTGTTTGAGCCATAGCGCCCGGCCGCCCTCGTCAACACGCTTCGAAAGGACCTTTCTATGTTCCAACGTACTCCGTTGGCCGGCGCCATCGCGCTGGTCATGGGCAGCCTTGCCGTGCCTGCTGTAGCCGCCGATGCGCAGCCCACTGCCAAGACCGACAAGCTCGACACCGTGGTGGTACTCGGCACCCGCCGCAGCGACGTCACCGCCCTGCAAAGCGCCGCACCGGTAGATGTGCTGAGCGGCGAGCAATTGCAGCAAACCGGCGCTGCCGACCTGTCCGGCGCACTGACCGCACTGTCGCCGTCCTTCAGCTTCCCGCAGTCGCCCCAGGGTGCATTTGCCGGTTCCATCGCCCAGGGCGCCTCGCTGCGCGGCCTGGCTTCCGACCAGGTGCTGGTATTGGTGGATGGCAAGCGCCGCCACACCAGCGCCAACATCACCCGCCAGAGCCTGGCCAACGGTCGTGGCGCGGCAGCGGTGGACTTGAGCCTGATCCCGTTGAGCGCGATCGACCACGTGGAGATCCTGCGTGACGGCGCCGCCGCTCAATACGGCTCCGATGCGATTGCCGGGGTGATCAACATCGTGCTCAAGCAAAAGGACGACGGCGGCAACGTCGGCTACCGTTTCGGTGGCTACAACAAGGGCGATGGCATGCAGCGCAAGTACAGCGGCTGGAAAGGCTTCGAACTGCCGAATGACGGTTTCCTGACTTTGAGTTTCGATGCCGGCAGCCAGGACCCGGCCAGCGACACCAACCCGGACAACCGAATCTTTTATCGCGGCGACACCAGCGTGAACACGCCGCGCGAGCAGAACAACCGCTATCGAACCTGGAACTGGGGCTCCAACAGTGTCTCCGACCAGTACAACTTCCTGGCCAACGGCGAGATGGGTGTGGGCGAAGGATTGACCGCCTACGGGTTCGCCACCTATTCCCACAAGAACACCGACTCCACCGGTTTTTTTGACCCGCCCACCGCGCTGTACAACAACTACGGCAGCGTTTCCTTGCAGCGTTATCCGGACGGCCGTTTGCCGATCACGCGCTACACCCTGGAAGACTATGCCGCCACCGGTGGCCTGCGGTACGAAAACGAGCAACTGGGCAAGTTCGACCTGGCGCTTAACCACGGCACCAACATCGTCAAGTCCACCGACTACAACGCGATCAACCCCAGTTGGGGCACCAACAGCCCGGCGACGATCTACACCGGCGAGCGCAAGAACGACCAGACCAACGTGACCCTGGATTGGGTGCGGGACTTCCCCACCAACTTGCTGTTCAAGCCGCTGACCGTCTCCGCAGGCCTGGCCTGGCGCGAGGAAAATTACCAGTTGAGCGCAGGCGCGCCGGCCGCCTCGCAGAACGGCCCGCTGTTCAACACCGTTGACCCGGTGACCGGACGCCGGCTCACCGGGTATTACTCGGGTATCACCCCGGTGGATGCCGACTCGCTGCAACGCAAGGTGCTGGGCGCGTATCTGGATGTCGAAGGCCAGGTCACCGAGAAGTTCCAGGCCGGTGTCGCAGTGCGTACCGAGCACTATTCGGACTTTGGCGACACCACCAACGGCAAGCTATCGCTGCGCTACGACTTCACCCCGCAGATCGCCGCACGGGCCAGCGCCAGCACCGGCTATCGCGCACCGTCCCTGGCGCAGAGCGGCATGTCGTCGTTCAGTGTGCAGGTGGTGGAACAGCCGCCGGGCAGCGGCAACTACGTCGAGGTGCAGCAGCGCACCTTGCGCGCCAACAGCCCGGAAGCCCAGGCCCTGGGCGGCACACAGCTCAAGCCCGAGGAGTCGACCAACTACTCGCTGGGCCTGGTCTGGCAACCGCTGGACAACGCATCGGTGACGGTGGATGCCTACCGCATCAACATCAACAACCGCATTACCCTGTCCGACCAATTGCCGGCCTCGGTGGTCTCGCCGATCTTCGCCGGGACGCCTTACGCCAATATCCAGAGCGCGGCGTTCTACACCAACATCGCCGACACCCGCACCGACGGTATCGAACTGACCGGCAACTACAAACTCGACCTGCAGCAATGGGGCCGGGTGAACTTCAACGCCGGCTATGCGCGTAATCGCACGCAAATCACCGACCTGCGCAACGTCGGCAACATCGCGGGCAACCAGATCATCGGCCGCACCACCCAAGGCCTGATCGAGCACGGCACCCCGGACTACAAGCTGACCCTCAGCGCCAACTGGGCCTATGAAAAGTGGGGAGTCACCGTGGCCCAGCGCCGTTATGGCGAATGGAAAAGCCTCAACGCCGCCAACCCGAACCTCGACCAGACCTTCAGCCCGCAATGGGTCACCGACCTGGACGTGTCCTACAACCTTGGCAAGGGGATCAAGCTTTCAGCCGGTGCGACGAACCTGTTCAACACTCACCCGGACAAGGCTTCCGGCGCGCAGTTGTACGGTGTGCCGATCTACTCGATCACCAGTCCTGAAGGCGCCCAGGGTGCGTTCTACTACACCAGTGTGAGCTACGACTTCTGAGGTAATTGCTGATGGGGTGTTGCTGCAGCAGCACCCCATTGTTGGCCAGGCATCATTCGGGCATTCGGATGTACACCCATCCATTGTGGGAGCTGGCTTGCCTGCGATGACGGTGGATCAGCCAGCCTCAATGTTTACTGGCCACCGTCATCGCAGGCAAGCCAGCTCCCACATTTGGCCTTCATTGTTCTCCCCTGTTGTGTTCACTGGCACATGTCTTGCGATAGCCCCCGGGTACTTCGCTGAAATAAGACCCGCCATGCGCCCTTACCGATTGCTCACTGCCCTGACCTGGCTCATCTCGCCGCTGGCCCTGCTCGCCACCTGGACGCTGGTGGCGCACCTCGGGATCTTCCCGCGCAACCTGCTGGTACCGCCGGCCCAGGTCCTGCAAACCTTTGAAGAACTGCTCGCCAGCGGCGAACTCGCTGAACACCTGGGCAACAGCCTGTCCCGGCTCGGTCTGGGCTTTGGCATCGGCTCGCTGTGCGGCCTGGCCTTCGGGGTGCTGATGGCCCTGTCAAAGAACGTCGAGGTGTATTGCGCCCCGCTGTTCCACACCTTGCGCCAGATCCCCAGCATCGCGCTGATCCCGATGTTCGTGCTGCTGTTCGGCATTGATGAAACCTTCAAGATCATCATCGTCGCCAAGACCGCATTTTTCCCGGTGGCCCTGGCCGCCAGCGAAGGCGTCAAGGGCATTCCCCGCAGCTACTTCGAAGTGGCCGACGTGTACCGCCTGCGCTGGCCGACCTTCGTCTGGCGCATCGCCCTGCCCGCTGCCGCGCCGCCGATCATCACCGGTTTTCGTATCAGCCTGACCCGCGCCTGGGTGGTGCTGGTGGCCACCGAACTGCTGGCGGCCGACAGCGGCCTGGGGCAGATGATCGAGATGGCCCGGCAGATGCTGCGCATCGACGTGGTGATGGTGGGTGTGGTGGTCACCGGGCTGATTGGTTTTGCCCTCGACTTTGGCTTTCGTTCACTGGAACAGCGGCTGTTTCGCTGGCAGACCCGCTAGGAGCCCGGCATGACCCTCTTGAAAAAATCCCGCGGCCTGTTGCTGCCGCTGCTGTTGATCCTCGCCTGGGAATACGCCTCGCGCCAGGACGCGGCCGGCGCCTACGCCTTTGTGCCGCTGTCGGCGATCGGCTCGGCGTTGCTGGAAATGCTCGGTAACGGCGAGTTGCTGGTCAACCTGCTGGCCAGCCTGGCCCGCACCAGTGGCGGCCTGGCCCTGGGCATCCTGTTCGGCGTGGTGCTGGGGGTGCTGATGGCGCTGTCGAGTGTGGCCAACCGTTTGATCGGCCCGCTGTTCCATTCGATTCGCCAGGTGCCGATGCTGGGCTGGATCCCGTTGATTGCCATGTGGTTCGGCAACGGCGAGCTCTCCAAGGTGCTGATCGTCAGCCTCGCGGCGTTCTACCCGATGGTGCTCAACACCTACCAGGGCTTCAGCCATGTGGAGCAGCGTTATCGTGAAGTCGGCCAGGTGCTGGTGCTCAGCCCGGTGCAGCAGTTCGTGCACGTGCTGTTGCCGGCGGCGTTGCCGAGCATCGCCACCGGCGTGTTGCATGCCCTCGCCTTCGCCTGGGTCACGGCGATCGGCAGTGAGCTGTTCCTGTCCTCCGGCGCCGGCCTGGGCAACCTGATGATGAATGCCGAGGCTGGCTCGCGCATGGAAGTGATCGTGCTCAGCGTGCTGTGCATCGGCCTGCTGGGCTACCTGATGAACCTGCTGTTTACCCGCCTCAGCCGCCACGTGCTGCGCTGGCGCAATATTCGTTGAAGGCCATGAACATGAACGCAATCGCCCACCACGCCCTCCACACCGCCGTGCAGACCGGCGCCCTGCAGATTCGCGGCCTGAACAAGGCCTATCGGATCGAAGGCAAGCCGCTGCCGGTGTTGCACAACATCAACCTCGACGTGCGGCCAGGGGAGTTTGTCAGCATCGTCGGCGCCAGCGGCTGCGGCAAATCCACCTTGCTGCGCCTGATTGTCGGGCTGGAGGCCGAGTACGAAGGCGATATCCTGCTGGACGGCCAGCGCATCGCCGCCACCAGCCTGGAGCGCGGCATTGTGTTCCAGGATCACCGCCTGTTCCCGTGGATGACCGTCAGCCAGAACATCGCCCTGGCCCTGAAAAACCACAACCTGCCCCAGTCCGAAAAGGATCGACAGGTGGCCGAACATATCGCTCTGGTCAACCTCACCGGCTTTGAAAACGCCTACCCGCACCAGCTCTCCGGCGGCATGGCGCAACGTGCTGCAATCGCCCGGGCACTGATCAATAAACCCAAGGTACTGTTGCTCGATGAACCACTGGGCGCCCTCGACGCCCTGACCCGTGTGCACCTGCAGCGGGAGCTGCAACGGATCTGGGTGCAACAGCGCTGCACGGTGATCATGGTCACGCATGACATCGAAGAGGCGCTGTACCTGGGTGACCGGGTGATCGTGATGGACGCCCACCCGGGGCGGATCAAGCATGAAATCCGGGTGGACTTGCCACATCCGAGGGAGCGCAGTTCGCCGGTCTTGCAGGGCTACAAGGACCGGTTGCTGGAAGAGCTGGTCGGGCACTGAAGACAGTGGGCATGCCGAGCTTTACATTTTGTATAGTTATGGATATTTTATCCAGACAGCAAATGCAATGCGCTCGTGCCCGGTTCATTTTCAGAGGTCCTTTCCATGCAACTGTCTTCGTACCATGACGTGATCAAAGCCGCCGAACGCCTGGAGGGCTTCGCCAACCGCACGCCGGTGTTCACCTCGCGCACCCTCGATGCCGAGACCGGCGCCCAGGTGTTCATCAAATGCGAAAACCTGCAACGCACCGGTTCATTCAAGTTTCGCGGTGCGTTCAATGCGCTTTCCCGGTTTGACGAGGCGCAGCGCAAGGCCGGTGTAGTGGCGTTTTCCTCGGGCAATCACGCCCAAGGCATCGCACTGGCCGCCCGCCTGTTGCAGATGCCGGCCACCATCGTAATGCCCACCGACGCCCCGGCTGCCAAGGTCGCCGCCACCCGGGAATACGGCGCGACCGTGGTGTTCTACGACCGTATCACCGAAGACCGCGAGCAGATCGGCCGCACCCTGGCCGAGCAGCACGGCATGACGTTGATCCCCTCATACGACCACCCGGACGTGCTGGCCGGCCAGGGCACTGCCGCCAAGGAGCTGCTGGAATTCACCGGCCCACTGGATGCCTTGTTTGTCGGCCTGGGCGGTGGCGGCATGCTCTCCGGTACGGCATTGGCCACCCGTGCCTTGTCACCTGATTGCCTGCTGTACGGGGTCGAGCCCGAGGCCGGGAATGACGGCCAGCGTTCCTTCCAGACCGGCAGCATCGTGCACATCGACACGCCCGCGACCATCGCAGACGGCGCCCAGACGCAGCACCTTGGCAATCACACCTTCCCGATCATCCGCGAGAACGTGAATGACATCCTTACGGTCTCGGACGCCGAGTTAGTGGAGTCGATGAGGTTCTTCACGCAACGCATGAAGATGGTCGTGGAGCCCACCGGTTGCCTCGGCCTTGCGGCCTTGCGCAACCTCAAGCAGCAGTTCCGGGGCCAGCGCGTGGGCATCATCGTGACCGGTGGCAACGTCGATATCGAGAAGTACGCGAGCCTGCTAAAGGGCTAAAACCTCCAACAAGAAAATACTGTGGCGAGCGTGCTTGCCACATGGCTTCCTGCTGCCTGCAATTTCTGCCGCCTATAAAAAATGCCCGGGTGTTCCCTGAGCGTTAACAACAAGAGGTGCTTATGAAAAATCGTTACCTGGCCCGGGCCATTGTGATTGCGATCATCCTTGGCGTGCTGGTGGGGGCCGTGCTGCATGCCCAACTGGACGCCGACACCGCCAAGACCATCGCGGGTTACTTCAGCATGGTCACCGACGTGTTTTTGCGCCTGATCAAGATGGTCATCGCGCCGCTGGTGCTGGCGACGTTGATCAGTGGCGTGGCGAGCATGGCCGACAGCGGTTCCATCGGCCGTGTCGGGTTGAAGGCGATGACCTGGTTTTTGATTGCGTCCGTGGTATCGCTGCTGATCGGTTTGACATTGGCCAATCTGTTTCAGCCAGGCGCGGGGCTCAACCTGAGTGTGGCGGCCAACGGCAACAGCGGTTTGAACACCGCCAGCTTCAACCTGTCGGGTTTTTTGTCCCATGTATTCCCCCGCAGCATCGTCGAGGCCATGGGCAACAATGAGGTGCTGCAAATCGTGGTGTTTTCGTTGTTCTTCGGCGCAGCGCTGGCGTTCGTCAAGGGCAGCGCCAGGTCGCCGATCCTGCACGTGCTGGAAGAACTGACCCAGGTGATGTTCCGCATCACCGAATACGTGATGGTGATCGCGCCGCTGGCGGTGTTTGCCGCAATTGCCGCCACCATCAGCCTGTATGGGCTGGGGATGGTGGGCAGCTTTGGCAAGTTGATCGCGCAATTCTACCTGGGCCTGGCGGTACTGTGGCTGGTGATCAGCGGCGTGGGTTACCTGGCGCTGGGCGCACGTTTCAAACAGCTGTTGCAGTTGCTGCGCAGCCCGGTTTTGCTGGCGTTCTCCACCGCCAGCAGCGAGGCGGCCTACCCCAAGACCATCGCAGCCCTGGACAGCTTCGGCTCGCCCAAGCGCATCAACAGTTTTGTGCTGCCCCTGGGTTACTCGTTCAACCTCGACGGTTCGATGATGTACCAGGCGTTTATCGTGATGTTCATCGCCCAGGCCTATGGCATCGAAATGAGCTTCGGCCATCAGGTAATGATCCTGCTGACCTTGCTCGTCATCAGCAAAGGCACCGCCGGCGTGGCGCGCGGCTCACTGGTGGTGCTCGCGGCGGGCCTGCCGATGGTCGGCCTGCCGGAAGCCGGTTTGCTGCTGATCCTCGCCGTGGACCCGATCCTCGACATGGGCCGTACCGCCACCAACGTGTTCGGCTGCGGCGTGGCCACGGCGGTGATTGGCCACGGTGCCACCGATGAACAACCTGCTCCCCTTCCCTCCCTTGCTTGAGAACTGCCGATCATGAAGATTCACCACACAGCCACTGCCTCCCAGCCTGCCGGTCACTACTCCCAGGCCGTAAGCCACCAGGGCACGCTGTACATCTCCGGTCAATTGCCGGTGAGCCCTGACGGGCGTCATAACCTCGAGGCTTCGTTTGCCGAACAGGCTCAAGTGGCCCTGGACAATCTGTTGGCGATTTTGAAGGCCGCAGGCGGCTCACCCGCAGACCTGGTGAAAGTCACGGTGTACGTGGTGGGGGTAAAACACTGGCCTGAATTTGATGGCTTGTACGCCGCTGCGCTGGGAGATCACCGCCCGGCCCGCGCGGTGGTGCCGGTGCCGGAACTGCACCACGGCTATCTGATTGAAATCGAAGCCGTGGCGCGCTCGGCATAGGTCATTTGGCGTAGGTGTAGACCGCCGCCCGCGAGACCCCAAGGTGTGAGGCAACCGTTTCCATGGCACGCCGGATGTCCATCACGCCGGCTTCTTTCAGCTCTTGCATCAGCAGGCGCCGGTCGGCGGCCTTGAGGGCTCGTGGGGTGGTCGCCAGGCGTGCGGCGAACTGGTCGATGCGCGCACGAATGGCGTCCGCACCGGACGGGTCGAGAGACTCGGCGGGCCGATCGCCGCTGACCGAGCCGAACTGTTCCAGCATGCCCTGCAAGCCACGGAACAACGAGAGGTCGACGTTCATGCACAAGGCCGCCACGTACTTGCCGGTGGAGTCCTTGATGCCGATGGAAGTGCTCTTGACCTGACGCCCGTCGGCGAACTGGTTCTGGTAGTTGGCGATCACCTGCGGGTACTCGGGATCGGCAATCCGCGCCAGGCCCAGCTCGGTGGCCGGGTCACCCGGCTGGCGCCCGGAGAGGTTGTTGTGGATGGCCATGATTGCGTGCTGCGGGTCGCGCAGGTCGTGCAGCACGACCTCGCAAAACGGGCTGAAGGTCTTGCTCAGGCCTTCGGCAATCTGTTCGAGCTGGCTGATCAAGGCCGCTTGTTCGGGAGTGTGTTTTTTCATTCAGACAACATATCCAGTACTGGATAGACCGTCAATTTACCTTTTGGAGTGTGCACGATGGAAACCCCGACAGCTTTGCTGGATGTGAGCCGGATGCAGCGCAATATCCTGCGTATGCAGCAGCGTGCCGATGACTTGGGTGTGAGCTTGCGGCCCCATGTGAAGACCCATAAATGTGCCGAGGTGGTGGCGGCGCAAATCGCTGCCGGGGCCACGGGGATTACGGTTTCGACGTTGAAGGAGGCCGAGTATTTTTTCGACCTCGGCATTCGGGACGTTCTGTATGCGGTGGCGATGGCGCCGCATAAATTGCCTCAGGCGTTGGCGTTGCGTCGTCAGGGGTGTGCGCTGACGCTGATCACCGACAGCCTTGCCGGGGCCCGGGCGATTGTCGAGTTTGGTGCGCTGCAGGGTGAGGTTTTTGCGGTGCTGATTGAGATTGACTGTGATGGGCACCGGTCCGGGGTGAAGCCTCAGGATCCGCTGTTGCTGGAGATCGCCAGGCTGCTGTATGGCGGCGGGATGCTTGCCGGGGTGTTGACTCATGCCGGGGAAAGTTACGGGCTGGATACGCCTGAGGCGTTGCGGGCGATTGCCGAGCAGGAACGGGCGCGCTGTGTTGCAGCGGCCGAGGTGATTCGGGGGGCAGGGTTGCCTTGCTTGCAGGTGAGTGTGGGTTCGACGCCCACGGCGCTGTCGGCGGTGAGCCTGGAGGGTGTGACTGAGCTGCGGGCTGGGGTTTATGCGTTTTTTGATTTGGTGATGCATAACGTTGGGGTGTGCCGCATTGATGAGCTGGCGTTGAGTGTGCTGACTACGGTGATCGGGCATCAGGTGGAAAAGGGCTGGATCATTACCGACGCGGGGTGGATGGCGATGAGTCGGGATCGTGGGACGCAGTCGCAGAAGCGGGATTTTGGTTATGGGCAGGTGTGTACCGAGGGTGGCGAGGTGATTGAGGGGTTGCTGGTGGGCAGCGCGAATCAGGAGCATGGGGTGGCTTGGTTCGACGGGGTGGCGATGGATGTGGTTGAGCGGTTTCCGCTGGGGACGCGGCTGAGGGTTTTGCCTAACCATGCGTGTGCTACGGGGACGCAGTTCGGCAGCTATGGCGCGCTGCTGGAGAATGGTGAGGTGCAGGTTTGGGAGCGGTTACGGGGGTGGTAGATCGGGGGCATATCCGTTATTTGAGTGATGGCCGATATTGGTTCCGCTCTTACAGCGGCCTGAAAGCCGGCTTGAGTGTTAAAAGCCAAATCAGAAGCTAAAGCGGGCACGGTCCACTGTAGGAGCTGGCTTGCCGGCGATGGCATCACCTCGGTGTACCTGCAAGACCGAGTTGCCTGCATCGCCGGCAAGCCAGCTCCTACAGAAAAACAGAAACCCCCCCCACAGAAAAGCAGAGCTGCATCAGCTTCAGATTTGGCTTTCGCTCTGGATCTTGCCTTTGCTTTTAACACTCAAGCCGGCCGGTAGGCCGCTGTGCTTTTGATCTTGATCTGCGGGCCCCGTCAACCACGATGGCCGCAAGTAGGCACGGTGGAGCGGGTAAATCGGCAAGGATGCCGATTT
>NZ_AKVH01000041.1:0-17276 GCF_000278565.1 Pseudomonas sp. Ag1
ACAGCGAGGAGCCGAGTGGTGGGGCAAGAGCGTTTTGCTTACTTTTGCGCTGTTCAAAAGTGAGCCGCTGTAAGAGCGGAACCCATTTAAGCCATCACCCAAATAATGGATATTCACCCCCAAAGCCTACCGCTCAATCGACCGACTCCACCGCGCATTCCACTCGGGTCGTGCCTGGTTCACCTGATCCCAGTCAATCGAAATCGCCGTCTGCAAGTAACTGTTCATCGCCTCCACCCGCGCCCGGGTTTTGTCGGTAGTCGGCGTCGTAGGATTCGAAGGAATCTGATCCCCCAGTTCCAAAGCCGGCGCCTGAGCCTCTGCGGTCAACAAGAACTGCGCCAGTTTCTGCGCCAGCTCCGGCTGGTCATTCCGCGCAATCACACACTCCGCCACGTTCAACACCACCGCGCCTTCTTTCGGCTGCGCATACTCCATCGGCACACCCAACAACTGTTGCGTGGTCACCTGCGTCGGCGTCAGCGGAAAGATCGCCGCCTCATCCGTCTGCACCATCTCGGAAATCTTCGCCGAGCTGGCGATGTACTCCAGCACGTTGGGCCCGACGGTTTTCGGCCAGGCCTTGAACCCCGGCTCCACGTTGGTCTCGCTACCCCCCTGAATCCGGTTGAACATGAGGAACCCGTGCAACCCAAATGTGGACGAGGCCAACGACTGGAACACCACCTTGTCCTTGAAGCGCGGGTCGGCCAGGTCCATCCACGACGTCGGCGGCGCCCAGCCCTTTTCCTTGAACATTTTGGCGTTGTAACCCAACCCGGTCACCCCGAGCGTCACCGCAACCGCTTCTTCCTTGATCTTCGCCTTGGCCGGAATCTGGTCCAGGGTCGGGTTGGGCGTGAGCTTCTCGCACAACCCCATGGAAATCGCGCGGTACATGATGCCGTCGTCGAGGAACATCACGTGCATCTGCGGGTTGTCCTTGTTGGCCTGCACCTTGGCCAGGATGTCCGACGAGGTGCCCGGCACGATCACCACCTTGACGTTGTTGGCCTTTTCGAACGCGGGCAGCACCTTGTCGGCGTAGACCCGCTCCATGGTGCCGCCGTTCATGCCCAGGTAAAGCGTCGGTGCGGCGTGGGCCGCCGTGCTCAACAGGGCGAGGGACAGGCAAGACAGCGCAGTACGTTTGATCATGTGCATGAATCTTCCTCTCAGGCTTGGAAACGACGGATGGAAAATGCTTCGATGGGCTGCCGGCTGGCCCCCGTGCAGACGATCTCTGCCAGGGCTTCACCGACCGCAGGGCCGAGCTGGAACCCGGCGCCGGCAAAGCCGAAACCGTGGAGCAGGCCGGGTTGGGTGCTGCTGTCGCCGATCACCGGTTCGTGGTCGGGCAGATAACCTTCGGTGCCGCTCCAGGTACGGATCGCCTGGGCACCCTTGAGGAACGGGTACAACTCGCCGGCATTGCGCAGAATCTCCAGCACCGCCGCCTGGCCCGGGCGGGCTTGTTGCGGGCCCAGGGCAAAGCCGCGCCCGCCACCGAGGATGCAATTGCCCCGGGCGACTTGCCGCGCATAAATCCCGCCGCCTTCCACCCCGGTGCTCACGTCCATCACCACCGGCAACGGCTCGGTCACCAGCATCGCCGGGTGCGCCGAGGTCATCGGCACCGGCTCGCCAAAGTGCGCGGCCACGGTGCCGGCCCAGGCGCCGGCGCAGTTCAGCAGCCAGGGGGCTTGCAGCTGCAGCCCATTGGCACAGCGCAACTGAAACCGCTGGCCGTCATGTTCAAGATGGGTGACTTCGGTTTGCTCCATCACCCTCGCACCGTGGCGTTGCGCTGCGCGGGCAAAGGCGGGGGAGACCAGGCGCGGATTGGCGTGGCCGTCTTCGGGGCATAACGACGCGCCGACTGCCACATCACCCACCCACGGGAACCGGGCGCGCAGTTGAGCGTGGTCGAGCATTTGCAGGCCCAGGCCAAAGCCACGTGTAGCGTCGGCGTAAGCCTGCAGAGCCGCCAGATCGTCATGACTGCGGGCCAGTTTCAAATGCCCGGAGCGCACGTATTCCCCGTCGATGCCAATCAGCCCCGGCAAGTCGGACCATAGCTCATGGGCACGCTGCGATAGCGGCAGTTGGTGCAATGGCCGCCCCTGGCGCCGCACGCCGCCATAGTTCACACCGCTGGAGTGCGAGCCACAAAAGTCCCGCTCCAGCAGCACCACGCGGCGACCTTTCTGCGCCAGCATCAAAGCCGCCGAGGCCCCGACAATCCCGCCACCCAACACGATCACTTCACTGTCGATCATGGCTGCACCTCCACGCCAAACGGCAAGGGTTTGATCGGTGCCTGGCCACGCAGGCGGCCAACGTTTTCAATCTCGCGGCCACTGCGCTGGGCAACGATTTCCGCCGCCGCCAGCCCGCACATCCGGCCCTGGCAGCGGCCCATGCCAACCCGGCAATGGGCCTTGACCCGGTTCACTTCCCAGTGGCCTTCGTCCACCACCGCGCGTACTTCGCCGACGCTGACTTCTTCACAGCGGCACAGGATCAGTTCGTCCGGAGCTTCAGCGGCCCAGTTTTCCGGGAAGGGGAAGGCGGTTTCCAGGCCGTGGCGAAAGCGCTGGATACCTGCCAGTTGTTGTTCCAGCACGGGCCCGCGACGGTGGTCGATGGCAACACCGCTGTCTTCGAGCAAGGCCAATGCCGCTCGCTCGCCGGCCATTTGCGCCGCATCGGCGCCCATGATTCCTGCACCGTCGCCAGCCAGATACACCCCCGCGACACTGCTACGCCCGGCCGCATCTTGCTGCGGCAACCAGGCGCGGTTCAATGCATTCCAGGCAAATTCACACCCAAGTAAATCCGCCAGTTGGGTCTCGCTGCGCAGGGCATGGGCGAAGGCCACGGCATCACAGGCGATTTCCTGCTGGTCCCAGTGGATGCCCGTCACTCGTTGCTCGCCGTTGATGTGCGACAACGTTGCCCCTTGATGCACCGGGATGCCGTGGGCCGTTAGCCAGGCGCGGTAGTACAAACCCTTGGCCAGGGTCGCCGGCTGGCCGAGCAATGCCGGCAGGGCGCGGCATTGGGCGCTGAACGGCGCGCTGTCGAGCACCGCCACCACCTTGGCCCCGGCCTTGGCGTACTGATACGCCACCAGGTACAGCAACGGCCCGCTGCCGCAAAACGCGACGCGCTCACCGATGGCGCAGCCTTGATACTTCAGCGCGATTTGCGCCGCGCCCAGGCTGTACACACCGGGCAGCGTCCAGCCCGGCACGGGCAGGATGCGGTCGGTGGCGCCCGTGGCGACGATGATCTGCGTGTATTCGATGCTTTCGGCGTGGCCGTTGTTGAGCATGTCCAGGCGGCCATTTTCCGCATTCCACACCAGGGTTTCCGGCCGGTAGTCGATCCGGGTGGCCAGCTCATCCATGGTGCGATGCAGCGCTGTCGCCTTGCCCGCTTCAAACCCATACAGCTGCTTGGCCGAGCGCTGGAAGTTCGCCGGCTGGCGCCGATAGATCTGGCCGCCACCGCGCAGGCTCTCGTCCACCAACACCGGGGTTACGCCATGGTCCAGCAAGGTCCGGGCTGCGGTAATGCCCGCCGGGCCTGCGCCCACTATCACCACGCTCTTCATGCCTGGCGCCCCGGGTCACGGCGAATCGCCTGGCCGTCTTCCAGCAAGGTCGAACAGGCGCGCACTCGCCGACCATCTTCCAGGCGTACCCAGCAATCCTGGCAGGCCCCCATCAAGCAGAAACCGGCGCGGCGTTCGGCGCTGAAATCACTGCCCCGCAGGTGCTCGGCGCAGGTCAGTACGGCAGTCAGCAAGGTGTCCCCAAGCAGGCCCGTGGCAGGCTGTCCATCGAGGGTGAACGCCAGGCTGGGCCGCTCGGTTTCCGCCAGTCGTTTGAACAGTGCCATCAATGTTTCCCTACCAACACGCGATCCAGGCCGTAGACCCGGTCCAGCAGAATCATTGCCGCCGCCGTCAACCCGATCACCAGCGCCGACACGGCCGCCATCATCGGGTCGATGGATTCGGTGGCGTACACGTACATGCGCACCGGCAAGGTCTGGGTGGCCGGCGAGCTGACAAAGATCGACAGGGTCACTTCATCGAAACTGTTGATGAACGCCAGCAACCAGCCGCCGGCCACGCCGGGCAGAATCATCGGCAAGGTGATCTGGCGAAACAGGGTGAAGCGGCTGGCGCCGAGGGATTCGGCAGCCTGCTCGGCGCTGCGGTCAATGCCGATGGCGGCCGCCAATACCAGGCGCAATACGTAAGGCGTGATGATCACCACGTGGGCCAGCATCAACCAGGTGAAGCTGCCGTTGACGCCCATCATTGCGAACAGCCGCAGCATCGCCACCCCCAGCACCAGGTGCGGGATGATGATCGGCGAGAGGAACAGCGCACTGAAGAAGTTACGGCCGGGGAACTGGTAGCGACTGATTGCCAGCGCCGCCGGCACCGCGATCAACGTCGCCAGGGTGGCGGCAACGAACGCCAGGACCAGGCTGTTGTAGAACGCCTGGATAAAGTCCGCGCGCTCGAACACCGCATGAAACCAGCGCAGGGAGAAGCCCGAAGTGGGCAGGCTCAAGGTGTTTTCCGGGGTGAAGGCCACCAGGCACACCACCACCAGCGGCGCCATCATGAACAGCACCACCAGGCCGTGAAAGCCCAGGGCCAAAGGACCGTTTCTGGACATCGTCTTATACTCCCAGGGACTTTTTGTAGCGGCCTTCGACCATGCGGTTCCAGCTCAGCATGATCAGCAAGTTGACCAACAGAAGCACCACCGCGATGGTCGCGCCCATGGGCCAGTTGAGTTCCGAGAGGTATTGGTCGTAGACCACCGTGGCGACCATCTTCAGGCGGCGTCCGCCCAGCAGGCCGGGGATCGCGAAGGAGCTGGCAGCCAGGCCGAACACGATCAGGGTGCCGGACAGCACGCCGGGCATCACCTGCGGCAACACGATCTTGCGCATCACCGTGGCCTGGCTGGCACCCAGGGACAGCGCCGCCTGTTCCGCCGACGGGTCGAGCTTCTGCAGGGAGGTCCACACCGGGATGATCATGAACGGCAGCATCACGTGCACCAGTGCGATGATCACGGCGAACGAGGTGTACAGCAGCTTCACCGGCGTGCCGCCCAGGGCCTGGATCACCTGGTTCACCAGGCCATCGGCACCCAGCAGCAGGCTCCAGCCGAAGGCCCGCACCACCACCGAAATCAGCAGCGGGGTGAGGATCAGGATCAGGAAGATCGAGCGCCATGGCGTACCCATGCGGCTGAGGATGTAGGCCTCGGGCACGCCGATCACCACGCAGAGCAAGGTCACCAGGGCACTGATCCAGAAGGTGCGCCAGAAGATTTCGTAGAAGTACGAATCGCTGAACAGCGACAGGTAGTGGGCGAAGGTCCACTCATCGGCCTTCACCCCCACCTGATAGTCGAACACGTTGAACGACAGCACCAGTGTCAGGCCCAGGGGCAGGATCAGCAGCCCGAAAAACAACACCAGCGCCGGCAACGACAACAGGTAGCCACGGCTCATGCGCGCACCTCATCCGCGGCCAGCACCCGCAACAGGTTCGACTCCCAGTCCAGTCCCACTGCAGCGCCGCAAGCCAATGGCGCGCTGCCGTCGTTGCGACGGACCACGGTCAGCTCGCCGATCTCGGTCTTGATGCGATACAGCCATTGGCTGCCGAAGAAGTAGCTGTCGAGGATCCGGCCTTGCAGCCGGCCCTTGCTGGCCGCCACCAGGTCGATCTTTTCCGGGCGCAGGCTCAGGGTCAGTTCGCCGTTGCCGGGCTCGAAGCGCACTTGCGGCGCGCCGAGTTGATCGAAGTCGCCCGCCAGCAGGTTGGCCTTGCCGACAAAATCCGAGATGAAGCGTGTGCGCGGGTGTTCATAGAGTTTGTACGGCGCGTCGATCTGCGTCACGCGCCCGGCCTGCATCACTACTACCCGGTCGCTGATGGACAGCGCCTCGGCCTGGTCGTGGGTAACCATCAGGGTGGTGATCCCGACTTCACACTGGATGCGACGAATTTCGAACTGCATCTCTTCGCGCAGGTTGGCGTCGAGGTTGGAGAGGGGCTCGTCCAGCAGCAACACCGGCGGCTCGATCACCAGGGCGCGGGCCAGGGCCACGCGCTGACGCTGGCCGCCGGACAGTTCCCGCGGGTAGCGCTCGGCGTGGGGCGCCAGGCGCACCAGTTCCAGCACGGTCTTGACTCTGCTTGCGATCTCAGTGGCAGGCACCTTGCGCATCTTCAGGCCGAAGGCGACGTTGTCGCGCACGCTCATGTGGGGGAACAGCGCATAGCTCTGGAACACCACGCCCAGGCCACGGCTGGCGGGTTTGGCATGGGTGATGTCGCGACCGTCGAGGACGATCTGGCCACCGGTGACGTCGACGAAGCCGGCGATCATTTGCAAGGTGGTGGTCTTGCCGCAGCCCGAGGGGCCAAGCAGGGATACGAATTCGCCTTTTTCCACCGCAAGATCAGTGGCGACCACCGCGTCGACGGCGCCGTAGCGTTTGCTCAAGGCGTTGAGTTGGAGAAAAGCCATGTCTGCGTTCCACCTTTTTGAGTCGCGTCGAAACGCGCTTTTTTGTTTTGGGCAGATGCGAAAAGGGTGTTGCGGGTGCGTTGGCGCTCGATCTTGAGTCGGCTGCCGTTAGTTGTTCATTTCGCCCCTGTGGACGCAGATTAGGGCGAAAGACTAGGATGGCGGAAGATGGAATTTCACTGGATAGAGTACTTTTTTCAGTTTCATTCACTGACCAGAATTTAGTGTGAGATATCGGCTTATGGATTCCACTGAGCGGAATGAAAGTGTCAAGGAAGTCGGCGCCGGTGGCGTCTCCCGGTTGTTTGCATTACTGCGCATCCTCGGCGCGGCGCCGGACGGTGGTGAACGGGTGACGCAACTGGCGCAGCAGGTGGGGCTGTCGCAACCCACCACCCACCGACTGCTGCGCAGCCTGATGGACGAGGGCATGGTGGAGCAGGATGCGCGCAGCAAGCGCTATCGGCTGAGCCTGGAGTTCTTCGCACTGGCGGCGAATGCGGGCAACACCGGCAACCTGCGGGACCTGGTGCGGCCGAGCATGTTGCGCCTCAGTGCGTCGTTGGGGGATTCATTGTTCCTGCTGGCGCGCAGCGGGTTTGATGCGATCTGCCTGGACCGCAGTGAAGGGCCGTATCCGATCCGTACCTTTACCGGTGATATCGGCGGCCGCGTGGCGCTGGGCGTGGGGCAGGGCAGCCTGGCGATTTTGGCGTTTTTGCCGGAGGAAGAGCGCGAGACGGTGATCCGCTACAACTTGCCGCGGCTCAAGGATTTTCACCTGTACGACGAGGTGTTTTTGCGTTCGGAGGTGGAGAGTGTGCGGCGGTTGGGGTATGCGGCGCGCAATACCGGGGTGCTGGAAGGCATGGCCGGGTTGGCGGTGCCGATCCTGGATCGCAATGGGCATGCGGTGGCGGCGTTGAGTGTGGCGACCATCAGCGACCGCCTGGGGCCGGGGCGGTTGCCGACGGTGGTGGAGTTGTTGAAGCGCGAGGCGGCGGCGATCGGGCCGAAGATCAACCCGTTTGATCCGACGTTGCGCCGGCCTTCGCAGATCTTCGGTGGGTAGGTAATACCAGTAACGACACAGATCAAATGTGGGAGCGGGCTTGCTCGCAAATGCGGTGTATCAGTAAAAAATTTGGTGACTGACACACCGCATTCGCGAGCAAGCCCGCTCCCACATTTTAGACCGTGGCCATCTGTGGGATCCGGGTTGGACTCATCGCCGCCATCGCCACCGAAGTCGCCGCCGTGCGCGTCTCCACTCCCAGCTTCACATACACATGCTCCAGATGCTTGTTCACCGTCCTCGGACTCAACCCAAGAATGTCGCCAATATCCCGATTGGTCTTGCCACACGCCACCCAACGCAGCACTTCCACTTCCCGCTCCGTCAACTGAAACCGCGCCGACAATAGCTTGTGCGCCGGCTCATCCTCCAGGGTGATCACGCTCGGCTGTGTCGCCGCACGCGCCGACAGCAAAATCCGCGACGTACGCAAATGCGCCGCCACCCGCGCCAGCACTTCATCGGTCTGGATCGGCTTGGTCACGTAATCGCTGCCGCCCACCTCGAACCCCTGCACCACATGCTTGCTGTCGGTCAGCCCGGTCATGAACACCACCGGAATATCCGCGCTGGCCGGTTGTGCCTTGAGCCGGCGGCAGGTTTCAAAGCCGTCCAGCCCGGGCATCACCGCGTCCAGCAGGATCAAATCCGGGCGTCGGCGTTGCACGCGGTTCAGCGCGCTGAGGCCGTCCAGCGCCACCAGCACCATGTAGCCGGCGTCGTCCAGGGCGTCGGAGAGCATGGCCAGGTTGTCCGGGGTGTCGTCGACAATCAGCACCACGCCGGGCTCAGCGCTGTGGGTCAAGGCATTCATCTTCGGCCTCCTTCAGGATGCGGTTGAGTTCTTCCAGGCGAAAACTTTTCAGCAAGGCCCGGAGCTTGTTGATGAACGGTGCGGTACCTGGGCTGTCCAGCACGATGGCGTCGAGCTTTTCATGCAAACCACGCACATAGCCAATGGCGCTCAGTTCGGCGAGCACCGCGAGTTCTTCTGCGCTGGGTAGCGCGCCTTGGGTCGCGACCGGCGCGGCGAGCGGTGTGCGACGGCGCAGCCATTGCAAGTCCAGGTGCAGTTGCAGGCGCCCGAGCAGTTCAGGGGTACGCACCGGCTTGGCCAGGTAGTCGTTGCAGGCACCGGCGATGCTGCGTTCGCGGTCGTCAGTGAAGGCGTTGGCGGAGATGATGATAATCGGCGCGGCAGACAGCGCATTACGCCGGATCAGCCTGCTGGTGGCCCAGCCGTCCATGGTCGGCATCGAGAGGTCCATCAGGATCAGGTCCGGCGACAGCAGCGCCACCTGGCGGATCGCCTCCTGGCCGTTGCTGGCCTGGGACACCTCGAAGCCCAGGGGCGTGAGCATGCCGCTGAGCACCTTGCGATGGTCCACGTGGTCATCCACCACCAGGATGCGCCGTCGTTCGCCGTGGTAGCCGATGATGTCGTGCTCCACATGCACCACGGCTTGCGGCACGCGGACCTGGGACAGGAACAGCCGTACCTGGAAGCAGGTGCCCTTGTCCAGCTCGCTGACCACCCGCAATTCGCCGCCCATCAGCGAGGTCAGCATGCGTGTGATGGTCAGGCCCAGACCCACGCCCTTGTCCTGGCGCATCAGGTCGCCGCGTTCGAACGGCTGGAAAATCCGCTCGATCTGTTCGGGGTCAATCCCGATGCCGGTGTCGATGATTTCGAAGTTGGCGGTCTCGCGCATGTAGCTGACCCGCAGGCGCACCTCGCCGCTGTCGGTAAAGTTGATCGCGTTGCCCAGCAGGTTGATCAGGATCTGCCGCACGCGTTTTTCATCGCCACGCACCACGGCGGGGATCTTGCCCACGCAGTCCAGGCGAAAGCGCAGGCCCTTGTCTTCGGCCTGGGGGGTGAACATTTGTTCCAGGTCGTGGATCAGTTCCGGGAAGGGGATTTCGGTGAGTTCCAGGCGCAGCTTGCCGGCCTCGATCTTCGCCACGTCCAGCAGGCCGTCGATCAGCGACAGCAGGTGCGAGCCGCTGCGCAGGATGGTCGCCAGGGCGTCCTGATGCTGTTCGGGCATGGCACTGTCGCGCTGCAGGATCTGGGTGAAGCCGAGGATGCTGTTGAGCGGCGTGCGCAGCTCGTGGGACAGCCCGGTGACGTAGCGACTCTTGGCCGCGTTCGCTGCTTCCGAGGCTTCCTTGGCCTGTTGCAGGGCCTGGTCGGTGAGGCTGTGGGCGGCGATCTCCTGCATCAGCAGCGAGGTTTGCCGGTCGGATTCTTCCTGGGCCACCCGCCGGCTTTCGCGGGTGAGTACTACCCACCAGGCGAGTACGGCGGCCAGCACCGAGAGCGTGAGGAACGCCTTGAAAAACGCCTGGTACAAGGTTTGCGAATGGGGCAAACCCTGGGCCGCCTGCATGTAGATCAGCGCCAGGGCCCCGGCGAGCATCAGCACCAGCGCCATCAACAATCCGAGGTAATGCGCCAGCCGCGTATGCAGGCGCGGTACCAACGTCGTCGGCAGCAACCAGCGCAACACCCCTTCGAACTGGCTGGCCAGGCGTGCGTGGGGTTTGCAACGGTCGCCGCAACGCGCATCCAGTGAGCAACAGAGCGAGCAGATCGGCGTGCTGTAGGCCGGGCAGAACGCCATGTCGGCGGTCTCGAACGGGTTGCTGCACAGCCCGCAGATCACCAGGCCGGTGCCGGGTTGCGGGTGTATCAATTGCGCCTCGCTGCTGCGCGCAATGTAGTAGCGGCCCTTGGTCAGCCACGCCAATAGCGGCGCCATGATTAACGCGGTGCCCAGCGCGACAAACGGTGGCGCAGCCTGGGCCAGGGCGCCGAACAGGCCGAAGTGGGCGAGGATCGACAGCAGCGAGGCAATCAGCATCGAGCCGACACCCACCGGGTTGATGTCGTAGAGGTGCGCGCGCTTGAATTCGATGTGTTTGGGCGACAGGCCCAGGGGCTTGTTGATCACCAGGTCCGCTACCAGCGTGCCGATCCAGGCAATCGCGATATTCGCGTAGAGCCCCAGCACCTGCTCGATCACATCGAACACGCCGAGCTCCATCAGCATCAGCGCAATGGCGACGTTGAACACCAGCCACACCACGCGGCCGGGGTGGCTGTGGGTCACGCGGGCAAAGAAGTTCGACCAGGCCAGGGAGCCGGCGTAGGCGTTGGTCAGGTTGATCTTCATCTGCGAGATGAACACGAACAGCACCATCGCCCCCAGCGCCCATTCGGGAGAGGAGAACACATAGCCGAACGCGACGAGGTACATCTGGGTTGGCTCGGCGGCGCGCTCCATGGGGATTTCATGTTGCAGGGCGAGGAACGCCAGGAACGCCCCGGCGAACATTTTCAACGCCCCCGGCACGATCCAGCCGGGCCCGGCGCATAACAGCGCGGCCCACCAGCGCTTGCGGTTGGCGCTGGTTTTTTCCGGAAGGAAGCGCAGGTAGTCCACCTGTTCGCCGATCTGCGTGACCAGCGACAGCGCCACGGTGCAGGCGGCGCAGAACGACAGCAGATTGAAGTCGCCGCCGTCGCTGCTGCGGCCGACAAAGCTGGTCCAGTCGCTGAAGGCCTCGGGGTTTTTCCACAACACGAAGCCATAGGGCAGTACCAGCAGCACCAGCCACAGCGGTTGCGTCCACAATTGCAGGCGGCTGATCAGCGTTACGCCGTAGGCCACCAGCGGGATCACCAGCAGTGAACAGATGACATAGGCGATGGCCAGCGGGATATGGAAATACAACTCCAGGGCAAGGGCCATGATCGCCGCTTCCAGGGCGAAGAACAGGAAGGTGAAACTGGCGTAGATCAGCGAGGTGATGGTGGAGCCGATGTAACCGAAGCCCGCGCCGCGGGTCAGCAGGTCCATGTCCACGCCATAGCGGGCGGCGTAGTAGCTGATGGGCAGGCCGGTCAGGAAGATCACCAGGCTGATGGCGAGGATCGCCCAGAAGGTGTTGGTAAAGCCGTAGCTCAAGGCCAATACGCCGCCGATGGCCTCCAGCGCCAGGAACGACACCGCGCCCAAGGCGGTGTTGGCGATGCGCAGTTCCGACCATTTGCGGAAGGACTTCGGGGTGTAGCGCAGGGCGTAGTCTTCCATGGTCTCGTCGGCGACCCAGGAGTTGTAGTCGCGGCGGATCTTGACGATGCGCTGGGTGCCGGGGAGGGGGTGCACGGTGGGGAACTCCTGCAAGGATGGGGAGATGGCAGCAATATTCGTGCCCCAGTCCTGCGGGGTGCGCTCTTCGTGGCGAGGGAGCTTGCTCCCGTTGGACTGCGAAGCAGGCCCAGCAAGACCACTTCATTTTTCCAGGCAGAACCGGGTCGCCGGTTTTGGGGCCGCTGCGCAGCCCAACGGGAGCAAGCTCCCTCGCCACAGGGGTTTCCTTTCCCAAGGCGGGCGGGATCCTGCTCGAAAATGGTGCGCAACGGCATACGTCAAATGACGTACCCCGTTACGTCAGGCTGCGTATACCCGCCGTGGCCACCTGCCGCCATGCTGAACCCCTCATTGCAGAGGAGTCGCCCCATGGAATCACGATTGATCCGCTCCAAACCGTTGTTGGCCTTATCACTGCTGGCGGCGAGTCTGTTCAGCCATGGCGTCATGGCCGACAACGAAGGCCTGGCGGTGACGCCTACCGAAGTCACCGTCGGCCAGTTGCACTCGGCCACCGGCACCATGGCGATTTCCGAAACCGGTTCGATCCAGGCCGAACGCCTGGCCATCGAGCAGATCAACGCCTCGGGCGGGATCCTCGGGCGGCAGATCAAGGTGATCCAGGAAGACGGCGCGTCCGACTGGCCGACCTTCGCCGAAAAGGCCAAGAAACTGCTGGTGAACGACAAGGTGGCTGCAGTGTTCGGCTGCTGGACCTCCGCTTCACGCAAAGCCGTATTGCCGATCTTCGAGAAAGAAAACGGCCTGCTCTACTACCCGACCTTCTACGAAGGCCTGGAACAGTCGAAAAACGTGATCTACACCGGCCAGGAAGCGACCCAGCAAATCCTCGCCAGCCTCGACTGGATCGCCAAGACCAAGGGCGCCAAAACCTTCTACCTGGTGGGCTCGGACTACATCTGGCCGCGCACCTCGATGAAGATCGCGCGCAAGCACATTGAAAACGTCCTGCACGGCACCGTGGTCGGCGAAGACTACTACCCGCTGGGCAACACCCAGTTCGGTTCGCTGATCAACAAGGTCAAGCTGAAAAAGCCTGACGTGGTGTTTGCGGCCGTGGTGGGCGGCTCCAACGTGGCCTTCTACAAACAGCTCAACGCAGCGGGCGTGAACGCGTCCAAGCAAACCCTGTTGACCCTGTCGGTGACCGAAGACGAACTGCTGGGCATCGGCGGCGAAAACATGGCTGGCTTCTATGCCTCGATGAAGTACTTCCAGAGCCTCGACAACCCGAACAACAAAGCCTTCGTGGAAGCGTTCAAGGCCAAGTACGGCAAGGATGCAGTGATCGGTGATGTGACCCAGGCGGCCTACCTCGGCCCATGGTTGTGGAAAGCGGCGGTGGAGAAGGCCGGCAGTTTCGACGTGGATAAAGTCGTCGCCGCATCGCCTGGCATCGAGCTGAAAAACGCGCCGGAAGGCTATGTGAAGATCCACGAAAACCATCACCTGTGGAGCAAGTCGCGCATCGGCGAAGTGCAGCCCAATGGCCAGTTCAAGGTGATCTACGAGTCGGATCTGATCGAGCCGAATCCGTTTCCGAAAGGCTATCAATAACCTCGGGTCTGGCGCTGATCTGAATGTGGGAACTGGTTTTGTGTGGGAGCGGGCTTGCTCGCGAAAGCGGTGAATCAGTGAGTGCATCCGGTACTGACACACCGTATTCGCGAGCAAGCCCGCTCCCACACAAGCCAGCTCCCACATAAAGCAGAAGCAGATTGCATTTCAACCTCCCGCTCAGGAGACCATCATCATGGAATGGCTATCGGAATTTGGAGCCATCGCGGCGATGCAGGGGTTCAACGGCTTGTCCGTGTTCTGCGTGCTGTTGCTGATGGCATTGGGACTGGCAATCATCTTCGGCCAGATGGGCGTGATCAACATGGCCCACGGTGAGTTCCTGACCATTGGCGCCTACACCACCTACGTCTGTTCCAGCCTTACCGCGCATTTCGCGCCGAGCTTTCAGCCGTATTACTTTTTCGTTGCCATTGCCCTCTCATTCCTCGTCGCGGGCGCCGTGGGCTGGCTGGTGGAATGGGCAATGATCAGCCGCTTGTACAAGCGGCCCCTGGACACTTTGCTCGCCACCTGGGGTTTGTCCCTGGTGATGCAGCAAACCTTCCGCTCGGTGTTCGGCGCCCGTGAAGTGAGCGCCGAACCGCCGGCCTGGCTGATGGGTTCGGTGAACCTCACCGACGCCATCGAAATCCCGCGCAACGGCCTGTTCATGATGGGCCTGACCGTGCTGCTGACCGGGGCGATCTTCGTCATGCTCTACCGTTCGCGCTGGGGCTTGCAGGTGCGCGCCACCGTGCAGAACCGCTTGATGAGCCGGGCGGTGGGCATCAACACGCGCAAGGTCGACCGCATGACCTTCGCCCTCGGCTGCGGCGTGGCGGGCGTGGCCGGTGCGGCGTTCACCACCATCGGCTCCACCGGGCCGACCGCCGGTTCGCAGTACATCGTCGACACCTTCCTGGTCGTCGTATTCGGCGGCGCGCAAAGCCTGTTCGGCACCATTGCCTCGGCGTTCGTGATTGCCCAGACCCAATCGCTGTCGGAGTTTTTCCTCAGTGGCTCGATGGCCAAGGTGCTGACGCTGTCGTCGGTGATCCTGATCCTGATGCTGCGCCCGCAAGGGTTGTTCTCCATCAAAGTGCGCAAGTAGAGGCGAACCGATGAAGGCTCTAGACAAACTGCTGGGCGGCCAGCAAAACCTGATCGGCATCGTGCTGTTGGCGCTGTTGATCCTCGTGGTGTTCCCGCTGACCCTGGACGCCTTCCGGCTGAACATGGTCGGCAAGTACCTGACCTACGCGTTCGTCGCTGTGGGCCTGGTGCTGTGCTGGGGCTATGGCGGGATTCTCAGCCTCGGGCAGGGCGTGTTTTTCGGGGTCGGCGGCTACTGCATGGCGATGTTCCTGAAGCTTGAGGCCTCGGACCCGATCAGTACCAAGATCCAGTCCACCCCGGGCATCCCGGACTTTATGGACTGGAACCAGATCACCGAATTGCCGTGGCTCTGGCAGCCGTTCCACAGCTTCACGTTTACCTTGTTCGCGGTGATTGCGGTGCCGGTGCTGCTGGCGTTCATCATTGGCATGGCGCTGTTCAAGCGGCGGGTGGGCGATGTGTATTTCTCCATCGTCACCCAGGCGATTGCGCTGATCCTCACGGTGCTGATCGTCGGCCAGCAAGGCCTTACCGGTGGTGTCAATGGCATTACTGACCTCAAGACCCTGCTGGGCTGGGACCTGCGCGGTGACGGCGCGAAGATGATCCTGTATTTCATCAACGCCGGGCTGTTGTTCGGCTGCATCTTCATTGGCCGTTTTATCCTCGCCTCGAAGCTGGGCCGGCTGTTGATGGCCATGCGCGACAAGGAAGAGCGGGTACGGTTTTCCGGGTATGACGTGGCCAGCTTCAAGATTTTCGTGTTCTGCGTGGCGGCGGCGTTCTCGGCGATTGGCGGGGCGATGTTTGCCTTGCAGGTGGGCTTTATGTCGCCGTCGTTCGTGGGCATCGTGCCGTCCATCGAGATGGTGATCTTTGCCGCGGTGGGCGGGCGCATGTCACTGCTGGGCGCGGTGTATGGCGCGTTGCTGGTGAACTATGGCAAGACCTACTTTTCCGAATCCTTCCCCGAGCTGTGGCTATACCTGATGGGCGGGTTGTTTATCGCCGTGGTCATGTACTTCCCCAACGGCCTGGCGGGGTTGTGGGACAGCCATGGTCGCCAGGCCCTGGCCCGAGTGTTGCGGCGCAAGCCGGTGGTCAAGGCCGAGCCCGCGAAGATCAAGCCCAAGGCGGAAGCCAAGATCCTGGAGACACAGCCATGACCGCCGTCGGTTTTGAAATGAAGAAACCGGTGTTGGCTATCGAAGGCCTCACCGTGTCATTCGATGGCTTCAAGGCTGTCGACAACCTCAACCTGTATATCGACCGCAATGAAGTGCGGGTGGTGATCGGGCCCAACGGCGCCGGCAAAACCACGGTGCTGGATTTGATCTGCGGCAAGACCCGCGCCACCAGTGGCAGCATCCAGTTCGACGGCCAGGAACTGACCAAAATGCGCGAATACAACATCGTGCGCGCTGGGGTAGGGCGCAAGTTCCAGAACCCATCGATCTACGAAAACCTCACGGTGTTTGAAAACCTCGAGATGTCGTATCCGGCCGGGCGCAAGGTGTGGGGCGCGCTGTTTTTCAAGCGTAATGCCCAGGTGATTGCGCGGGTCGAGGAGGTGGCGCGGGAAATCTTCCTCGGCGACTTGTTGCAGCAGCAGGCGGACCTGCTGTCTCACGGGCAAAAGCAGTGGCTGGAGATTGGCATGCTGCTGATGCAAGACCCTGAATTGCTGATGCTCGACGAGCCGGTGGCCGGGATGAGCGTCAACGAGCGGGCGCAAACGGCCGAGTTGCTCAAGCGCATCAGCCAGGGGCGCTCGGTGTTGGTGATCGAGCATGACATGGAGTTCGTCAAGAGCATTGCCCACAAGGTCACGGTGTTGCATCAGGGCAAGGTGCTGGCCGAGGGCAGCATGGAGTCGGTGCAGAGCAATCCGAAAGTCATTGAAGTGTATTTGGGCCACTGAGGAGTCGGGCATGTTCAAGATCGACAAACTGTCGTGTGGGTACGGGCAGAGCCAGATTCTTCACGACCTGGAGCTGGATGTGGCGAAGCGTGAGATCGTCGCGGTGATGGGGCGCAACGGGATGGGCAAGACCACGTTGTTCAAGAGCCTGATGGGTATTTTGCCGCAGTGGCAGGGGCAGGTGAGTGTGGATGGGCATGATGTGTCTGCGCTTGAAACCCATGAGCGGGTGGAGCGGGGGATTGCCTATGTGCCGCAGGGGCGGATGATTTTTCCCAGCATGAGTGTGTTGGAGAATATTCAGACTGGGTTGCCGGCGGCGGCCCGGGGCAGGGTGCCTGAGGATTTGTATGCGCTGTTTCCGGTGCTGTATGACATGCGTTCGCGCAAGGGTGGGAATTTGTCTGGGGGGCAGCAACAGCAGTTGGCGATTGCCCGGGCGTTGGCGACGAATCCCAAGGTGTTGTTGCTCGATGAGCCGACTGAGGGGATTCAGCCTTCGATCATCAAGGACATTGCTCGTACGCTTAAGGAGATTCGCAATTTGCGGGATTTGACGATTGTTGTTTCTGAGCAGGTGTTGTCGTTTACTTTGGAAATTGCTGATCGGTTTTTGGTGATTGAGAAGGGGAGGTTTGTGATTGAGGAAACTCGGGATCGGGTGGATGAGGCGACCATTAGTCGGTATTTGTCGGTTTGACCTGGCTGGGTACATATCCGTTATTTGGGTAACGGCGGCTTATGGTTTCGCTCTTACAGCGAGTCACTTTGCAAAAGCGTGTACGGACCGGACACATGGTGGACACATGTGCGGGGACATGGTTGACACTTTATGAACCGTAATCAGG
>NZ_AKVH01000042.1:0-17621 GCF_000278565.1 Pseudomonas sp. Ag1
GTTTTGCTTACTTTTGCGCTTTTCAAAAGTGAGCCGCTGTAAGAGCGGAACCAATATCAGCCATAACCGAAGAAACGGATATGCACACCCCCACCATTTACGACCCATCCAAACCAAAAGCGACCCCCTCCGTTGACGCCCCACCCCAAACCCCTATTAAGTACTATTAATCCGCATTAATAGGATCAATCGAACACCATGCTAAGCCGCCCGCTGCGCCGCAAACGCCAGAAGCTCTCCGACGTGATCGTCGAGTCGGTCAAACGCTCCATCGTCACCGATGCCCTGAAGCCCGGCGACCGCTTGCCCACCGAACGCGAACTGATGGAAAGCTTCCAGTGCTCCAAAGGCTCCGCCCGCGAAGCCCTCAAGGCGCTGGAAGTCGAAGGCCTGGTCAACACCCGCACCGGCCCCAGCGGCGGCGCCTATCTCAACCAGGCCGGCACCGAACCCGCCAGCCGCGCCCTGCGCAACTACCTGCACTTCCAGCACCTGGACGGCCAACAGGTCTACCAGCTGCGCAAAGTCATCGAAGTCGAACTCGCCGTCTCGGTCCTGGGCCGCCTGAGCGAAGACGACTATCGCGCCCTCCAGGACAACGTCGATTTCTGCAGCGCCCCCGAAGACAGCGAAGCTGGCCAACGCGAACAACGCATCGCCGAACTGGAATTCCACAACCTGCTGGCCAAGGCCTGCCCCAACCCGCTGCTGAGCTTCATGGCGCAATTCCTCAACGACCTGCTGCGTGACCTGGTCGTGCTGAAAAAAGCCTACAAACCCAAGCGCAAGCAATTCGACGCCGCCAACCTCGACTACCACAAACAACTGCTGATCGCCTTCCGGGCCGAAGACGAAGCCACCGTACGCAGCCTGATGCACGAACACATGTGCGACGCCGAACACCACATGACCGCCCTTGAAGGTGAAGTCAGCCCGCACTTTCTGCTGGAGTTCGACCACAACCACTAAGCCGCACCCTCCACCAATAAAAGGCCTGCCCACAGGCCGTGCTCCACCGTATCGCCATTGCCACTCCTGCCAATAACTAATCCAGGGAGTCACCCCATGCAGCGTCGTACGTTGTTGAAAGCCAGTCTCACCGCAGCCGCCGCCCTCAGCCTCCCGCTGAGCGTGCGTTCTGCATTCGCCGCCGAGCCTTTTACCTTTTACGGCCTCAAGTCCATGTCTGGCGCCTTTGCCAGTTATGGCAAATTTGCCGACATGGGTTCACGCCTCGCAGTGGAACAGCATCCCGAGTTGCTCGGCCGCCCGCTGGTCTACAAAGTGATCGACACCGAAGGCAACGCCGGCAAGGCCGTGCGTAAAGTCCAGGAAGCGATCCAGCAGGACGGCGCACGCTTTTTCCAGGGCTGTACCCTGTCGTCTTCGGCACTCGCGGTGGCCAAGGAAGTGAGCAAGGCCGGTGGCGTGTTCATGACCCCGGTGGGCGCCGATGAAGTCACCGGCAAGGACTGCAACAGCGCCACGTTCCGCTGGTCGGTGCCGACCTACGGCGCGATCCGCGAGACCCTCGTGCCGCTGATCAAGCTGCTGCCCGACGCCAAGCGCTGGTACACCATCACCCCGCAATACGTGTTCGGCGAAGCCCTGCTCGAAGGCGCCAAATCGGTGCTGGCCGAGCATGGCCTGGAACACGCCGGCAACAGCTACCACTCGCTGCAGGAGCAGGAGTTCTCCGGCTACCTGACCAATGCCATCGCCGCCAAACCCGACGTGCTGGTGCTGCTGAACTTCGGCAGCCAGTCGTCCAACACCCTGCGCCAGGCGGTGAACTTCGGTATCAAGGAGCGCATGAAAGTGTTGCTGGTGTGGTCCGCCGGCCTCGACCAGTTCCAGGAGCTGGGCAGTGACGTACTGGAAGGCGTGTACCTCGGCGCTCAGTACTGGCATCAGGTCGACACCCCGCTCAACCGTGACCTGGTGAAACTCACCAAGGCCAAATACGGCATCAACCCCACCTACCCGCTGGCCGCCGACTACATCAGCACCAAGGTCATGCTCGAAACCATCATCTCCACCGGCAGTTTCGACGGGCCGACCGTGGCCAAGGCCATGCAGGGCCTGAGCTACGAAGGCCCCACCGGCAAGGAGTCGATCCGCGCCGGCGACCATCAGGTGATCAAGGACTACTACCTGCTGGTGGGCAAGGCCGCAGGCGACATGGCCGACAAGGACGATCTGGCCAAGGTGCTCAGCTCCGGCCAGTCGTTCCCGCCGGTGGAAGCCACGGGCTGCGTGCTCGGCTGATCCGCTGAAAATCTACTGGTGACACAGCGCAGGGCCGCTCATGCGGCCACCTGCCGAGGGTTCCTGCATGCTTAATCTTTACCTGTTCCAGATTCTCAACGGCCTGGGCCTTGGGATGATCTACTTCCTGATCGCGGTCGGCTTGACGATCATTTTCGGTCTGCTGAACTTCGTCAACTTCGCCCACGGTGCGTTCTTTTTGCTGGGCGCCTACATCTGCTACACCGCCGTCAGCCTCACCGGCAGCTTCTGGCTGGCACTGCTGATCGCGCCGCTGGTGGTGGCCGCGCTGGCCTGGGTGATCGAGCGATTATTGATCCAGCGGATTTATCACTTGCCGCACATGTTCCAGATTCTGGTGACCCTGGGGATTGCCCTGATCATCCAGGAAGCCAGCGTGATGATCTGGGGCCCGGTGGGCAAGAGCGTCGCCGTACCGGAATTGCTGCGCGGGGTGCTGGTGGTGGGCGATTTTGTCTACCCCTACTACCGCCTGTTCCTGATCGTGTTCTCCGGCCTCGTCGGCCTGGGCCTGTGGCTGTTGCTGGAACGCACGCGCTTCGGCGCCCTGGTGCGCGCCGGCAGTGAAAGCACGGAAACCGTGTCCCTGCTGGGCACCAACATTTTCCGCCTGTTCTCCATGACCTTCGCCCTCGGCGTGGCCCTCGCCGGCGTCGCCGGTGTGCTGTTCGCCCCGTTGCGCGGCGCCCAGCCCTTCGTCGGCCCGGAAATCCTCGGCGTGGCGTTCGTGGTGGTGGTGATCGGCGGCATGGGTTCCTTCAGCGGTGCACTGGTGGGCGGCCTGCTGGTCGGCGTGGTGCAAAGCCTGATGACCACACTCTGGCCCCAGGGCGCGAGCCTGATGATCTACGGTGCGATGGCCGTGGTGATCCTGGTGCGTCCTTACGGCCTATTCGGGAGAGCCTGACATGAGCGAGAAAAATCCCTTGCCGTTCGCCAAGACCCAGTCGCGCTACATGCTGCTGTTGGTGCTCGTGGTGTTGATCGGCCTGCCGTTGATTCTGCCCTCGGCGACCCTGGCCACCGAGATCCTGATCTTTGCCATGGCCGCCCTCGCCTGCAACCTGCTGCTGGGTTACACCGGGCTGCTGTCGTTCGGCCAAGGCATCTTCTTCGGGGCCGGCGCCTACTGCGCGGCGCTGTTGATGATTCACCTGCAACTGGGGCTGTTCAGCGCACTGCTGGGTGCCGCCGTCGCCGGTGGTTTCCTGGCTTTCCTAGTGGGCGCCCTGGCGATCCGTCGCACCGGCATTTACTTCGTGATGCTGACCCTGGCCTTCAGCCAGATGGCCTACTTCGTCGCCTACACCCTGAGCGACTGGACCGGCGGCGACAACGGCCTGCTCAGCGTGCCGCGCCCGGAAATCCGCATCGGTGACACGGTGCTGCTGTCGCTGACCGACGCCCGCGCGTTCTACGGGTTTGTCGCGGTGCTGTTCCTGCTGATCTTCATCGGTGCCCGCCGGGTGATCGCCTCTCCATTCGGCAGCACGCTGATGGCGATTCGCGAAAACGAAACCCGCGCTTCGGCCATCGGCTATGACACCCGCCACTTCAAGATCCTGGTGTTCGTGTTGTCCGGCGCCGTCACCGGGATTGCCGGGGCGCTGTACGCGATGCTGCTGCACTTTGTGCCGCTGTCGAACATCGACCTGGCGATGTCCGAAAACATCCTGATCATGACCATCGTCGGCGGCACCGGCTCGCTGTTCGGCTCGTTGCTGGGCGCCGGTTCCATCGTGCTGCTGGGGGACTTCCTTTCCGATCTGTGGCCGCGCTGGCTGATGCTGCTGGGGGTGATCCTGATCCTGGTGGTGATCTTCATGCGCGGCGGTTTGTGGGGTGGTCTGTCGACCCTGTTCGAACGTGTGCGCGGCAGCCGCAAGGCCGACGTTGTGACCAAGGAGAAGCTGTCATGAGCATCCTGCTGGAAACCAAGAACCTGGAACTGGCCTACGGTGCGTTCCACGCGGTGAACGGTGTCAACCTCAAGGTCGAAGCCGGCACCATCCACACCATCATCGGCCCCAATGGCGCGGGCAAGACCAGCCTGTTCCACTGCCTGACCGGCGAACGCCAGGCCACCGCCGGAGCAATTCATTTCGACGGCAAGAACCTGATGCGCAAACCGGCCCACGGCCGCGTCGGCCTGGGCATGGCCCGCTCGTTCCAGCTCACCAGCCTGTTCCAGAACCTCAGCGTGCGCGAAAACCTGCGGCTGGCCGCCCAGGGCCGCGACGGAGCCCGCGCCCTGAACTTCTGGCGCCGGGTCGACAGCAAGCGCGAACACCTGGAAATGGCCGACCAGGTGCTGGAACGCCTGCAACTCACCGCCCGCGCCGACACCCTGGCCGGCGAGTTGTCCCACGGCCAGCAGCGGGTGCTGGAAGTCGGCATGTCGATCTGCTCCAGACCCAAGCTGCTGATGCTCGACGAACCCACCTCGGGCATGGGCATCGACGACATCCCGATCATGACCCAACTGATCAGCGACCTCGGCCGCGACCATACCGTGCTGTTGATCGAGCACAACATGAGCATCGTCATGTCCATCAGCCAACGCATCACCGTGATGAGCCACGGCCAGATCCTGGTGGAAGGCACACCGGAATTCGTGCGCGCCGACGAGCGCGTGCGCACCGCCTACCTGGGAGAAGCCGCCTGATGCTGACCGTCGACAATATCCATTCCTACTACGACAAGAGCCACGTCCTTGAAGGCGTGTCCCTGACCGTCAATCCCGGCGAACTGGTGACCCTGCTGGGGCGCAACGGTGCCGGCAAGACCACCACCCTGCGCAGCATCCTCGGGATTATCTGCCCGCGCCAGGGCCAGATTCACTTCAACGGCCAGCCGCTGGTGGGGCAGAAAATCTTCGAAATCGCCCGCCAGGGTCTGGCGCTGGTGCCGGAGAACCGCGGGATTTTCCGCCTGCTCACGGTGGAGGAAAACCTGCGCATTGCCGTGCGCAAGACCAGCCGCTGGCAGATGGAAGACGTGTACGGCATGTTCCCGCGCCTCAAGGAGCGCCGCAAAAACGCCGGCCACGCGCTGTCCGGCGGTGAGCAACAGATGCTCGCCATCGCCCGCGCGCTGCTCAACGATCCCAAGCTGCTGATCCTCGATGAGCCCACCGAAGGCCTCGCGCCGGTGATCGTCGACGAGCTGGTGAAGATCCTGCGCAAGGTCAAGGAAGACGGCCTGCCGGTGCTGCTGGTGGAACAGAACCTGATGGTCTGCGACAAGCTCGCCGACCGCCATTACGTCCTCGAACAGGGCCGCGTGGTGTACGAAGGCAGTGCCGAAGCCTTCCGCGCCGACCCGACGATCAAGAACCGTTACCTGGCCCTGAGTGCCTGACCGGAGACTGCTGATGAATAGTTTTGCGCAACCGCTCCAGAGCAACGCCCCGCTGATCAACCGCGAGCGCCTGTGGCAATCGCTGATGGACCTCGCCCGCCTCGGCGCCACACCCAAGGGCGGCGTGTGCCGCCTGGCCCTTACCGACCTCGACCGCCAGGCCCGCGACCTGTTCGTGCAATGGTGCGAAGCCGCCGGATGCAGCGTCAGCGTCGACGCCATCGGCAATATCTTTGCCCGCCGTGCCGGGCGTAATCCGGCACTGGCGCCAGTGATGACCGGCAGCCATATCGACACCCAGCCTACCGGCGGCAAGTTCGACGGCTGCTACGGCGTGATGGCTGGACTGGAGGTGATCCGCACCCTCAATGATTTGAACATCGAGACCGAAGCGCCGATTGAAGTGGTGGTGTGGACCAACGAAGAAGGCTCGCGATTCCCGCCGTGCATGATGGGTTCCGGGGTGTTCGCCGGTAAGTTCGACCTGCAGGAAACCCTCGACAAACAGGACGAGCAAGGGCTGGCGGTGGGCGCTGAATTGCAGCGCATCGGCTACGCCGGCTCCCGCGCCGTGCTGGGCCATCCGGTGGGCGCCTATTTCGAGGCGCATATCGAGCAGGGTCCGGTGCTGGAAGACCAGGCCACCACCATCGGCGTGGTCATGGGCTGCCTGGGCCAGAAGTGGTTCGACCTGACGCTCACTGGCGTCGAAGCCCACGCGGGCCCGACGCCAATGCACCTGCGCAAGGACGCCCTGGTAGGCGCGGCGCAAGTGGTCAGCGCGGTGAATCGCATCGCCCACGAACAACAACCCCACGCCTGCGGCACCGTCGGTTGCCTGAGCCTGCATCCCGGCTCACGCAACGTGATTCCCGGCCAGGTGCACATGACCATCGACCTGCGCCACCTGCACACCGACAAGCTGCAAGCGATGGTCGACGAAGTGCGCCAGGTGATCGAAGCCACCGCCGAGCAACACGGCTTGAGCTTTGAGCTGACACCCACTGCCGACTTCCCGCCGCTGGATTTCAACCCTGCCTGTGTCAACGCCGTGCGTGATGGCGCGAGCAGCCTGGGCCTGAGCCATATGGACATCGTCAGCGGCGCCGGGCATGACGCGATCTTCGTCGCCGAACTGGGCCCGGCCGGAATGATCTTTGTGCCGTGCGAAGGCGGCATCAGCCATAACGAAATCGAGAACGCCGCGCCGGATGACCTGGCGGCGGGCTGCGCGGTGTTGCTGCGGGCCATGGTCAACGCGGCGCAAGGAGGTAAAGCGGCATGACGGATATCGCCAACCTGACCGCAGTTGAGCTGCTGGCCCGCTATCGGGATAAAAGCCTGTCGCCGGTGGAGGTCACCGAAGACGCATTGCTGCGGATCGAACGCTACAACCCGGCGGTCAACGCCTACTGCCACGTCGACCCGGAAGGCGCCTTGAAGGCGGCGCGGAATTCGGAACAGCGCTGGCTCAAGGGCCAGCCGTGCGGGGCCCTGGACGGTGTGCCCTCCTCCATCAAGGACCTGACGCAGACCATCGGCATGCCGACGCGCAAGGGTTCGCGTACCACATCCGCCGAGGGTCGATGGGATGTGGATGCGCCCTTCTCGGCCTTCATGCGCAAGGCCGGCGCGGTATTGCTGGGCAAGACCACCACGCCGGAATTCGGCTGGAAAGGCGTCACCGATAACCCGCTGTATGGCATTACCCGCAACCCGTGGGACACGCGCATGACGGCGGGCGGTTCGTCCGGTGGTGCCGGTGCGGCGGCGGCCTTGAACCTCGGCGTGCTGCACCAGGGCAGCGATGCCGGCGGCTCGATCCGGATCCCCTGTGCCTTCACCGGCACCTTCGGCATCAAGCCGACCTTCGGTTATGTGCCGCAATGGCCGGCCAGTTCGATGACGATTCTGTCGCACCTGGGGCCGATGACCCGCACCGTGGAAGACTCGGTGCTGATGCTGCAAACCATCGCCCAGCCGGATGCGCGGGATGGTTTGATCGGCGCGCCCCGGACCACGCCATGGTTGCACGCCGGGGCTGATTTGAAGGGGCTGCGTATCGCCTATAGCCCGAACTTCGGTTATGTCGATGTGGACCCGCAAGTGGCCAGGGTGGTCGCCCAGGCGATAGAAGGCCTGGTGCAGCTGGGCGCGCAGGTTGAACAGATTGATCCGGGGTTCAGTGATCCGCTGGAAGTGTTCAATACTTTATGGTTTGCCGGTGCAGCACGTCTGGCCGGGCCGTTGAGCGATGCCCAGCGGCAATTGATGGACCCGGGGTTGCTGCGCATTGCCCGACTGGGCGAACAGATCAGCCTCAGCGATTACAGCGCTGCGCTGGAAGCACGGGCAGCGCTCGTGGCGCGCATGGCGGCATTCCATGAGCATTACGATGTGCTGGTTTCGCCGATGATGCCGATCACCGCGTTCGAGGCCGGGCACAATGTGCCGCCGGGTTCGGGACTAGGGGAATGGATGGAGTGGACGCCGTTTACCTATCCCTTCAACCTGACCCAGCAACCGGCGGCGTCGGTGCCGTGCGGGTTGGCGGCCAATGGGTTGCCGGTGGGGCTGCATGTGGTAGGGGCGCGGTTTGCGGATGAGCAGGTGCTAAGGGTTTGCCAGGTTTATGCCAGGGCTTTCCCGACCGAGCACCTGCAAACACCCAAAACCCCAACCTGAAATACAATTAAACTGTGGGAGCGGGCTTGCTCGCGAAGGCGGTGTATCAGTCACCGGATATCTTGACTGATACACCGCCTTCGCGAGCAAGCCCGCTCCCACATTTTTTGCCCGCATTCCAGTCATCAGCCCCTACAATGACCCCTATTCTCCAAGGGGCCCTTATGGACATCGAACTGGCACGCACCTTCCTCGAAATCACCCGCTGCGGCAGCCTCGCCGCGGCGGCCGAGAAACTGCACGTCACCCAGACGGCAATCACCGCCCGGGTCAAAAACCTCGAAAGCCAGCTCAACAGTACCCTGTTCGTGCGCAACCGCGCCGGTGCCCGCCTGACCCCGGACGGCGAGGCGTTCGTGGTCTACGCCAACCAGCTTGTCCAGACCTGGGAAGCCGCACGCCGCGACCTGCCATTACCCGATGGCTACCGCAACGTGCTGCACATCGGTGGCGAAGTCAGCCTGTGCAACCCGCTGATGCTCGGCTGGGCCCAGGCCTTGCGTGAACACATTCCCGGCCATGCTTTGCGCACCGAGATTCGCGAAGGCGAGTACTTGTTGCGCCAGCTGGAACTGGGGGTGCTGGACGCCGCGCTGGTGTTCCAGCCGCAATACTGGCCGGGGTTGCAGGTGGAGCAGGTGCTGGAAGAAAAACTGATCCTGGTGCAACTGGCCGCCCGGCCCGAGCCCTACGTGTATATCGACTGGGGCCAGGGCTTTCGCCAGCAGCACGACGCCGCACTGCCGGACAAGGCCCGCGCAGCCCTGAGTTTCAATCTGGGGCCACTGGCGTTGCAGTACATCCTGGAAAACGGCGGTGCCGGGTATTTCCGCACGCGGGTCGTACAGAGCTACCTCGACAGCGGTGTGATGGAACGGGTGCCCAAGGCGCCGGAGTTCAGCTTCCCGACGTACCTGGTGTATTCCCGCGAGCGCGACTCGGCGGTTTTGCAGCAGGCGCTGGGGTTGCTGCGGGCGGTGGTGGAGGCGGAAAAGGATTGGTCGCAGCGCTGGGATCCGGTGATTTGAAGCCGTGCCCATGGTAGCCTCAGGTTGTTTTCTCCTGGTTCCCCCCTGCCGATGAACAAGAAAAAGTCCGTCACCATCAGCGACATCGCCAAACGGGTCAACATGACCACCATCACGGTGTCCCGGGCGCTGAGCAAACCCGACCTGGTCAAGCCCGCCACCCTGGCGCGGATTCTCGAAGTGGCGCGGGAGCTGGACTATGTGCCCAACGCCTTTGCCCGCGGGCTCAAGCGCAGCGAGAGCCTGATCATCGGCGTGATCACCGCTTCGGTCGACAACCCCTTCTACAGCGAGATGATCAAGGCGATTTCCCGCGAGGCGAAAAAGCACGGCTACACCATCATGCTGGTGGATACCGACGAACTGGAAGAACTGGAAAGCAAGGCAGTCGACACGCTGCTGGGCTACCGCGTGGCGGGGATCATCCTGTCGCCGGTCTCCGACGAGCCCAGCTACCAGCCGGACTATCTGGAGCGCCTGGGTAACGGCAAGACGCCGGTGGTGCTGCTCGATCGCACGATCCACGACAGCCCGTTCAGCCGCGTGGTGCTGGACAACTATCACAGCGGCATCGAGGCGGCGCAGTACCTGGTGCGGCAAACCCCGAACCTCAAGCGCCTGCTGGTGCTGACCGGGCCCGAACATTCGCGCATCACCATGGAGCGCCTCAAGGGCCTGAAAGAAGTCCTGGCCGCGCACCCTCAGGTGCACGTTGAAGTGTGTGCCGGTGACTACACGCTGATGCCCTCCTACCTGCACACCCTCGACTACCTGGCCGAACACTCGGCGCCGGACGCGATCATGGGCTTCAACCAGTTGATCACCCTCGGCGCGCTGCGTGCGCTGCGCATGCACAACATCCCCCACGACAGCCTGACCATCTGCGGCATCGACCGCCTGCCCTTTGCCGATATCTTCGGCGTGCCGATTGCCTGCGTGGCCCACGACGCGTCACTGGCCGGCAGCAGCGCGGTGCGGCTGCTGCTGGATCGTCTCGAAGACCCGCACAAACCGCGGGACAAGGTGGTGATCGCCGGCAAGCTGGAGAACGGCTAGCGGCTGGTGTAGCCGCCGTCGATCGGCAGGCTGACGCCGCTGATCATGCTGGCGGCATCGCTCAGCAGGAACAACACCGGCAGGGCCACTTCCGCCGTTTCGGCAAATCGCCCCAGGGGAATCGCCGCCAATGCCGGGTCGCGCTTGGCGGGCGCCGACCAGGCCATCTGTGCCATGGGCGTGAGGGTGACGGTGGGGTTGACGCTGTTGACGCGAATTCCGAAGCGGCCCCATTCGGCGCATTGCACGCGGGTGATGGCGTCCAGTGCGGCCTTGGAGGCGCAGTAGCCGAGGTGATCGTCCAGGGCTACCAGTGAGGCCTGGCTTGAGACGTTGACGATGCTGCCGGGAATCTTCGCTTCAATCATCGCCGCAGCGATACGGCTGGCGACCTGGGCCGCGGCGCGGGCGTTGACATTCATCACCTGGTCGAAGGCTTCGGCGCTGATGGCCGCGGCGGGTTCCAGGCGGGAAATGCCGGCGCAGTTGACCAGTCCATGCATCGGCGGCAGGCCTTGCAGGGCCAGGTCCAGGGCGGCGCTGTTGGCGATGTCCAGGCACAGGGTTTCGCAACCGAGCTGGGCCAGGGCCTGAGCGTCGCGGCCCAGGGCAAACACCTGGGCGCCGCTGGCGATCAGTTGGAGGGCAATTTCCCGGCCGATGCCGCTGCTGGCGCCGGTGACGAGGATGCGCTGCTTGGTGAAGTCAAAAATAGCGTTCATGGTTCACGATCTCTAAAACGATGGAGATCCCATGTGGGAGCGGGCTTGCTCGCGAATGCGGTGGGTCAGGCAATAAATCCGGCACTGATACACCGTATTCGCGAGCAAGCCCGCTCCCACATTTGGATCAGTGTTCGCTTAATTCAATTGCAGGCTGTGCATCACCGGTTTCAAGGCCGGATACAGCTCCAGATAGCTGGCAAACGCCCGGTCATACACCCCGACATTCCCCGCCTTCGGCTCTGCCCGCAGCTCCAACTGCACCCAACCTTTCTCCATCTGCCGGTCATCCACCACCCCCACCGCATGGGCCGCCAGCAACGCCGCGCCCAAGGCCGCCTCCACCTCTTGCACAATGGTGTAGACCGGGTAATGGGTGATGTCCGCAATAATCTGCATCCACAAATCCGAATGGCTCGCCCCACCCACCACAATCAGCCGTGGATCAAGGGAATGCGCCCCACGGGTGCCCGCTTCGATATTGTGCCGCAGGGCAAAACTCACCCCTTCGAGCACCGCGCGGTACAGGTGGATCCGGCTGTGATACAGGTTCAGCCCGACAAAGCTGCCGCTGGCCCGGTCATCCCACACCGGGCTGCGTTCGCCCATGAGATACGGCAGGAACAACAGCCCTTCGCTGCCCGCCGGGATCTTCGCGGCGCTCTGCTCCAGCAGCCACAAACTGTCCTGGCCAGTCTCTTTCGCCTGCTGCTCCTCTGCCTGGCAGAACTGTTCGCGAAACCAGCTCACCGACGCCCCGGCGGTGATCGCACCACCGAAGATGTACAGGTCCTGATGGCCGTTATAGACGTGGGGCATGCTCACCAGGCCATGGCGCGCATCCACCTGCTGATTGAGATAACCCCAGCACATGCTGGTGCCGATCATCGCCACGTGATTGCCCGGCCGCGTCACCCCGGCCGCCAATGTGGCCATGGCCGCGTCCACGCCCCCGGCCAGGATCGGCGTGCCGGCCTGCAAGCCCAACCGCCGGGCCCATTTCTCCAGCAAACCACCGACCACTTCACCGGAATACAGCAAACGCTCCGGCATCATCGCCAACGGAATCCCAAGCGCCGCCAGCATCTCGGCCGACCAGCCGCGCCGGGCCACATCGTAGACGCCACCGATATTGCCGGCGCTGCTGTGGTCCACCGCCAACTCACCGGTCAGGCACCAGTTGATGTAGCTGTTGGGCGGCAGCAGGTAGCGGGTGTTGGCCCACACCTGCGGCTGGTGTTGCTTGAGCCAGAGCATCTTGGTGAAGCCGTAGTAGCTGTCCACCGAGTTGCCGGTGATCGTGAACAGCCGCTCCAGGTCCACATGCTCGCGCACCCACTCCACTTGCTCGCCCGCGCGCCGGTCCATCCAGATCAGGCACGGGTGCAGCGGCGTGATCTGCGCGTCCACGGCAATCCCCGAGCCGCCGTACAGGCTGCTGATGCACAGCGCCTTGACCTGCTCTTTCGCCACGCCGGCCTTCTCCATGCACTGGGCGACGCAGGCCTCCACCGCATCCAGCCAGACCTGCGGCCACTGCTCGGCCCAGCGCACTTTCGGGGTATCCACGCGATACCCCTGGCTGTGCTGGCCGATGATCAGGCCGTCCGCATCCACCAGCAACGCCTTAGTGCTTTGCGTACCGATGTCCACACCCATTACGTAGTTCATGTCAGAGCACCGGCTTCAGCAGCACCTTGATCGACTTGGTCGAGTTGGCCAACTCAAATGCCTCGGCCCAGCTGTCCAGCCCGAAGTCATGGGTCACGATGCCCTTGGACGTCACCAGGCCACGCTCGAACAAGTCGATGGCCACCGGGTAGCAATACGGCCCCAGGTGCGCACCGCGTACGTCCAGCTCCTTGCGGTCGCCGATGATCGACCAGTCGGCGCTGGTCTCGGCGCCAAACACGCTGAACTCGACAAACCGGCCGAGCTTGCGAATCAGATCCAGGCCCTGGGTAACGCCCGCCGGTACGCCGGTGGTTTCGATGTACACGTCGCAGCCGTAGTTGTCGGTCAGGCTATTGATGATCTCCCGGGCGTTATCCCGGGACGGGTTGATCACCACGTCGGCACCGTACTGCTTCGCCAGTTCCAGGCGCTCGTCGACCATGTCGATCACCACCAGTTTCTTCGGCGTTTTTAGCGCTGCCACCTGCACCATGCACAGGCCCAGGGTGCCGGCACCAGCAATAACCAGCACGTCATCCAGCTGGATCTCACCGCGGTTGACGGTGTGAATCGCGCAGGACATCGGCTCGATCAGCGCCGAATCTTCCAGGGACACCGACTCCGGAATCTTGTGCACGATGGCAGTCTTGGGAATACGCATGTACTGGGCCATGCCACCCTCGGCGACTTCACGCTGGAAGCCGAAGATGTTGTGCACCTCGCACATCCAGTACTTGCCGGACTTGCAGAAGCGGCACTTGCCACATGGCACGATCTGCTCGGCGATCACCTTGTCGCCGACCTTCACCTCAAAGTGCTCCTCGGCGCCCTCGCCCGCTTCCACCACGTAGCCAAAGAACTCGTGCCCCGGCACCACCGGGGCCTTGACCCACGGGTTGTCGCCGCCCCAGAACATCGCGGCGCCCGAGTGGCATTTGCAGTCACTGGCGCAGATGCCGCAGGCGGCGATGCGAATCACCAGTTCATTGACCCGCGCCTGGGGTTTGCTGATGCGTTCCAGGCGGTAGTCTTTCGGGCCGTGGCAGACGACGGCTTGCATTTGGTTGTGCTTTTCCATGATGTGCGGACCTTTCTTGAGCATGAGAGAACCCATCGCGGCCACCATGGCCGCGTGGAGATAACCGGTTTACTTGTGGCGCTGACGGCTGATAAAGATCGCCAGCAAAATGATCCCGCCCTTGATCACGCTCTGGACGTAGGGCGAGACCCCGAGCATGTTCAAGCCGTTGTTCAACACCCCCAGCAGCATGGCGCCGAGCAAGGTGCCGACGATTACCCCGCGCCCACCGGCAATCGAGGCGCCGCCCAGGACCACCGCGGCAATCGCATCGAGTTCGAACGACACCCCGGCATTCGGCTGGCCGCTCATCAAGCGTGAGGTCAGCACCAGCCCGGCAATCGCGGCGGTCAAACCGCTGATGCCATACACCAGCAATTTGAAGCGCGCCGCCCGCACGCCGGACAGGCGCACCGCTTCCTCGTTGCCGCCGATCGCGTAGATATAGCGGCCGATGCGGGTGTGTTGCAGCAGCACATAGGCCGCCAGGTACGTCACCAACATGATCAGGATCGGCACCGAAATGCCGAACAGGCTTTCGCGGCCAAAGAAGCCGAACCACTCCGGCAAACCGGAAATCGGATAGCCGTCGGTGTACATCAGGCCGAACCCGCGGGCGATGCCCATGGTCGCCAGGGTGACGATGATCGGCGGCATGTGCAGGTAGGCGACGAACAGGCCATTGCCGATGCCGAACGCCACGCCGACCAGCATCCCGGCGCCAATCGCCAGGCCCGGCGGCAAGCCTGCGACCATCAAACCGGCGGTCAAGGTGCCGGACAACGCCATCACCGGCCCCACCGACAAATCGATGCCGCCGGTAAGAATCACGCAGGTCATGCCCACCGCGATAATCGCGTTGATCGACACCTGGCGCGCAATGTTCGACAGGTTGTTGGCCGTCAGGAAGTTATCGCTGGCGAAGATCATCACCAACGTCACCACCAGCAGCCCGACAAAGGGATAGAAAGCCGGTGAGCGAATCAGCCGCGCCAGGTTCAGGCGCAGCCGGCCAGGCCCCACGGCATTAATGGACGTATTCACTTGAGCCCCCTGTTGCATGGCGCATGACCTCTTGAGGATTGACGGCAGACGCTTCCAGTACCTTGACGATGGCGCCCTTGTGGAACACCGCGACGCGGTCACACATGCCGATGACTTCCGGCAGTTCCGAGGAAATCATGATGATTGCGTAGCCCTGTTCGGTGAGGCTGCGCATCAGTGCGTAGATCTGCGCCTTGGCACCGACGTCGATGCCACGGGTGGGTTCGTCGAACACCAGCACGTCGCAGTGATGGTTGATCCAGCGGGCAATCACGACTTTCTGCTGGTTGCCGCCGCTGAGGTTGAACACCCGGCTCTCGCCGCTGGGGGCCTTGATCGACAGCTGGCGCATCAGCGCTTCAACGCTGGCGCATTCCTTGTCCTTGTCGATCAGGCCGCTGGCGTTCTGGTATTTGGGCAGGTTGTTGAGAGAGATGTTTTCGCGAATGCTGAAATCGGTGATCAGCCCTTCGGTCTTGCGGCTTTCCGGCAGCAGGCCGATGCCATGGGCCAAGGCCTGGGCCGGGTCGTCGAGGGTGATTTGTTCACCCCGCAGCCACACGTCTTTGCTCACCGACGGCAGCGCGCCCATCATGCCCAGCGCCAATTCGGTACGCCCGGAACCCACCAGGCCGGCAAAGCCGAGAATCTCACCCTTGTGCAATTCAAAGTGGTTATGGGGGCCGTTGCGCACCAACTGGATGTCCTTGACCTCCAGCAGCAGCGGCCCGCGTGCGGCGGTGGGCTTGGGCGGAAAACTGCACTCCAGGCGCCGCCCGACCATCATTTCCACCAGGCGGTCGATATCGCTGTCGGCCACATCGGTGACGCCCACATTGCCGCCGTCGCGCAGCACGCTGATGCGGTCGCAGACCTGGAAAATTTCCTCCAGGTGGTGGGAGATAAAAATCACCGCCACACCCTGGCGCTTGAGTTCACGCATGATTTCGAACAGCAGCTCGGCTTCGCTCGGCGTGAGGGTGGCGGTGGGTTCGTCGAGCACCAGCAGCCGCGCGTCCAGGGCCAGCGCCTTGGCGATCTCGACGAATTGCTGCTCGGCCACGCTCAGGTGCCTGACCGCGCATTGCAGGTCAATACTGACACCGAGGCGCTTGAACAACGCCTCGCTCGCCTCGACCATTTCGCGCTTGCGCAACAGGCCAAAACGGTTGCTCAGCTCATGGCCGAGGAAAATATTTTCCACCGCCGTGAGGTAGGGAATCAGGCTGAATTCCTGGAACACAATGCCGATGCCGGCGGCAATCGCATCACGATACGTCGCGAACTGCCGAGCCTCGCCGTCGATCAGGATCTGCCCTTCGTCCTGGTGCTCGACCCCGCCAAGGATCTTCATCAAGGTCGATTTGCCTGCACCGTTTTCCCCGAGCAAGGCATGAATTTCGCCGCGCTGCACTTCCAGGTTGATCGCCTTGAGGGCTTGCACCCCCGGGTAGCGCTTACAGATATTTTCCAGCTTCAGAAGACTGCTCATACCGCCGACCTCGCATTCAGATGGATGACCTGTGCCCCACGCCTGGCGTGGGGCCTGGGTGTTTTACCAACTGAAATCCTTGGCCTTGGCCTGGTCGATCAGGGTGATGTCCACCGGGATCGTGGCCGGTACTTGCGAGCCCCACTTCTTGGCCAGGGCGATGCCCAGGGCGAGGCGGATCTGGTCCCGGGGGTATTGCGCGGAGGTGGCGATGAATTTGCTGCCGGGTTTCTGGATGGCCTTGATCGCTTCCGGCGCGCCGTCGACGCTCACCAGCTTGACGTCCAGGCCGCTGGCTTCGATGGCCGAGAGTGCGCCGAGGGAGCCGTTGTCGTTGACGCTGAAAATGCCCTTGAGGGTGGGCTGGGCCTGCAGCATGTTTTCGGTGACGGTCAGCGCCTGGTCACGTTCCTGCTTGCCGTTCTGGATGCTCACGATCTTGATGTCCGGGTGCTTGGCCACGGCCTCCTTGCAACCGCGCACGCGCTCCAGGATCGGTACCACGGCGATGCCGTCGAGGATGGCGATATTGCCCTTGTCCCCGATGTTCTTGGCCAGGTATTCGCAGGCCTGGAAGCCGGCGTCGAAGTTTTTCGAGCCGACGAAGGAGTCCAGTGGGCCTTCGGCCTGGGCGTCGACGGCGACCACGACTACGCCGGCGGCGTGGGCGGATTTGACGGCTGATTGCACGCCGACGGAATCGGTGGGGTTGATCAGCAGGATGTCGATGCCTTTTTGCAGCATGTCTTCGACGTCGCTGACCTGTTTGGACACGTCGTGGCGGGCGTCAGTGATGATCAACTGCGCACCGATGGTCGCCCCGGCTTCCTGCAGGGCGTCTTTCATGGTGACGAAGTAAGGGTTGTTGATTTCCTGGAAGGACGCGCCGATGCGGATGGGGGCGGGTTTGGTGTCGGCCAGTGCCAGGCCAGCGGTGCCAAGATTGATGCTCAGAGCCAACAAACACAGGGTTTTCGGAAGCATTTTCATGGTGGGGATCTCTGTTTTGTTTTTATTTTTAGAGCAAATGTTATCGTTAACATTTTGTAAGAAGCTAGCAAAGAAATTGGGGGGTCGCAAGGGGTGTTTGATCGGTGGTGGCGGGTGTGGTGGACATATCCGTTGCTGCGGTCACGGCTGCTATTGGTTCCGCTCTTACAGCGGCTCACTTTTGAAAAGCGCAAAAGTAAGCA
>NZ_AKVH01000043.1:0-18733 GCF_000278565.1 Pseudomonas sp. Ag1
TCGGCATCGGCGTCAGCATCCGCGTCCGCGTCCGCATCGGCATCCGCGTCGGCGTCAGCGTCGGCATCAGCATCAGCATCAGCATCAGCATCAGCATCAGCATCAGCATCAGCGTCGGCATCCGCATCCGCATCCGCATCAGCGTCAGCGTCAGCGTCAGCGTCAGCATCAGCATCAGCATCAGCATCGGCATCGGCATCGGCATCGGCATCCGCATCCGCATCCGCATCAGCGTCCGCATCGGCATCGGCATCCGCGTCGGCGTCGGCGTCGGCATCAGCGTCAGCGTCAGCGTCAGCGTCAGCRTCAGCATCAGCATCAGCATCAGCATCGGCATCGGCGTCAGCATCCGCGTCCGCGTCCGCATCGGCATCCGCGTCGGCGTCAGCATCGGCATCAGCATCAGCATCAGCATCAGCATCAGCATCAGCATCAGCATCAGCATCAGCGTCGGCATCCGCATCCGCATCCGCATCCGCATCCGCATCCGCATCCGCATCAGCGTCAGCGTCCGCATCGGCATCGGCATCGGCATCGGCATCAGCATCCGCATCCGCATCCGCATCCGCATCCGCGTCCGCGTCGGCGTCAGCGTCAGCGTCAGCGTCAGCGTCGGCATCGGCATCAGCGTCCGTATCATCAATATCAACAGCGATCACAGAAGCCGGAACAGACTCGTTGCCTGCTGCATCGGTCAATCTGACAGCCAGTGTTTCGCCGTTAACCTGAAGCGGATCCAGGGTGACTTGAAAATTACCGTCGTCGCCGACCGTGCCAGTGCCGATCACGTTGCCATCGGCGTCTTTCACGGTAACGGTCGCGCGCGGTTCGCCCTTGCCGGTGACGGTGCTGCCATCTTCGCCGACCACCAGGTTGGTTGGGGCATCCGGGGCGATGGTGTCCCCCGCGATGACGATGCCTGGCAGGGATTCCTTGCCCGAGAAGTTGCGCAGGAACACGCGTAGCCGCTCGCCATTGATGTGCAGCGAGTTCAGTTGCACCAGGAATGTGCCGTCATCTGCCACTGTTCCGCTGCCGACCACTTCACCAGCATCGTTGAGGATGATGACTTTGTGGGCCGCAGCGCCTTCACCGCTGAGCGTGTCACCCACGTCACTGATTGCCAGGTTGCGCGGCGCAAGCGGTGTCTCAATATCGGCGACAACCAGCGCACCCGGAGCCGACTCATTGCCGGCAGCGTCTTTGAGCGTGATCGCCAGGCTTTCGCCTTCGGACGCGGGTGTGTCGAGCGAAACCTGGAAATTGCCATCCGCGCCGACGGTGCCCGTACCGATCACGTTGCCGCTGGCATCCTTGATACTCACGGCAGCGTTCGGTTCACCTTTACCGCTGACAGTTGCGCCATCGGCACTGATCACCAGGTTGGTCGGCGCATCCGGGGCGGTGCTGTCGCCAGCCACCACGGGGCTGGCGGACGATTCATTGCCGGCAGCATCCTTGAGGGTGACTTGCAGGGTTTCGCCATTGGTTTGCGCAGTTCCCAGGGTGACCTGGAAGTTGCCTTCAGCATCCACGGTGCCGGTGCCGAGGACCTCGCCATTGGCATCCTTGATGATCACGGTCGAATTAGGCTCGCCCTTACCGCTGACGGTTGTACCGTCTGCACTGACGGCCAAACCGTTCGGTGCGGCGGGGGCGGTTGTATCACCCGCTACCACAGACGCAGGTTGCGATTCCTGACCCGCGGCATCCTTGAGGACGACTTGCAGGGTTTCGCCATTGGTTTGCGGCTTGTCCAGGTTGACCTGGAAGTTGCCGTCGGTACCCACAGTGCCTGTGCCCAGTACGTTACCGGCGGCATCCTTGACGGTGACTGTGGTGCCAGGCTGACCTTTACCGCTGACCACCGTGCCCGCGCTGTTGACCGACAAACCGGTCGCAGCACCGGGTGCAGGAACTGGCGTTTGATGATGATGGCCACCACCACCGCCACCACCGCTCAATGCCGCGGCGGTACCGCCGACGGCGAGGATGCCCAAGCCCCACAGCACCCAGTCCGGCACCGCACTGTCAGCGGCAATGGCTGCCACACCCAGGTCGTCCAGGGTCGAGATTTCGGTGAAGTTGAAACCCGAATACGGCGTGGAATAGTTGCCGAGCAACAATGTTCCGTCGGCATTTTCCAGTACCAGTTGGTTAGCGGAGCCGTCGGCTCCCACCACAAAAAAGTTCTGAATGGTGATGGTTTCTCCAGACTTCAGAGTGACCACCAGGTTTTGGCCGGACGGTTGAAACGATTGAACGCTTTCTTGTCCGAACGGCAGTTTTACAATGCTGGTTCCCTTGAGGCTGGCGTTGCCAAAGGCATGCTCTGTCGCCGTCCCCGTTGCCTTGTCGACAATAGTTATGTTTTTCATCTCTCACCCGTTTTTTTATATGGACACACGTATTTCAGCGCGAGCGAATGCCCACGACGGTAGTTACCGCCGAGCACGAAACTCTTTTTGCGTTTATATAGAACTGGTCAGGATTTACAGCGATCAACCGACGCCGGTTTCTTCACGACATTGCAGACCCACACGCGTGCGCTTGCAACACGCTGACACCGAATGAGGTGGCACATCCTTGGCGTCAGAATAAGCCTGCCCGGGCCTTGGGCTGGACTGCATCGCAGCCCAGAGGTCGAGCAACCGGGAAAGGTGGCGGGCCAGGATGCGGGCTTTTTCAAGTTCCAGGGCGGCCTCGTTCGATGAGGCCGATAGCCCTGGGAAACCCGATGTACGCATCCATTCGCTAGCCATCTCTGACACACCTGCACAACTTTGAAAGTACAACGCTTCGGCGGAAGTTATCGAGACGCAGCAACCATGACAACGCTCGCAAAACCGATACTAGCGAGGCAATAGTCAACATCAAAGAGAAATGTAAACACGCAATAAACATGGGTGTTTAATGAGGGAAGCCACGACGAACCGAACACACATAACCGAGAAATCAATTATAACGGCATGATAATAGGGTGTCGCATGGACACTCACCGAATGAATAACCCATGATCAAAAACATGATATTTCAGCGTCACACCTAAAACTTGTAAAAGTTTATTTCACAACTATAACAATGCAAAAAAACATTATCCCTAGGCATTAGTCGATAAGTAATACCGCCCTCCCACAAACGTCGCGAAGGGGTTTATTCAGGCCAAAAAAAAGCACCAGTAGTGAGCTGGTGCTGGAAGGTCTACGCAGTAAAAAATCAGGGGCCCACAGTGAAGAAGGACAATCGCCCTACTTTGGTTTTCGATAGCTGTTGATGATCGCCGAGAAGTCCTTGCCCCCTTCCCCACGTTGGCTCATCGATTGATACAACTGCTGCGCCACTGCGCCGAGTATCACCGGCTGGTGTGCCTGGCGGGCCGCTTCAGTGGCCAGTCCCAGATCCTTGAGCATCAGTTCTGCACCAAACCCACCGGTATAACCCCGGGACGACGGCGCCGTCTCGATAATCCCGGGCCATGGGTTGTAGGTGTCCGAACTCCAGCAGCGCCCGGTGGAGCTGTTGATGATTCCCGCCAACACTTGGGTGTCGATGCCCAGCGCATCGCCCAGGGCCATGGCTTCGCTGACGCCGACCATGGTGATACCCAGCAGCAGGTTGTTGCAGATCTTGGCGATTTGCCCGGTGCCGACTTCGCCGCAATGGACGATGTTGCGGCCCATCTGCGCCAGCACCGGTTGCAGGGTGGCGAACAGTTCCGGGGTGGCGCCGACCATGAAGGTCAACGTCCCGGCCTGGGCACCGCCGGTGCCGCCGGACACTGGAGCATCCGCCATCACCACGCCTTGTTTCGCTGCCGCCGCCGCTACATCGCGGGCGGTCTGCGGGTCGATGGTGCTGCAATCCACCGCCGGCACGCCTTTGCCGATGCCGGCGAGCACGCCGTCTTCACCGAGCCACACACTGCGCACATGGGCCGCAGCCGGGAGCATGGTCACCACCAACTCGGCGCCTTCGGCTGCCGCGCGCGGTGAAGCGCTGATGGTGCCGCCCAGTTCCGCCAGTTCCTTGAGCACGGTCTGGTTCAGGTCGAACAGGTTCAGCGCATGGCCAGCCTTGATCAGGTTGCGCGCCATCGGCGCGCCCATGTTGCCCAGGCCGATAAATGCAATCTTCATGGTCGTCTCCTCGATCAGCGCAGGTTGATGGTGGTGTTGACGCCATCGTTGACGCTGTCGTCGTCGAACCAGCGGCTGGTGACGGTTTTGGTCTGGGTGTAGAACTGCACCACTTGCTTGCCGTACGGGCCCAGGTCGCCGAGTTTCGAACCACGGGAACCGGTGAAGCTGAAGAACGGAACCGGCACGGGGATCGGGATGTTGATGCCGACCTGGCCCACATCGATTTCGCTCTGGAATTTACGCGCCGCCGCGCCGCTCTGGGTGAACAGGCCGGTGCCGTTGCCGAACGGGTTGGCGTTGACCAGGGCGATGGCTTGGTCGAGGGTGTCGACTTCCAGCACCACCAGCACCGGGCCGAAGATTTCCTGGGTGTAGATCTGCATGTCGGTGGTCACGCCGGAGAACAACGTCGGGCCGACGAAATTGCCGTCCTCGAAACCCGGTACCTTGATGCCACGGCCATCCAGTTCCAGCTTGGCGCCTTCTTTCACGCCGCTTTCTATCAGGTCGAGAATGCGTGCCTTGGCGCGCTTGGAGATCACCGGGCCCACATCGGTACCCGCTTCGCTGCCGGCGTTCACCTTGAGCTTTTGCGCCAGGGCCTTGAGGTCCGGCAGCCATTGCTTGGCCGCGCCTACCAGCACCACCACGGAAGTTGCCATGCAACGCTGACCCGCCGCACCGAAACCGGCACCGACCAGGGCGTTCAGGGTTTGTTCGCGATTGGCATCCGGCAGCACCACGGCGTGGTTCTTGGCGCCCATCATGGATTGCACGCGCTTGCCGTGTTTACCGGCGAGGTCGTAGACGTGAGTCCCCACGGCGGTCGAACCGACGAAGGACACGGCCTTGATATCTTTGTGGGTGCACAGCGCATCCACCACGTCCTTGCCGCCGTGAACCACGTTCAGCACGCCGGCTGGCACCCCGGCTTCCAGTGCCAGTTCAACCAGCAGCAGGGTCGACAGCGGGTCCTGTTCCGATGGCTTGAGTACGAACGTGTTACCGCAGGCAATGGCCATCGGGAACATCCACAGCGGAATCATCGCCGGGAAGTTGAACGGGGTGATGCCGGCGCACACGCCGATCGGCTGGCGCAGGGTGTAGGTATCCACACCGCCGGCGACGTTTTCAGCGAATTCGCCCATCTGCAGGGTGCCGATGGAGCACGCGTGCTCGACCACTTCCAGGCCACGGAAAATGTCGCCTTCAGCGTCGGCAATGGTCTTGCCCTGCTCGGCACTCAGGACCACGGCGATGCGCTTGGAGTGCTCGCGGATCAAGGCTTGCAGCTTGAGCATGATGCGCATGCGCGCACCGATCGGCGTCAGCTTCCAGGTCTGGAAGGCGCGATGGGCGGCGTCGATGGCAGCGTTGACTTCTTCAGGGGTGGAAAACGGTACGCGGGCCAGCACTTGCTGGGTAGCGGGGTTGACGATGTCTTGCCATTCGGTGGTCCTGGATTCGACCCACTCGCCGTTGATCAGCAGCTTGACCTGTTTTACGGAAATATCGGCAGATGCGTTCATGTGGTCTCCAATTCTTGTAGGTATGCAGAGAACCAAGGCGTTGAATCGCCTTGAGGATGAGGCGTTCGGACTGTTTTTGGAGTATAGATGTGCAAACTTCTAATAAGAACGCACATAAAAGCCGGTCCAATATGCAAAAAAACATCACGTCACTGGGCTCCCTGAACTGGGATGACCTGAAGTTTTTCCTCGAAGTCGCCCGTACCCGCAAGGCCAGCGTCGCTGCCAAGCGCCTGGCCGTGGACTACACCACGGTGTCGCGGCGCATCAGCTCCCTTGAAGGATCGTTGGGCACTCTCCTGTTTGAAAAGTCCCGGACCAACGGCTTCGTATTGACCACCGAAGGCCAGCGCCTGCTGGGCTACGCCGAGTCCATCGAAAGCACGTTGCACATGGCCTGCGAACAGGTTTCCGGCTCCGGCGTGGCGCTGTCCGGCCACGTGCGCATGGGCTGCACCGAAGGGTTCGGCAGCTTCTTCGTCACCCCGCAACTGAGCCACTTCGTCGACACCTACCCGGCGATCTCGGTGGACATCCTGCCCCTGCCCCACTTCATCAGCCTGTCCAAGCGCGAGGCGGATATCGTCATCGCCCTGGAACGGCCGGAGCATGGGCCGTACGTGTGCTGCAAGCTGTGCGACTACAAGCTGCAGCTGTACGCGACGCAGGAATACCTGGACCAGCACCCGCCCATCCGCCGGGCAGCGGACCTGGCCGAGCATCCGTTTATCAGCTACGTGGATGATTTAGCGTTCAGTTCGGAGCTGCTGTACCTGGCCAATGTGGTGCCCGGCGCCAGCGCCAGTTTGCGCAGCACCAGCGTGATTGCGCAGTACGTGGCGGCGCAGCAAGGGCGCTCGCTGGCGATCCTGCCGTGCTTTTTGGCGGCACAGGACCCGCGATTGCTGCCGGTGCTGGGCAAGGAGATCAATATCACGCGGCAGTTTTGGATGTACTGCCGCGAGGACTTGAGGAAGTTGAAACGGATCACCCTGCTGTGGGATTACATCCGTGAGGTGACGGAGCAGAATCAGCCGTTGTTGATGGGGGAAACGCGGGAGATGGTGTTTGCCGATTAAATAAAATGTGGGAGCCGGGCTTGCCCGCGATAGCAGTGTGTCAGTCACCCAATACATCAACTGATCCACCGCCTTCGCGAGCAAGCCCGCTCCCACATTTTTGAACGCATTCCATAGAGCGAACGAGGGCGTCGGCTTAGTCCGCAATCACCACAATCGATACCCGGCGATTCTCGGTGCGCCCCGCCGCTGTCGCGTTGGACGCCACCGGCTCGCTGCTGCCCAGCCCGCGCAGTTGTACGTTTTCTTCTTTCATCCCAACGCCTGCCAACACGTGCGCGACGCTTTTGGCTCGGCGCAGGGACAGTTGCTGGTTGTAGGTTTCCTTGCCCGAGGCGTCGGTGTGGCCGTCGACCCGCACGCGCTCAATGCCCACGCCCAGCAGCGCCTTGCCGATGCGCTGGACGATCTCGGTGCTGGGGGCATTCAGACTTTCGACGTCGCTGCCAAACAGCACCTTGCCCGAGAGGCCGAAGGCCCAGCCTTCGTCAGTCAGTTCAAAACCCTGCTGTTTGAGCACGGCGATTTGCGCCGGTGTCAGGCCTTTTGGCGGCGGGGTCTGGCAGCCGCTCAGGGCGAGCAGAGCCACGAGCAAGGTGATGAATAAAAAGCGTGCGGTCGAGAACAAGGGATCAACTCCTGTGTTGAACGTCGGCGGCGGGGGACTCCGATTCCGCCGTTTGCTGGCCACCCTGGGAAAGCCGTTTGGCCTGGTACATCGCCGCATCGGCGGCGTTGAGCAGGTTACCGGGGGTGGCGCCATGATCGGGGTAGACGGCGATGCCGATACTGAGTGAGGTCAATACGTGGGCGTCGCCGGGCAGCGCAATGGGCGCGTCCATGCTGGCGATGATTTTTTCGGCAATGCGCTGGGCGTCCTCAAGTCGGTGCAGAGGCGACAGCAAGATGGCGAATTCATCGCCGCCCAGGCGTGCCACCAGGTCGTCTTCACGCAGTTGCGCACGAATGCGCGTAGCCACTGCCACCAATACCGCATCGCCGGCGGCGTGGCCGAAGTTGTCGTTGATGTCTTTAAAGCGGTCGCTGTCGAGGAACAAGACCGCTACTTTCTCGTTGAGCTTGGCGGCGCTGCGCAGGGCGCGGATCAGCCGCCCTTCGAAGAACGCACGGTTGGGCAGCCCGGTCAGGCTGTCGTGGCTGGCCTGGTGGGCGAGGGTTTCGTTTTCGCTTTGCAGGTGGGTCTGCCAGGCCTCCAGTTCGTCGAGCAGGGCATTGAAGTCATTGCCCAGGCTGTCGAGTTCGGCGATTTTCGCCGGCGGTACGCGTCGGTCAAAGGCCCGCTCGCTTCGGGCGGCGTGGGCCACCGAGGCCAGGCTGTGCAACGGCCCGGTGATGCCGCGTAACAAACGCCGCGCCAGGTACAGTGCAACCCAGGCGCTGAGGGCGGTGCACACCAGAATCCCGGCAAGGCCGCTGAGCAGGAAGCGCAACAGGCTGCCGCCGTGGCCGGTCAGGTGCACGCTGCCGATGACCTGGCCCTGGTGCAGGATCGGCTGGGTGATGGGTTGTTCGAGCAGGGCATGCGCCAACTGCAGCTCAATCATCGACAGCATCCCGGTTTCAGGGCGCTCCCAATGGGCCAGTTGCTTGCCGTCGACGTTGAAGACTTCCGCCTCGGCCACTTCTTCCTCCGAGGCGATCACGCCCAACGCCTCGGTGGCCGCCGCGCTGTCGTTGAACACCACGGCCGCTTCCACGGTGTAGTTGATGGAGCGGGCGATCAGGTGCAGGTTGTGGTCGGCATACACCCGCAGCGCGAGCACGCCGAGCAGGGTCAGGGAAATACTGGCCATGCTGACGGCCATCAGCGCCAGGCTCAGGTGCCCGCGCCCGATCACTGAACGCAAGGTTGGACGCACTGGCGCCTTATCGACACTCATGACCCCGGCGCTCGACGTCGGGACAGCTGCAGCACACTCGGATGAATGCGCACACCGCTACGGGCAACGGAATCCAGGTTGACCTCGAACGACACCTGTTCGTCGGCTACCCGCAGGCAGAACAGGCTGCCCACGGTGCATTGGTCGCCGCCTTCGCTGATGCTGAGCACTGGATGGCCGATCAATGCCGCGAACAGGCGGCTGCGCTCGTCGCTGGTCAATTGGCCGATGTACACGGCATCGCAGGCATTGGCGATGTCTGGATGGTCGGCCAGCAAACGCTGCACCACTACCGGACGGCCGGTAGCCTGGGTGGTGCCTTTGACCAGGTCATCGGTGTATTGGGTTGGCCCGACGATGCACAAACGCAATTGCGCGGGCTCTACCGGCCAGCGGGCGTAACTGAGGATACCCAGGACCACTTGGGTGACGGCCTTGGCCCGCTGATCGGCCATGCCGGCAGGCGGCTGGGCAAAAACGAGGGGCGTGAACACGCACAGAAGCGCCAACAGCAGCATTCGTCTCCAGCTCAAACTTCGCTCTGTGGGCGAGACAGCCACGTTCATGCAGCGATTCTCTTTGATCTTCTCGGGATGATGCCGCAACGATAGCACAACGGCGGAAAACCCCCGAGGTGACACCCAGGAGGATTCCGACATTTTATTAAGAAAAATCACACATTTGGATCAGAAAATTTAGATGTCCCATCGGTCAGCTTCTTTGACGATCAAGTGCCCAGTTCCAGCATCAGCCCACTCAAGCGTTTCACCTTGCGGCTCACCGCCTCTTCGAATACGCCACCCCGGGGTTCGATCAGGCTGAACCAGTCCTTGGCGCGGGTGATGCCGGTGTAGATCAGCTCTTTGGTGAGCACCGGGTTCAAGGCGTCCGGCAAAATCAGTGCGGTGTGGGTGAATTCAGAGCCCTGAGATTTGTGCACCGTCATCGCGTAGACGGTTTCGACGTCGTTGAGCCGGCTGGGCAACACAAACCGTACGCCGCCCTGGCCATCGTTGCGCGGGAACGCGACGCGCAAAACCTGCGGCCCGCCGTCGCTTTCGGGCAGCTTGAGGGCGATACCGATATCGCCGTTCATCAGGCCCAGGCCGTAATCGTTGCGAGTCATCAACACCGGGCGCCCTTCGTACCATTGCTGGTCGCTGTCGATCAGCCGAGCCTTGAGCAGCGCGGCGGTAATGCGCAGGTTCAGGCCCTCCACGCCCCATGGGCCCTTGCGTACGGCGCAGAGCAACTGGAATGCGTCGAAGGCTTTCAGCAGCTTTTGCGCCCAGAGCGTCCAGGCCTCGTCATCCCGTGGCGTCTCCAGGGACGGACGCGCGGTCTGCAGCAGTTTCAGGTAATGGCGATAACCGTGGGCACCGTCGCCATGGCCGTCCAGCACCAGGCGCTCCAGGGCATGGTCGTGCTCGCCCTTGAGGCTGACGCAAAACAGGTCGGCATGGCTGCGGGCAGCCAGCAGTTTGCGGGCCTGCTCAGGGTTTTGCTGGTTGACCCAGCGGGCCAGTTGGCCAATGCCGCTGCCTTCGCCGAAACGCCGCGAGTAACGCAGCATCACCACTTGTTGCGCCAAGGGGTGGCTACCGTCGAGGTCTTCCTGCAGGCCGCTGGCGCCGAGGTCTTCGCCGCTGACCTGTTGCAGCCACTGGCGGGTTTGCGGGCTGTAGAAACCGGCTTCGGCGTCGCGGCACAAATCCCCCAGCACCGCCCCGGCTTCAACCGAGGCCAACTGGTCCTTGTCACCCAGCAGCACCAGGCGAGCATGGGGTGGCAAGGCGTCCAGCAGGTTGGCCATCATTTCCAGGTCGATCATCGAGGCTTCGTCCACTACCAGCACATCCAGGGGCAACGGATTGCCGATGTGATGCCGGAAGTGTCGGGTGCCGGGACGGCTGCCGAGCAAACGGTGAACGGTGGTGACCTGGGTCGGGATTTTGTCCTTCACCGCATCAGGCACTTTCAGCGACAGCACTTGCTGGCTGATGGACTCGGTCAAGCGCGCGGCCGCCTTGCCGGTGGGCGCGGCCAGACGGATGCGCAACGCGCTGCCCGCTTCCACGGCGGGGGCCTGCAACAGCGCAAGCAAACGCACCACCGTGGTGGTCTTGCCGGTACCCGGCCCGCCGGTGACGATGCTGAATGCACCGCGGGTGGCCAAGGCGCAGGCGAGTTTTTGCCAGTCGACAACACCGTCTGGCGGGGCCTGGTCGAACAGGCGATTCAGGCGTTCGGGCAGATCGGCGGCAACGCTTTCCCGGGTGGCGAGTCGCAGGCGCAAAGCGCTGTCGATACGCCGTTCGTAGGTCCAGTAGCGGCGCAAGTACAGGCGTTTGCCCGACAGCACCAGTGGCCGGCTTTGCGCCTCCTCGCTGCCGTCGACGGCCAGTGCTACCAGACGGCTGGCGGCCAGGGCATGGCACCAATGGGCGCCGTCCAGGCCGTCGAGCAACTGTGATGGCAGCAGCATGACGCCGGTTTGCACATCGCCTTCGGGTGGCAGCGACAGAGCGAAATCCGGGGCCTTGAGGGTTTCGAACAGGTCCAGGCACACATGGCCATGGCCCAGTTGGTGGCTGGTCAGGGCCGCGGCCAGCAGGACTAAAGGGTCAGCCTGCGGATCGAGTTCGTGGAGGAAGCCGACAAAGGCCTTGTCCAGCGCGCGCAACCAGCCGCGCTGCACCCAGAGATCGAGCAGTTGCACCAGGTCGGCGGCGCGGCTGAGGGGCGTCAGCTCCTCAAGCGGTAACGGCGACAGGCTCATAGCAGCTCTCCTTGTTCCCAGGCGGGCTCGGCCTTGGGTGGTAGCGGTTTGCCCTGGAACAGCAGGTCCAGGCTTTCGATCAATTCCCGGGGTGGTCGGGTGAAATACGCGCCCTGGCTCGCGGAATGGGTGCCCCGCAGGAACAGGTACAACGCGCCGCCGACGTGACGGTCGTAGTCGTACTCCGGCAGCCGAGCCTTCAGCTGGCGATGCAGGGCCAGCAGGTAAAGTACGTATTGCAGGTCGTAACGATGGTCGAGGATCGACAGTTCCATGGCCTGCTGCGTGTAGGCCGAATCATCGGGACCAAGCCAATTGGATTTGTAGTCAGCCACGTAGTAGCGGCCTTCGTGTTCAAAGGTCAGGTCGATAAAACCCTTGAACATGCCGTTGAGCAGCACCGGTTCGGCGGCCACGCGGGATACGCCATTGTGAGTGTGCTGGCACACCAGTTTGTCGAGTGCGAGGACGTCGACCTTGTGGCTGGCAAACCAGAATTCCATTTCGATCTGGTACTGCCGCAACTCGCTAAGGGCCACCTGCCCGTTGCCCAGCGGCAACCGGGCTTGCAACAGATGCCCGAGCCAACCGCCGAGTGTGCCGATCCAGCCTTCCCAGCCACGTCGGTTGCAGCGGCGGGCGACCGCATCTTCGATAGCCTCCGGGGTAACATTGAAGCCTTCACCGCCCGCCCATTCCAGCAGGCCATGGAGGAAGGTGCCGGGATTCGGCCCGCGTGGGAAACGGTGAATATCGCCACCGGAAGCCGGCACCTCGCGTGGGGCATCCGGGTCGAGGCGTTCGTCATCGAACAGCTTCTGCGCTTGTGGGCTTTCCGGCGCTTCGAGGCTCGCCGCACTCATGCTCTCGCCGATACGCAGCGCACTGTAGGAAGCGATCCACCAGTTTTCTGCCGCCTTGCGCTTGGGCAGCAGCGGCGCGAGCAAGGTGGCTTCGTTACGCGGCGGGTGGAATACGACCGCATCGGCCTCGGGCATTTCTGCGTAATGCAGTGCCGGGCAACCTTCCTGCAGGTCAAGCAACCAGCGGGCCAGGCCGCCGGACTCGCCAAGTGAAGCGCCGCCGCCGAGCAAGTAGCCCAGGGCCGACAGGTGCAGCACCGAGCTGTTGTTATTGCCACGCTTGAGGTCGGCGATGCCCAGCCAGCAGGCGTGTTTGGCGCGGGTCAGCGCCACGTAAAACAGACGCAAGTCTTCGGCCAGCCGTTCATCGTCGGCTTGGGCGATCAACTCGGCGGTGGGCCTGAGGCTGACCTGGGATTTGCCGTTTGCGTCGTGGTAATGCAACGGCAGGCGGCTGCCATCCACCGGTTTTGCCGAGCAAATGAACGGCAGGAAAACCAAGTCGTATTCCAGCCCCTTGGATTTGTGGATCGTTACCACTTTGACCAGTTGTTCATCACTTTCCAGGCGCAGGATCTGCTCTTCACCGGCCTGGCCGGAAAGCGCGAGATGTTCGGCCAGATGGCGAATCAGCGCTTGTTCACCGTCCAGCTCTGCGGCCGCCTGTTGCAGCAATTCCGAGAGGTGCAACAGGTTGGTCAATACCCGCTCGCCATCGCTGCGGGTGATCAGGGTTTGCGGCAATTTGAAGTCGTGCAACAGGCGCCGCAGCATCGGCAGCACGCCTTGGGTGCGCCAGATCGTACGGTAATCGCGGAACTGCATTACGCGTTGTTCCCACGCCAGTTCGTCCTGGTTCAGACGCTCCAGTTCGGGCAGCGACAGGTTCAAGGTGACGCAAGCCAGGGCGGCGCGCAGTGGGCGCTCGACGTCCGGCTCGGCACAGGCCTTGAGCCAGGCCAGCAGGTCGTGGGCTTCCTGGGCGGCGAACACGGAATCCTTATCGGAGAGGTAAACGCTGCGCACGCCACGGGCAGCCAGTTCACCGCGCACGGCCTGGGCTTCCTTGCCGTCGCGCACGAGGATGGCGATGTCTGACGGCAGCACGCCTTTGAAGCTAGCGTCTTTGCCGAGGAATCCGGCAGTTCCCTGCTGGCCGCCATTGAGTAACGCGACGATTTGACTGGCACAGGACGCGGCCAACTGTTGGCGGTAGAGCACGCCGGAGATCGGCTGGTCGGTGGGTAGATGCCAGAGATTCAGCGCAGGCAACGTCTGACCGTTGACCTGCAGTTGTTCCTTACGGCCTTGGGACAATACCGACTGGAACGGCACCGGATTCGTACCGTCGGGTTCACGGAACAGGAACGCTCCACGGCCTTTTTCTGCGCGCTGGAATACGTGGTTTACCGCCTCGACCATGGCGTGGCTCGAACGGAAGTTGGTGCCCAGGGTGTGATGGCGGCCGGTGGTGGACTGGCGCGCGCGCAGGTAGGTGTAGATGTCGGCGCCACGGAAGGCGTAGATCGCCTGCTTTGGGTCGCCGATCAGGAACAGGCCGCTGTCGAGGTGGTTTTCTTCGATGCGGTAGATGCTGTCGAAGATGCTGTATTGCACCGGGTCGGTGTCCTGGAACTCGTCGATCAGGGCGACCGGGAATTGCTCGCGGATCACGCTGGCCAAACGCTCGCCGCCGTCGGCTTGCAGGGCGGCGTTGAGGCGGATCAGCATGTCGTCGAAGCCCATTTCGGCGCGCCGGCGCTTTTCTTCTTCGAAGCGTTTTCCCACCCAGCCGGCGGCGTGTTGCAGCACAGCAGCATCGGGCGTTGGCAGGGCGTCGAGGCTGGCCTTGAGACTGGCCATGGCGTCGATACCCGGATGGCGTGGTGGTTCGCCTTTCCAGGCTTCGGCCATGCCGTCGGGGGTCAGGCGGGTGAAACCGGTGCCGATGTCCAGTTGTTCGAGAGACTCGTCAGCTGCCCAGGCGCTGATTTTTTCGAACCAGGGTTCGAAGTAACGGGCTTGCATCTTGCGACCATCGACGGCTTTGGCGGCGACGGCCTGCAGGCAAATGTTGCGCAATTCTTCTGCCCATTGTTGCCAGGGTGCCTTGAGCGCGACGAGGGCTTGGCGGCGCTCTTGCAGGCATTCGTTGATCAGCTCGGCGGGGTCACGCGTTTCATCCGTGGGCCGCTCGCTGCCGAACAGCGCGCGTACCCGTGGCATCAGGGCCGCCGGGCCGCCCCAATTGTTGCGCACCCAGTTCAGCGCATCGTCGTGCATCGGGTAGCAGAACAGCCTCCAATAGTCGCGCAGCACTTCGCCGAGCAGGTCGCTGTGGTCGGTCTCCAGGGTCTGGGTGAACAGGCTCCCGCTGTCGAAGGCGTGCTCGCGCAGCATGCGCTGGCACCAGCTGTGAATGGTCGAGACGGCGGCTTCATCCATCCACTGGGCGGCGATGTCCAGGCGATTGGCGCAGCCGGGCCATTGTGCGGGGCTGTATTGGTCGCGCAGTTCGGCGATCAACGCGTCGGGTTCTTCGATTTCTTCGCGGAAAAAACGCGCGGCTTCTGCCAGGCGGATTCGGATGCGTTCACGCAGCTCTTTGGTGGCGGCATCAGTAAAGGTCACGACGAGAATTTGCGGCGGCAGCAACTCGCGGCCGAAGCCCGATTCGTCCCCTCCGTGGCCGAGTACCAGCCGCAGGTAGAGCGCCGAGATGGTAAATGTCTTGCCTGTGCCGGCACTGGCTTCGATCAGTTGGCTGCCCTTGAGCGGGAAGGCCAGGGCCAGGGGTTTTGTACCGCTCATGCGCTGGCCTCCGCGCTGGTGAGTGATCGCCAGGGAGCGTTGATCAACGGTCGATAGAGGGTTTCGCACCAGCCTTCGAACTCTTCGCTAGCCATCAAGGCGGCGTAGTCGGGGAACTGTCGGATGAGCGCAGGGCTTTCACGGCGCTCGCCGTCGCTGGTTTGGCCGTCGCCTTCGTAGGCTTTGCTGGCGGCGGCTTGCGCTTTGGCCGGGTCGGTTTGACCGAGCCAGGCGAATGCGGTTTTAACGGCGACCGGCAGTGGTTCGCTCATGCCGGTTTTCCAGGCGAGCAGCAGGTTGCCGAGGAGCTCCCGGGCTGTGGCTTGCTCAAGTGGGGCCAATAGCAGTGTGTCGTCGCTGGCGACCAGGCCGGTACTTAACGGAAGGCCGCAGGCACAGGCCACCAGGTGGTTGACCCATGGGCGAATCAGGCGATGCCACTTACGGGTCTTGATCGAGCCGATGCTGTTGGGGATGGCGGTGACGCTTAGAAAGCCGCCATCGCTGCGTTGATGCAGGCCACTGATCCAACCTTCCAGCTGGATGCCTTGATGCTCAAAACTGATCGGTTCGGCGCTGGTGTGCGCAGTGGGCCAGAGTGCCAGGAGTTGCTGGTAACGCTGCAACAGGTCGGGCAGAGGCTCGATCAGTTCTTTGCGCAGGCATTCGCCGAAACCAACCATCGGCAACAAGCCACTGCCTTGCAGACGCAGGGCCTGGGCGTTGAGGGCTTCGTCGAGGTTGTCGGGGCGGGTGAGTGCCGCCGTGAGCAAACTGTCGCTCAGGCTATAGCGCTGCAGTGCATCGAGGACGAAGGGTTCTTCATCTTCCAGCGGGACTTCGGCGGCTTCGAAAAATACTTTCAGGCGCTGGCTGAAAAAGTGTTTGACCGGGTTGCGCAGGAAGTCTTGCAGTTGGCCGAGGCTCAGCGGTTCTTCCTGGGTGTAGGGTGCGAGGCTGCCGGTATCGGGCAGGCTGTCCGGGGTTGCGTGGAGCAACTGCCATTCGCGGGCGTAGCTGAACAGCTTGTCACCTTCATGGAAGTAGCGGGCGCTGAAGGGCTGGAGCGGGTGTTCCTGGGTGGTGGCTTCCAGGAGTGGTTCGCCACTGGTGGTGTGCCAGCCGCTGGCAATGTGGTCGCGCAACTGCCCGATCAGGACCGATGCCGGGCGGTCACTGTTGTCGCGGATACTGCGGCCGACCCAACTGATGTAGAGCTGGTCGCGGGCGGAGAGCAGGGCTTCGAGCAACAGGTAGCGGTCGTCTTCGCGGCGTGACCGATCGCCTGGGCGGTAGTCGCTGCCCATCAGGTCGAAGTCCAGCGGCGGTTGCGCGCGTGGGTAGTCGCCATCGTTCATGCCAAGTAGGCAAACCAGCTTGAATGGGATCGCGCGCATGGGCATCAAGGTACAAAAATTGACAGCTCCCGCGAGGAAGCGCTGGGACAGCCGGCCTTGGTCGAGGCCTGCCAGCCAGGCCTCGCGGACTACGGTCAGGGGTAATTCGTCATGCAGTCCGACGGACTCGCAGGTCTCCAGCCAGGTTTCTCTCAGTTGCTCGAGTTGACCCAACAGGTAGTCGTCGTGCTCGTTGCTCGGGAGGAAGAACAACTGCATCAGGTTTTGCAGGCGCTCGCCCCACTCTGTCGGCGCGGCAGGTTGCGAAAGTGCCTGGTGGGCATCGTGCAGCGCATCGAGCAGTGCGACTAGCGGGCCGATCAAGGCCGCATCGAGGCCGCCGATTTCATCGTACGGCTCGATGCCATCGCAGGCAGAGCCCGTACCAACGGCGTAGCCCAGGAGCATGCGACGCAGGCCGAACCGCCAGCTGTTTTGCTCCAGCTCCTGGGGCAAGCCGAGGCCGGCGCGTTGTTCGGCGTTGAGGCCCCAACGGATACCGGCGCCTTCGATCCAGCGGTGCAGGGTCGGCAGGTCGCGTTCCTTGATGGCGAAGCGTTCCCGCAGTGCCGGGACGTCGAGCAGGTCGAGGATTTCGCTGACCGGAAAGCGGCTGTCCGGGAGCTTGAGCAGGTGCTCGACGGCGATCAGTAACGGATCGCGGCCACGCTGGCCCTGGTCCGTAAGCGTGAACGGAATGAAGCGTAGGTCGCTTCTTTCAAGCTGGCCGAATACGGCGCGAATATGCGGCGCGTAGCTGTCGACGTCGGGGACCATGACGATGATGTCCCGTGGGCGCAGCGTGGGGTCGGCGCTGAAGCGCTGCAGTAACTGGTCGTGAAGAACTTCAACTTCGCGTTGGGCACTGTGGGCGATGTGGAAGCGAATGGAAGTGTCGCGCGCCAGGTCGACGCTTGGCCAGAGTTCACGGGTTTCGTTGAGGGGGCGCAGTTCGAGGATGTCGTCCTGGAGTTGGTTGAGCAAGGTGGTGGGCTCGCTCTCGCTGAACAGGTCGATACGACCGTCACGGAATGCCGAGCGGTAACTGTTGGGGTCGTCGTAGCTGTCCAACAGGTTGATGTAGTCGCGACCTTGCTTACCCCAGGCAGCGAGCAGCGGGTGGGCGTGCTGATGCAGGGTTTGCGGGTCGATGGTGACCGGCATTCCGGCCTTGCGTGCCTGGCGCTTGTATTCGTTTCGGAGCAGGTCTTTGTCGGCGACGATGTCGGACCAGTGATGGCGACAAGGGTTGTGCACACACAGCAGCACCTGGCTGAAACGGGCGAGGCCGGCAAGGGCTTCCAGCGCTTGGGCTGGCAAGGAGGAAATGCCGAAGACGATCACGCGGGAGGGCAGGCCTATCGGTGCCTGCTCCAGGCTATTGATGCGCTCGATAAAGCGTTGGTGAACTCCGGCGCGACTTTGAGCCATGCCCTCCTCTCCTACGTCCAACAGCAGGGCGCGCCACAGTTCGGCTTGCCAGCAGTTGGCCGGGCTCAAGGGTTTGGATTCGCCACGGCCATTGCGCAGTTGATGGCGACCGGCAGCCCAATCTTCCAGCCAGTCGGCACGGTAGACCTGGTATTGGTCGAACAGGTCGGCGAGGCGTTCCGCGAGTTGGTAGCGTTTGCGCAGATCCGTATCGTGGGTCAGGAAGCGTTGCAGGGGTTCGAAATGGGGTTGATCGATCAGCTCGGGGAGCAGGCGCATGAGGCGCCAGGTCAGTGGGGCTTTATCCAGCAGGGATTTGGGCGGGATCTCGTCTTTGCCCAGGACCATGCGATAGAGCTGCCACATGAAGCTGCCGGGAAGCTGCACATCAATAGCGGCAGCGATGCCGCAACCGCCCATGTCGTCGTCTTCAGGGTCTTCAGCCAGCGCCAGTTTCAGCCACTGGGCAATGCCGTTGCTTTGTACCAGGGCGATTTCGTTTTCCAGGGGAGCCAGCGGGTAACGGCGCATCCAGCTGACAACCAGGCTGCGCAGCTCATCCAGGCGGTTGCCGTGAACCACCATGAATCCAGCACTGAGGGACGTCGCATCCGGCATAACGGCTTCCTTGGGAAAAGCAAAATCGAGGGATGGACTTTAGCATTGAAGACAATCGTAGGCTGCAAGTGAGGAACACTTGGAGACGCTCGCCATACTTTCCGACCGCCCAAAACAAAACCCCTGACTGCATAAGCAATCAGGGGTTCTGGAATTTAATCTTGACGATGACCTACTCTCACATGG